>JAPLFX010000220.1 GCA_026390445.1 Pseudomonadota bacterium
TATCATTACCACTGCGATCGGTGCCCAGGTGCTGTCGGGCCATGAAGATTTAACGGGTTGTATCGTCTATGCCAAGGGCAAGGCGCCGGCACTTGCTGCCATGCGGCAAGTTCGCCGCGACCTGGATGCGGTGCTGCCAAGTGGCTCGCAACGTCAGGGCGTGGTTCTGCTGCAGGCGCATCGCAGCTACCGATCTAGCTTTCTCGCTAGATATTTGCGACTTCCGACCATCACCTACCGGCAAAGCGCCGGGGGCGTATTAGCGGATCGAAGGGTCGATCGAGTGGCCGTGCTGCATGAGGCGTCGCGCATCGCTCTACTGTTAGAGCCCCTAGGAGTGCCGCGGCTCGAAATGATGGCGGCCAAGGTTTCGATGCCCAGTCGCGCGTCGCTGGAGCCCAGTGGCTGGCAGCAGCAGCTGCGACAATGGTCCGGTCCAGTCGTGGCGATTGCCCCGGGCAGCGTCTGGGGCACCAAGCGCTGGCCTGAGGCGGCCTTTGCTGAGCTGCTACGGCGGTGTTTAGGCCGGGAGGATCTACTCGTGGTGCTCCTCGGAAGCGCGGCGGAGGCGCCTTTGGCAACTCGCCTCACCCAGACGGTGCCAGCCGGGCATCCACGGCTCCTCAATCTGGCGGGACAAACGTCCTTTGATGACCTGAAGGCTTTGTATCCGCGGCTTAGTTTGCTCGTGGCAAACGACAGCTCGCCGATTCATATGGCATCAGCTTATGGCATTGCGACGGTGGCACTCTTTGGCGCCACCGTGCCGGGGATGGGATTTGGTCCACTGGCTCCAGGGTCGGTGGTGCTCGGTACTGACCTTGCTTGTCGTCCGTGTAGCGACCATGGGCCAAAGGAATGTCCGCTTGGGCATTTTAAATGCATGCGCGATCTAGCGGTTGACCGGGTTTGGGCGGCTTGTTGTGAGCGCCTGCCGGGATGATTTTTTAGGGCATTCGTTTGAAATGGTCGCTTGGTTGCCGGTGGCGCTAACCACAGTAGCCATTTGTTCGCCGCTGGGCAAATTGGCGCAAAAGCCCTGAGAGCTTCTTGATGAACCAGCTGCAATCGTAGCGTTCCACGAGGACCGCCTGACTTCGTTCCTGGATCAAAACCCAACCTTAGCGAGCCATTCAGCACAGATCTTTTCCACGCTATTACAGCATCTTAGAATCCATCCCATTTCCTACCTAAAGGTAGGCAGGTAACCTACCGATAGGTAGGATATCAGGTGGGGGTCAGCGCCCGGCGCGCCTGCCACAACGGGTACGGCGTGGCCCCGCGACGGACGTCACGCTACACACCTTAACCAGGAGTTATCCCATGACAAGCCAAGTCGTAAACAAACCAGCCCTACTCGCTACTGACGTGCCCCCTCGGACCAAACCATCCAATTACCCAGAGCCCTTCGCTAGTCGCATGCAAGGACGCGTCAAACGCCAGCTCGGCGATGTTTTTAACATTCAGAAATTCGGCGTCAACCTGACACAGCTCGCGCCCGGCGCCCAGTCCTCATTGTTCCATCAGCATACCAAGCAAGAGGAGTTTATCTATATCCTAAGCGGCTTTCCAACGCTTGTGCTTGACCATGGCGAGATCAAACTTGAACCCGGAATGTGCGCGGGATTTACCCCCGGCCAGGGGGCGCATCAATTGGTGAACCAAACCGCCGAGGTCGTCACCTACCTTGAGATCGGCGACCGAATCCCCGGTGACGAAGGCGCCTACCCGCGAGATGACCTCGTTTCGCTCCTCGGTCCAGACGGTCAGTGGACCTGGACCCGCAAGGATGGCAGTCCGTACTAACCCTTCGCTAAACAACAGCACAGGAGTATCACCCATGAAAACACAAGCTCTACCCGTCTTTATCCTCGGCAGCAACCGGATTCCGTTTGCCAAGAGCCAAACGACCTATGCGCAGGCATCGCGCCAAGATCTACTGGTTGCGGCATTGAACGGTCTTATCGATCGCTATGCTCTAGGCGGCCGCTTGATCGGCGACGTGGCCTTTGGCGCCGTCATCAACGGCGTCAGAGACTTCAACTTGGCCAGAGAGGCCATGCTATCGACGGCGCTGCATCCCGAAACACCCGCGTACAATGTGCAGCGAGCCTGCGGCACGGGGCTAGAAACTGCCTGGCAGATTGGACTCAAACTGCATACCGGCGCGATCAACACCGGCATCGCCGGAGGCGTCGACAGCAACAGCGCCGTACCGCTCGAGCTATCCGAGTCCTTACGCGCTGTGTTCATGGCGCTAAACCGCGCTCGGACCATCCCGGACAAGGTCAAGGCCTTGACGGGGTTGAAGATGTCGTCCCTCATGCCAGTGGTACCCAGTGTCAATGAGCCGCGCACCCATCTGTCGATGGGCGAGCACACCGAGCGCATGGTCAAGGAGTGGGCCGTCTCACGGGAGGAGCAGGACAGTTTGGCGCTAGCCAGCCACAAAAACGGTGCCAATGCCTATGAAAGAGGCTTTTTTCGCGACCTGGTTGGTGACTATGGCGGCCTCAGTCGCGATGGAACCCTGCGCGGCGATACCTCGTTAAGCAAGCTCGCGCAATTAAAGCCAGCATTCGACACGACCAGCGGCAAGGGCACGCTGACCGCCGGTAATAGTTCGCCGTTGACGGACGGTGCCGCCACCGTGCTGATGGCCAATGATCTGGGGGCCAGCGAGTTGGGGCTTACCCCGTTGGCCCGCTTGATTGATGTCCAGGCGACCGCCGTTGATTTTGTCCACGGCGCCGGATTGCTCATCGCGCCGACCAAAGCCGTGGCGCAGTTACTGACGCGCAATCAACTGAGCTTTGCCGACTTTGACTACTTTGAAATCCACGAGGCTTTTGCCGGTCAAGTCCTATGCACCTTACGCGCTTGGGAATCGGCGGAATACTGCCGCGAAAAGCTCGGACTCAAAGCCCCACTCGGTGCGATCGACTCAGCTAAAATCAATGTTGTCGGCAGCAGCCTGGCCGTCGGTCATCCCTTCGCCGCAACCGGTGCTAGGATTCTTGGAACTCTGGCTAAACTCCTCGCGGTCGGTGGCCAAAAGCGTGGCCTGATCTCTATCTGTACGGCAGGCGGCATGGGGATCGCCGCTATCGTCGAATCGGCATAAACAGCTCGCGCCTCGGCAAAGCGATCAACATAGGGACCAGCCATGAAGCAAACCACTAAACAACGCGCCCTCCTTGAGGGCCGAGCACTGCTGCAAAAGCATGGCTATAACGGCTTTAGCTTTCAGACCATTGCCGACAAACTAGGCATCAAAAAGCCCAGCCTCTACGATCACTTTGCCAGCAAAGACGCGCTCGTCATCGCCATCATCGATGATTATAGCAATCGGTTTGATGTCTGGGTTCAGACTCTTCAGGACCTGCGTCCGGTAGAACGAGTCAGGCGGGTGTTTGACGTGTTCCATGCTTTTGCTGCTGATCGCGCTAAGGTCTGCCCGATCCTCGCTCTATCAGCGGATTTCCAAGATCTTTCGCGCACCATTCAAAAGGACATGCAACGCTTCGTCGACAAATGGTTGGGTTGGCTCGAGCAGCAGCTTCGCGATGGTCAAGAGGCCGGAGATATTCGCTGCGATGTGACGCCCGACAGGCTGGCTGTATTCATCTACAGCCAGGCGATGGGAGCGCAGTGCCAAGCGAGGATCCGGAAGGATCCAAGTCTCACCTTGTGTTCTGGCGACCAGATGGTCTTGCTGATTCAGAATTCGCAGCCAGGCCAGGTCTTAGGGTGAAAAACTTGGACGCAGTCAGACGACCTATTGGCCCGATCGTCGATTTGAATCGCACGCTGTGCTTTTGGGCTTTGTATGCGACGTGGGAGCTGGATGAGCGCTCTGCATTGCGCCAGCGATTGCGGTAGGTTATAGCCATCACTGGATTAGCAAATGACCGTTTTAATTGTTTTATCTAAATTTTAGATTTAGAATACCGATGGAGGGGAGGCTGTCCGTGTTGGACCGCCTAGCTCCGGAGGTGGAGTTCTGTACCTAAAAGCGCAAGATGTTCTGGTTCTACTGAAGCTTTGCGTATGGGGGGATCGCCCGTGGCGTCAGGAGGACTTGGCCAGTGAACTAGGGATGGTTCAATCTCAAGTCTATTCATCCCTAAAGAGATCTGAAGAATGTGGACTCTATAGCTATGAAGTCAAGCTGGTCAATAAAGTAGCGCTTGTTGAGCTGATTGTTCATGCTGTCCGCTTTCTGATTCCCGGCACACTCGGTCCGCGGGCGCGTGGCATTCCCACCGCCTGGGCTCATCGAGCTGCGTTCGCGGGATTGGTTGCCGGGGTCGTGGATCCGCCAGTCTGGCCAGTGGTACGCCGCTATGATCATCTATCCGGTTTAGACGGAGTTGTGGATGGAATCGCGGTTTCGCCATTGCATGAAAAGGCTCCGCAGGCAGCCATGCGTGACTCGAAGCTATATGAGCTTTTGGCGGCAGTTGATGCGTTGAGAGTGGGAAGAGCACGGGATATGGAAATAGCGAGAGATTTTCTCAGGCAGAAGCTGCTCGTAGGTTAAAGTGGAGACGATCAATTGTTGAAATATGACTGGGAAATCAGCCTAGAATGCATATGCACTGTGGCTCACGGGCTTGGTGATCTTCTAGATGACTTTGTCTTCGTGGGTGGTTCCACGCTTGGCTTTTACGTCGATCAAATTCCGGAAAAGCTCCGGGATGTGCGCGGCAGTGAAGACGTTGATTTGATCGTTGAGATCAAGTCTCGCGTAGAATTCGCCCAGTTGGAAGACAGCCTTCGTCGTCTAGGTTTCGCGCACGACACCTCGCACGGGGCACCGATCTGTCGATTTATTTTTGCTGGTGTCAAAGTAGATGTCATGCCCACAGATCCCTCTGTGCTGTCGTTTTCAAATCGGTGGTATGAAGATGGCATTAAGAACGCTATCGAGGTCGAACCTCGGACTGGAGTTCGCATCAAGATTTTGTCCGGGCCATTCTTCATTGCCGCAAAATTCGAGGCCTTCAAGGGACGCGGAAAAAGGCCAGGAGAATACATATACAGTCGCGACCTGGAAGACATTGTGACCCTCTTTGACGGTCGGACCAGCCTTGTCGATGAACTAACGTCCACAAGTGGCTCTCTACGTTCGTACCTACAAGAAGAGATTCAACGCCTGCTGATTGACCAGGAATTTCTGGATTCCATGTCAGCATTTGTGAGGCCTGATCCACGAGCACGATCTCGAATCGCTGGGGTCAGGGCTCGAATAGCGTCTGTTGCCGAGCAGTTACAGAACACTAGCAGAGCATAAGTAAGTCGTCCGTTTAGAATTCTAACGCATCAGAAAGTTGGACTAGGAAAACAACGCATCCCTTCTCGGCAACTTCCGCGCTTGCACCAGATGAATCGCCCTCGATCCAGGGTTCGAAATTGGGTCGGGATCACCGAAATCGAGGCCGCCGTGGTGACTACATCGTGGGAATCGGCATAATTTCCATGATTTCAACGGCGTCACCCGGAAAGATAGAAAAATGGGGGTGATTAAAGAAAAGTTTAGCTGCGGCTTCATGGGATTCGGCCTCGACGACAGAGAACGCTGACATTTCATTGTTTATGTCGGCGACGCCGGTTGGACTTACGCGCTTTGTCTTGCCCAGTGGGCCACCAAGGTCTTTCGTGATTTTTTCATGTTTCTTTGCCCAGTCCATCCAGGCGAGCATGCCGGATTTCTCCAGTTCCCTTCTCTTTTCAGGTGCGAGCGCGTCCCATTTTTTCGCATTTGCCGAAGTTTTCGATCCCGTAAAAATGGCCAGGTATTTTTTCATAAAAAAGTCCTCCAGAGGACATCTTACTGAAAGTGTCAACAGTTGGGAATCATTCGATCAAATTCCGAACAAGCAGAGCTCGAAATTAGCTCTGCGCCAGGCTGGCTCATGACGTTGTTGCCGGGCAGCGACAAGGCCTGGGACTGATGGCAAAGCGTTGCTTGCTATTGTTTGCGTTTTTAAACATCTTGCTCACAGGCCGGGTGAACTGAACAAACAAGCGGGAGTCAGGCGCTATGACTTTGAGTATGCGAAAACTGGGTAAACAGGGCCTCGAAGTGCCGGCGATCGGTCTTGGCTGTATGGGCATGAGCCAGGCATACGGTCCGGCCGTCGAGGCGGAGTCAATGGCCACTCTCCATCGCGCGATCGAACTCGGCTGCAATTTCTTTGATACCGCCGAGGTCTATGGGCCATTTACCAACGAGGAGTTGCTGGGTCGCGCCTTTAGAGGTTTGCGCCATAAGGTGATCATCGCCACAAAGTTCGGCTTCACCTTTGAGAATGGCAAGCAAATTGGCACCGCCTTAGGTAGCCGCCCCGAACAAATCCGCAATGCTGTCGAAGGGTCACTGCGGCGCCTCGGCACTGATCATATAGATCTCCTCTATCAGCATCGGGTTGATCCCGCGGTCCCTATGGAGGATGTGGCTGGCACCGTTGGGGAGTTGGTTAGAGCCGGCAAAGTCAAATTCTTTGGCCTTTCGGAAGTAGGGGTGCGCAACATACGAAGGGCGCATGCGGTGCATCCAGTCTCAGCGGTGCAAAGTGAATACTCACTTTGGGAGCGGAATCTTGAAGCCGACGTGATTCCTGTTCTACGCGAACTTGGCATCGGCCTGGTGCCGTTTAGTCCCCTCGGCCGCGGCTTCCTAACTGGCGAAGTAAAGCGAGCCGAAGAGTATCCGGCGGCGGATTTTCGCCACAATGACCCTCGCTATCAGGGCGAACATTTCGATCATAACATGCGCACGGCGCAGATTGTCCGCGACCTTGCAGCGGCGCATAAAGCCACGCCAGCTCAGATCGCCCTTGCCTGGGTGTGAAAACCCTCGACGAGGCGTTGGCGCCGGAAAAAATTTCAGGAAAGCGTTACAATGAGGCGAGGATGGCCACGATCGATCGGTGATCAGCTACGTGTCATTCTTCGTCACAGAGGGCAACCGGGAGCTCAGCGTCGGCCGCCGGGCAAGTACGCTCGCAACCTATTCATTTGCGCACTGAGCTAACTTCACAAAGCGCTGACACGAGCTGCGAATGAAGCGCTTTTGGTTCTTAATTTTGGGCAGTTGGCCATCGATGAAGAGCTTTGATAGACCGTGGACAAAGGCCCAGGCCACAGTGGCGAGCTCCACCTTATCCCTGTCTGAGGCGCTTTTGTCCATGCAGGCGCTTGAGGTGCGTTTTAGCAGCTCGAAGGCGCGCGCAGCCAGACCCTGTACCTCCGGAAAGTCCTCCTGCTTGAAGTACGCGCAGTCAAACATCAGCCGGTAGTGTGCCGAGTGCTCCAAAGCGAACTGAACATACGTGACTCCCAGCTCGAGAAAGCGTTC
This sequence comes from Pseudomonadota bacterium, assembly GCA_026390445.1. Taxonomy (GTDB): domain Bacteria; phylum Bdellovibrionota_B; class Oligoflexia; order Oligoflexales; family CAIYRB01; genus CAIYRB01. The sequence continues at coordinate 7,364 of JAPLFX010000220.1, forward strand.
CTCTGGAGCGTATTCTTTGACGGTCGCGACTGGTTCGAGCACGTCGACGAAAGCAGCAAACCCTTGTCTGGCGACTTCGGCTAGCAAGGCTTCGACGTTCGGAAAGTGCCGATATGGTGCCGACCGAGAGACCGCTAGCTGGCGCGCCAATTCGCGAAATCCGACCAAGTGAACTTGATCGGCCTGCACGAGTTCCAGCGTCTTTTCAATGAGCGCATGGCGAAGATCGCCGTGGTGATAGTTCTTGGACATAGATGACTTTGGATTACCTTGAGCGCCTTGGTTTCAGCATGGTCAGCAGCAATCGGCTCCGCCAGAGCCCGAGAACTCTGATCGTTGTCAAAACACCGGAGATCAGAGCGCCGCCGACCCCGCAGGTGACGATATCCTGCCCGGTCAGATAAAGATTGGCTATAGGCGTTGCGGGGCGCAACCACTTTTGTTGGAATCGGCGTGGAGTATGGTTGATCCCATAAATCTCCCCGTTCTTGTAATGGCTGAAATATTCCGTCGACAGAGGCGTCGACAGCTCGGCAAAGTGGATCTTGCCGACTAGCTGCGGATGGATGCGGTAGAGTCTTTCCAGGAGGCTATCCAGGAGCTCTTGTTTGAACTGGGTGTAGTCCTTGCCGCGCTTTTGCCAGCGGCTACCTTCCCACTGCTTAAACCACTCATACGGCGCCGGGACGACCATTTCTATGGTGCTTTTACCAGGGAATCTTGCGTCCCACTCGGGATCTTTGCTGGAGGGGAAGGAAATAAATATGACGGGGAATTTCTGACCCGGGTGCTTCATTGCGGCGAGATTGGCATCGTGATGTTCATCAAGGTAGAGCCACAGATTCGGCGACGTCAGTCCGAGGTCCTTGTTGCTGGCTTTTAGACCGATATAGACCCCTAAATGGGCGATCGACGGCTCTATGTTCGCCAACTGGCGCGCATACCCATGCTTCTCGACCGTTGCCTGGTCGAGTAGACGACGCCAGGTGTTTTCGACGCCGACCGAGCTGATGATGGTCTTGGCGCGAACCTCTTGCCCCCCTTGCAGGCGCACACCAACGGCTTTGTTTTGCTCAACGATGATCTCTTCGACTGCAGCCCCTGTGACGATCTGCCCGCCGGACTTCTGAATCACCGGTTCAATCGTCCGCGCGATGGACGACGAGCCGCCGACGGGATAACTCGCTCCAGCTAAGTAGTGTTTGACCACCATCGCGTGCATGGCAAAACTTGACGACTTGGGTGGCAAGCCAAAGTCCCCCCACTGTCCGGTGAGGACGGCGATGAACTTGGCGTTTTTAGTCAGGGTCAAAAGCACGCTTTCCGTCGTCTGTTCGGCAAATTCCAGATAGCGGCGGCAAAAGGGGCGGTAGAGGATCTTCGCAAGCGCATTGGGCAAAGCCTTGTGCAGAAAAAACATCGAGGTACTGGCGTTGACTTCGCGAATTAACTGCAAATACCGGTCGAGGGCCTGCTGCTCCTCGGGAAAATAGCTAAGCATCTTAGCGCGAAAGCGTTCGACGCCGGTGACCAAGTCGAAGCTCTCATCACCCAAATAAATGCGGTCGTACACTTCGTCCGTCTGCGCCCACTGCAGTCTGCTATCGGAAACATAGTCAAAAATGCGTCGCAGCGTGCTGTTTGGGCGGTGCACTTCGCCGATGTAGTGTAGCCCAACGTCCCACTCGTAACCCTTGCGCGCATAGGTGTGGGTAAATCCCCCGGCCGTGTAATGTTGCTCCAAAACCAAAACCTTTTGACCCGCCTTGGACAAGCAGGCCGCCGCTGTTAAGCCGCTCATGCCTGAGCCGATGACAATGGTGTCATAGCGTTTATCCAGCGTTGCTTTGTGTCTTGGAGTGCCGATGATCATAGGAAAAGCCTCGATGTTGACAGGGACAACATAGGTATACCCGCCCTATATTGCCGATGTCAACATAGGGCGGGATCTGAGTGGCCGTTGCAGTGGCTTCAAGTCCTGCACCGCCTGATCCATCCAGTGCGGCTCCATGCGGATCGGCGTACGTGACCACTGGAAGCTATCTAGGATGGTACGGGGATGTCTCTGGACATGCGGGAGCTAATAGATTTGAAAGATTTTTGCGCAGCTAGGCGATCATAGGCCAACAGCCGTCAAAAAATAGTCCGTCTGTTGGCGCAGTTTGGCGATCGGATATTCGAGCAGGCTGAGCTTCATCAGGCCCTGTAGATAGAAATTGAGCACTGCCGCCAAATTGCGAGTATCAGTACTCGGGTCGAGCTGATGGCACTGCACGGCGTGGACCAAGGCCTGCTCGAGGTTATGCTCAAAGTCGTCAAGGTAGAAGCGCACTTGACGCAGGATATCGCGGTCCTCGATCGCATCGGCCGACACGGTATTGACGAGAAAGCACCCCTTGGGGCAGTCCGGGTCCAGCTGACGCTCTATGCCGTACTTGAACATGGAGCGCACCTTCTTCTGAATCGATCGATCAGAAGCAAACAGCTTGTGCATCCGCTCGGTATTTGCGGCGTAATACTGCTCCAGCGTCAGCATGAAGACTTTCTTCTTGTTGCCAAACGTATTGTAAAACGAGCCGTTGCCGATCTCCATCGCTGCAAGCAGATCGGCCAGGGAGGAATGCTCGTAGCCTTTGCGCCAAAACAGGTGCATGGCCTTGTCGACAGCCACCTTGTTCTCAAACTCTAAATTTCGTCCCATGGGCCTTGCCTCCAGTAGCAGCAACTGGAGCAAAGATATCATATTATTGGAGCGATCACTACAACTAGTTATATATAATAATCAGGATGTTAAAGATTATCTGTATCGATTGCTCCAATTTTATAGTTGATCTAAACGGGGCCTTTTGCTTAAATGCGCAGCACTGGAGCAGACCGTCCAGCGCCTCAAAATAAAAGGACTGCATGTATGTCCAACCCACTTTTCCAGCCCTTCCAATTTAAGAGCCTCAAGCTAAAGAATCGTGTCGTGATGGCACCGATGACGCGCGGATTTTCTCCACGTGGAATTCCCGGGGACGATGTCGCGGCCTACTACCAGCGGCGAGCGAAGGCCGAGGTGGGTTTGATCATCTCCGAGGGGACGGTTGTCGACCGTCCAGCCTCGTCAGTATCGCCTAACTATCCGCGCTTTCATGGCGCTCAAGCATTGCAGGGCTGGCAAAAGATCATCGACGCGGTGCATGCGGAGCACGGCAAGATGGCACCACAGCTGTGGCACCAGGGCATTGTCAAGCGCAGCAACCCGGACTGGCCGGCCGCGCCACTCGAAGGGCCGTCTGGTCTTTTGAACGCGACCGAACACGCTGGCGTGGCGATGGACCTAAGTGACATCGCCGCAGCGCAACACGCCTTTGTAACCGCCGCCGCCACCGCCCAACAGCTTGGCTTTGACGCCATCGAACTCCACGGGGCGCACGGCTACCTGCTTGACCAATTCTTCTGGAGCGCCATGAACCAGCGCCAGGACCTATACGGCGGATCGCGCATCGAAGATCGTTCGCGCTTCGTCCTAGAGATCGTGAAGGGCATTCGCCAGGTCGTCGGCGAAGACTTTCCGATCATCCTCAGGATCTCGCAGTGGAAGCAGCAGGATTACAACGCCCGTATCGCCCAAACGCCGGCGGAGTTGAGTGCCTGGGTGCAGCCACTGGCCGATGCCGGAGTCGATATCTTCCATTGCTCGCAGCGTCGCATCTGGGAGCCGGAGTTCGCCGACTCCGACCTTAACTTTGCAGGCTGGGTTAAAAAACTCACCGGTAAGCCCACCATCAGCGTTGGTTCCATTGGCCTAAGTAGCGACTTCCTCGGTGCTTTCAAAGGCGAAAGCTCTGCGCATCAGGGTATTGACAAGGTTTATGCGGCGCTTGATCGTGGCGACTTTGACCTTGTGGCCATCGGTCGCGCTCTACTGGCGGATCCGGATTGGGTCGTCAAAATCCGTGACGAACGCATCAACGAACTGGCGGGCTTTGCTAAGGAAAGCCTCGGCACGCTGTACTAACTTTGTTCTCAGCTGCTTTGCACGTAGAGCTGAATGACCCGGTGTTGATGGCGGCGATGGATGTGGGGCCGCACGTGTGCCTCAAGGCGGCGGTTGGATCCGACTTTAGCTGCATACGGAACAAGGGCATATGCCTCGATCCTTCGCGCTAGGTTCGGTCACAACAGCCTTTGCACGCCAAGCGCCTCAGCCTTAGCTGCACATCTCCGATCTTTAGGGCCGGTACCTGTGCTGATATAGATCGCTGCCGGCACGTTCTCCCAGTGGCGAAGGTCGGGACGTAGCGTATAGTCAGCAACATCGACGCTTTTCGCCATGACCGCCGCGCCCCCTTCGATACTGAGATGGCACAAGGCGCCACCGTCTTTATGGGCGGCGTCGAGGGCGCAGCCACCGACCATGATACCTGCCCCAGCAGCAGCGGTAGAGATGCTGTAGACCACGCCGAACGGCATCCGGATCCAACTTTTGGCGTGCAGCAGCGGATGATAATTGTGGCTGTGGCGGATGGCGATCTTGTGAAACCAACTGGTGGTTGGCACCAAGATCCCCGTGGTATCGACGCAGGGTGGGTCAAAAGGGCGCTTAGGGCGAATGGTAAAATAGCCGTTGGTTGAGTCCATGAAGTTCATCGACCAGTCGAGCGCGGGGAAATGTCCGATCGCGTCGACCCGCCACGGGGCGCGCTTGACCTTCGCATCGATCGCTCGGACTTGATGCAGAGCAAAGGTGCGAAGTTCCTGCGACGTAGACTCGGCCTTGCTGAGCCATAGCCAGAATGGCCGGGCAGAAAATCCCTCGCGTGGGTCATTCTCCCAAAGGACGGCCTGCAGCAACGCGTTGACGGGGTCTTGGCCATGATTGTAGACGGCAGCGACTTCCTCGCTGTAAAGCTTGTTGAGTTCTACCGATGCATCATCGACTTGGTGCAGTCGCAAGTAGGACAGCGATATCAGAAACGTCAGATAGCCGCGTTCATAACTTTCCAGCACATAGTCTGTGACGGTGCCCTCGGCCACGAAAAGTTCGGCAGTCTCTCGCATCAATGAATAGGTCTTGTGGCTATAGTCCTCTCGGGCCTTGCTGCCAATTGCAATGGTCTCGTGAAAGCAGCTGTTTTGGAACAGCTCGCTGATATGGTTCAGGGTCTGTATCTGATCGTCCCAATCGACTTCGTTCTTGATGTAGTCGCAGCGCGCAGGCCCCGCTTCTGGCATCGGCCCTGCATGCCTTGTCGTCACGCAGCCAGAAAGCATCGCGGCACAAATGGTCAAGTAGCGGACCATGATCTTCATAGGCGACACTCATGTTAGCTGAAATATGGGTACCGTAAGGTACTGATCAATGGAACACATGGCCCGTCAATGTTTATATTAGTACATCATAATAAGGGCTTTGGCACCCTGGGTGCCACACCTATTTGGGATAGCAAGCGCAAAGCAAGCTTTCAACGGTGGCGACCTGCCTACGCTTTGAGTACACTGCAGTCTCATAGTGAACGACAGTCGTCGCGACGGAGGATGCGGTGGCGCAGCAGACATGGAGCGGAATCGACGCCTTGCGGCAGCGCCCGATCGAGCATGCGTTGCTCAAGACCTATCACGATTTGATCGAAGAGCTGCTGCGCTTGGTGGGTCATGGACTCATCTTTGCGCCGGACCCGGCAGCTTTCTTTGCTGGCCATTGTGACCGCGTCATTGCCAAGTTGCTCGGATGCCTGCGGCAAACCTACGGGGGCGTTCATGCGGGGCTGGTTGATCAGCAAGCCGCTGGCTTGGCGGCGCTGCTGAGTGGGCTTAGCGAAGTGGTCCAGTCCGATATCGAAGCGGCCTTGCGTGAGGATCCGGCGACGGCTGACCCGCTCGAGGTGTTTTTTTGCTACCCTGGGTTTAAGGCGGTCTTGGCGCACCGCGTCGCGCATGTGTTCCACCAGCAAGGCCTGCCATTGCTACCGCGCATGATCGCCGAACGAGCCCATGAATTGTCGGGGATCGATATTCATCCGGCGGCAGTCATTGGCTCACATTTTTTTATCGACCACGGCAGCGGTGTGGTCATCGGCGCTACCAGCATCATCGGCAATCACGTCACCTTGTACCAAGGTGTGACTCTCGGTGCGAAGCGCTTCCAGCGCGACGCCCAAGGGGCCGTGGTGAAGGGGCAACCAAGGCATCCGGTGCTTGAGGATTATGTCACGGTTTATTCCGGGGCGTCGATCCTTGGACGCATCACCATTGGCAGTGGTAGCATCATCGGCGGCAATGTTTGGTTGACCGAGAGTGTCCCAAGCGGCAGCCGTATCTCGCAATCGCGTTATCAGTCCGGCTTCTTTAAAGACGGCGACGGCATTTAGGAGACTCCATGCAGCGTCAGCACCGGCCCAAGATCGCAAGCAATATCATCGAGACCATCGGCAACACTCCGCTCGTTCGGCTGGGTAAGCTAGGCCAAGGCCTGGGTGCGGAGATCCTGCTTAAGCTTGAGTTCTTCAATCCCCTGGGCAGCGTTAAGGACCGGATCGGTGCAGCGATCATCGAGGCTGGCGAGAAGTCCGGCCAACTGCGTCCCGGTGGTACCATCATTGAAGCGACCAGCGGCAACACCGGAATCGGTTTAGCCTTCGTTGCGGCGCAAAAGGGCTACCGCTTGCTGCTGACGATGCCGGAGACGATGAGCGTGGAGCGTCGTAAGATGCTCAAGGCCCTTGGCGCCGAGCTCATCCTCACGCCGGGCGACCAGGGGATGAAAGGGGCGATTGCCAAGGCTGACGAGCTCAAGGTCGAACATCCGTCGTACTTCATGGCGCAGCAATTTCGCAATCAAGCCAACGTTGAAATCCACAAGAAGACGACCGCGCTAGAGATTTGGGAGGATACCGACGGTAAGGTCGACGCCATCGTCGCGGGAGTCGGGACCGGTGGCACCATTACCGGAGTCGCCACGGTGATCAAAGCCCTTAAGCCCAGTTTTAAGGTGATCGCGGTCGAACCCAAGGATTCCCCGGTGCTCTCCGGTGGCAGCCCTGGCCCGCACAAGATCCAAGGGATCGGCGCCGGATTCGTGCCGGAGATCCTGAATCGTCAGCTCATCGACGAAGTGATTCAAGTAAGCAACGAAGACTCCGGGATCTGGGCCCGGCGCGCTGCCAAAGAAGAGGGCGTGCTCTGTGGTATTTCCTCTGGGGCGGCGATTCGCGCTGCGGTGCAGCTAGGGGCTCGGCCGGAGTATAAGGGAAAGCAGATCGTCGTGATCATCCCCAGTACGGGCGAGCGCTACCTTTCGACCTGGCTGTTTGACGAGACCTGATTATACTGCAACGTGTGACGACCTAAACATACACTCAAACGAACGGGCGAGGAGGGCAATCAGATGTACCATTCCAAACCCAAGTCGGTGGGTCCCCACCTGTGGCAGATTACGGCGATCCGTGAGGCCGCCGTGGTCGGTTTGGCCATCCTTTGCTTGATCTTCGCCATTCAACTAAGCAACGTGTTTGCACCGGTTTTACTTGCCTTCCTGGCTGCGTACCTTTTTCAGCCGATCGTTCGACTAGCTAAGACGTATCTCAGGTGGGGGCCAAACCTGACCGTTGCAGTGTTTTTAGGGTTGCTATTTGCCCTGCTAGGCGCGCTTGCGTTTTGGCTTGGACCTCTTCTAAGGCTGCAGATTGGTCATCTGGTCCAGGCACTTCCGGACTATGCTGCGGCGATTGTCAGTCAAGTCGACGCGCGCCTCCGCTCCATGGGCATTGACTACCAGACCAGTGACCTTGAAAGCGCCGCGAAACTAGGCGCCGGCCGCCTCCTCGGTATCGCCCAGAAAGTGATGCGCAACGCTGCTGACGTGGCCTTGGCGGTTGTCTTGTGGCTGATATGCTTTTATGCCTTCGCTGCAAAGTGGAACAAGATTCCCGCGCACCTGTCTTTATGGACCCCAACGACATTACAAGGTCAAGTGGACGCCGTGTTCCAAATACTAGGTCAGGCCTTTTCTGGTTTTTTTCACGGCAGACTCCTCATTGCCCTGGTCAACGCCGTGTTGTTTCCATTGGCATGGAAGCTCACCGGAGTTCCCTTTTGGCTGTTTCTGGGGCTACTGGCCGCATTGCTAAACATCGTACCGTTTCTTTCCGGCCTAGTTTGGGTCGCTGCGATTCTCGTTAACTACGGCGACCGACTGATCAGCGCCCAGGCAGCTGACCTTCTTAGTGTGTTCATCCTCCCGACTGTCGCATTTGCTGCAGTCCACGTGATCGAAGGATGGATCCTGACGCCGCTAATCCAAAGCCAACAGGTCAACCTCAGTCCCGCTGCGATTGTCGTCGCAATCGCAGCCGGCGGAGCGCTCGGTGGGGTGGTCGGAATGCTGTTCGCTATTCCTTGTGCCGCGGCGGTGAAGATGCTTCTTAACTCGGCCCAGCCAAGAGCCCTTGGGTGAAGATGCTGTGTACTTCCTAGGCCCATACGTCTAGTCTTCGGCTGCTACGTGGGGATTTGGCTTGCCGCGTGAACTTTCCGTAACGCGACCAGGTGCTGAATCGATGCTATTATCAGCGCCAGGCATAGCGGAGTAGATCATGGTTGGGTGCCTGCGGTATCCTTGAATCCCGCGCCGCCTGCCTCCAACTTGGCATCCCGGCTGCGGGACCTCGGCCAAGACCCACCAAGGCTTGCCGCCGCGCATCACCTCCCCGCGGCAAGATTTGACCTATTGCATTCGCATGGATGCGAGCGAGACGCCGACGGTGCCTTTGCAGGCGGTGACCGATGCCGACGCGCCTAAAGTGTACTGGTTTATCGACAATGCCCTTGTCGGGACGTCGCAAGCGGGGCGACCCTTCTTCTGGGGAGCGCGGCCGGGTGGGTTTTTAGTGAAGGCGGTGGATGAGTTAGGGCGGGCATCGTCGGCGCGGGTGAAGGTGGCGTTGGTCGAGTAGTCATTGGCCACAATCCTTCACGACGATCAGGCCTCACAACTGCCGGTTGTATGGGAATGCACTTCTCGTCATAATGCCTGCAATGAATTGGATTGAACTCGATACAAGCTTGGTGACCGGCGCCAAAGAGGTGCTCTGGCTGTTCCTGATCCCAGTGGGTGGGGGCATTCCTTCCGGCGTGCTCGCTGCAAAGGGTCACGGTATCGGGTGGCCGTTGATGACCGTACTCTACGCGGTTTCCGACATGATTCTGGCTCTAGTCTTTGAGGCTCTGATGCTCGGATTGATTGCGGCCGCCAAGCGCAATCCACGGCTTGTCCGGCTTGTCGATGCCTTGAAGAAACCGGCGGAACGAGCGCGCGCAAGGTTTGGCGCGAACCTTGGCCCCTTGGCTCTAGTGATGGTGTCTTTTGGTGTCGATCCTATGACCGGGCGTGCGACGGCCAAAGCTATGGGTCACGGATTTTTTTCGGGCTGGGCGATTGCTATCACTGGCGACATGTTTTTCTTTGGGATCATCGCATACTCGACCTTGAGTCTAAATGCGTTCCTGAATGAAACCTGGACGACGCTGATTATTCTCGCGGCGATGTTTGTCGGTCCTGGTCTATTTCGCAAAGTTAAGGCGCTGTGTTTACCTAAGGGTGCTGCGAAGTAGCGAATTTGTAAAACTAAACATGACTCTAGCTGCGACGAATGCAGAGGAGCATTTGAGAACCGACAAATGGCCCTATCGGAGGCTTGGGCCATTTGCTGTAAATTTTTGAAATAGTGAAGAGATTTAACTTTTTCCTAAAGTTTTTCGGGGTATCTGCCGATAGGTAAAATATCAAGCAACGATCATCATCGAGTTCTAAGGTGGGATGAGCCAACTGGAATGCCTGCTGGGGGACGACATGAAGAACACTAAAAGACCTTAGTGGAGGAAAAGCATCATGGGACTGAAATTGGATCACTACGAGACCGTAAAGAATGTCGTCAAGGCTGCTTGGGCTTTGTTTGTGCTGGCTGGTTGCAGCGTGAAGCCGGTGACAGACCATAACACCCATGCGGTGAAAGGAGCCGAAGCGACAGCCCAGGAACAGAGCGTTGAGGCCACGGCGCAGTCCCCTGCTGGAAATGCTGCGCAAAGTAAGTCGCCGGCGCCGCATGATGCCACTTTACCCAGCGGTCATCATGGCTCGTTCAACCTTAAGGTGCCTGCAGGCTTGCCAGCCGAGGTCAATCAGATAAGATTGTCGGTGGCTAAAAGGACTAAAAAGCTGGATGTTGCTGAGTATCAACTGCAATCTGCGGAAGGCGATGTATCGGTTCGGCAAAATGATATCGATGCAACAGGGCTGAATAAATCTAATGTTGCACCGCTTCGCTTACCTGCAGGTGAATCGTTTGAGTCAGGCAATGCCTTTACACTTAAAGTGCAACTAGACCAGCTGCGGCAAATCGCCCTTAGACTTGCCGCTGAGTTTGAAGCGGAATTGCTCGCAGAAGCTAAAGCCTGTCCCATCGGTCAGAAAATCTTTCATTTTGGTGCCGGCGTCACGCAACTAGACCGCATTGATCTAGATCCAGGCCAGTACGTTATTTTGGTAGAGGTTCTCAACGGCGCATCCGGCAAGGTTTACCAGAAGGGTCGCGGTGAGGTTGAGATCGAAGCGGGCAAAGTGGCACAGATCAATATTAAACTGGAGACAGTTGGCGATGCGAACGGTGGTCTGGTCGTTACTTTGGGTGCGAGCGGCTATACGATTCACGGGCTGCCTAAAACATGTCCTGAACAAAAGCCAGAGATCGTATGTGCGGCAAATGCCATATTGTTATCCACCAGCGATAAGCTTTGGCAGCAGTCTTGTCTTGATCAGGGCTTCAAACTCGTTAGGTGCACCGTCGATGCATGCGATTTCGCGGTCCCTAGTGCGGAAACATCACTCTGCACGGGCGTAGTAACCCAAAATCTACCTGCAGTTGGAGCCTTTTGACACGTCGTACCAGGATGCTGATGTGTCTGGTTAGGTGCAGTAAACGACGCTGATATGGAGCCCTTGTCCGACCGCTATCCTGCCCAACGGCGTTGGGGCAAGTGCCCCGATCAGCTTCTAGCGCGTTGTCATCCTCGGACTGTGCGGAGGCGACAGGCCGTCGCTCTTCATGATACTGATGGCGAGAATAGACGCTACCCGTTGGAGAACCATCGATGGCTAGGATCGCAACATACGAGGAATTCTGGCCGTACTATTTGACCCAGCATGCACAGCCACTGACGCGTAAGCTGCACACCTTTGGCGCTGTCGTGGCTGTGGCGCTGTTGGTACTTGGGGCTATTCAACAAAATTGGGTGGAGGCCGCGCTGGCGCCGGTGGCAGCCTACAGTGTAGCCTGGTTCAGCCATTTCTTTGTCGAGCGTAACCGCCCGGCGACTTGGGATTATCCGTTGTGGTCGTTACTATCCGAGGGTCGCATGGCCTGGGGCGTGCTGTGCGGCAAATGGTAATCCAAGAGTCGTCAGTGCGCACGATGCGGTATCTGGTGCACAACGGTCCGCTAGTCCCATTTTCATCAGGCAGCTTCTTGCGGATCCAGCATCAGCTTTTGATTGAGTAGTTCGACGATTTGGCTGCGCTTAGCTGCGTTGCCTCCGATGATTTGGACACCGTGCCGGAAGCTGCCGTCGCCTTGGCTAATACTCCACATGACCTCTACAGCGAGCGGGCTGACAAAGTCAAAGAGTGGACTGCCTCGAGCGATCTCAAGATCAAGTTCAAACACCGTTCCCTTGGCAAAGAATGTCGTCGACATGAGGCAAAATCCGCCAAGTGAATAGTTGAGGAGTTGCATGGATCCCACCGAAGATGCGATCATGAGCGGCTTGCGGACGTCGTAGCGTAGATCCTTCTTTTTCACTAAATTCACTTGCCAATACTGGGCCTTTGCACGGATCAGAATATCCGGCCGCGACTCAAATGGATTGAATTCGTAGGCTTCGACTGGCGTGTGGTCCTGCTTGAGGGGAATCCTGATCGGGTTGAATCCCGGCATGAGCCGTTCGGAGTCGGTGAGCCTTTCAAAGGTGGACTTACTGAGGATGACTTTAAAAGGTTCGCAGCAGGCCTCAAATTTGTTCGCTAGGACGACGCCGTCACCCGCTAATGTGAGCTCGTAGCGGGTCTGGTCACCCATGTTGCCGATGCAAACCAGGCTGGAGTTAATGCCGATGCGTAGCGGGAATACGCTGTGATCTGGTGAGTCCTCGCGCTTAAGCGCTTGGTTCGTGGTGTAGGTTTGCAGCGCCTTGGCGCAGAGATAGGCTTGGGATGGGTGATCTTGGGCATCGGTGTTGGTAAAATTGTAGCCAAAAAAGCAGAGGATGCCATCGCCTAAGCTGCGGTCGATGACACCTTGGTGCTCGTGAATGATTTTCGTGAGATCAGAAAACAGCTGCTTTATGACATCGTAGGCGGCGGCTGTTCCCAGTCGCTGGTAGATCATCGAGTGGCCGACGATGTCGATCGCCATAACCGTGACGTAGCGGTGCACCGGTTCATCGTGGATACGCACACCCATGGCGATGATCTTATCGATCTCGAGGTCGGCAATAGCCCCCTTCAAGCTGAATTTAAGTGCGTCATGCTGCTTGCGATCGGCCATCGACCGAGCATTCATACCCGTCATCGCTACGAATATTTGGACACAAGCCCCAATCGACAAAATCTGACTCATAAGCACGGACTGGTATATGACGCCGGAGACCGTCAAAGCATTCAGTGCCATGGAAACAACCATGATGAGGTACTGAACGCAGTAGTAGATGCCGTATTTCTGCCCTTGCTTCAGCCATCGATAGGCTGACATGTAAGTAAGAAATCCGACGCTGCCTACTGCAATCGCAATGATAGCGGGTGACACTTGTTGCGGGAAGTACATACTAAACGGCATTAAAATCGGAAAGGCGGAGCTTACGATCATACTAATGCGCCAGAACCTAGGATTGTTCACTCTATTGACATCCAAGAGGGCCAGGCCAAAGCGATGCATGGAAAATCCAACGATACAGAGCCAAATATTCCAGTGTAGTAAAATAAATCGGCCGGCAATCAGGTTAAAATAAACTGGGAATCCAGTGAGGCAAATAATGACCAGGGCGTAGGATAGCCCAATCATGAGGCCCCAAAAGTAGACCTTGGATCGGGACATGATCGTCGTAAGACTGAAGTAGATAAAAAATGCGACGGTCGCGGCAGTGCAGGCTAGCATCGTGAGAAATCCGAAGCGCTCAAAAGATGCAAAGTTATTCGCGTGCCTCACTGCAAACACAGGTGTACACGGTTGCCCATTGCAGTCAACCGCCAGATAAAAATCCGTAGTGCCTGGCTCAAGATTGAGACTATAGGCTATTCGCGAAGAGTATATCTGCTGAGGTCCTAAATGTTCAGCGCCGGCATCAAGCATCGGACTGATGGCCGTCCCATACTTGAATATCAGGTGAGACGTCCCTATGGGAGTCGGCGACTCATTGTTGATAACCATTTGCAGACGATCATTGGAGGGATTTTGCAAGGCGAAATGATAATAGAATGTTCCCTTTTTAGTCGCCAATGTGATGAATGGCGAGATTTTAGACGGGATCATGTTGTCAATGCTGGCGATCACCTTGGCCGGATCCTTTATCGCAATGGGATCCGCGTAAAAATCTGCAACAGATCCAAGGTGCATAATGGCGTTCGGATCGGCACTGATGGTGAGGGTCTGTGCGCCGAACGCAGGGGTCGCAAGCATGGTTGAGGCCAACGCGAAGTAGTTTAACCATGTGAATAGTCGATGCGCCATCTTGTTCCGCGTGCGTAGCATTTTCTCTTGGAAGCTGTGAGCTAGAGAAGTGTTCGTCGACCCTTGTTGTGCGACTTGGGCTTGGTATTCGACACCTTATGTTTCGGAATTTATCTGATAATCTTGATCTCTAGTGACATGTTTTGCGGCGCAAGTGCCTCAACTACAGCGAGGTATCAGAGGCCTAGATGCTGAATTGATGAATGAAACTTCTATTTTTTGTTGGAAGATCGCGGTCGCTGTAGTCCTGGTAAGGTTGGCGATCCCGGTTCGTGATGGGGCATTAAGTGAAGGAGGTCTTTAGCCGATGTATAACTGCCCGATCTTTGCGCGTCCTTTAGGGAGTTGACCTCACCCAACATGCAACGTTTGATCAATATCGTCATTCTAAGTTTGTTCTGCGTTTGTGCCAGCGTTGCGAGCGGTCAAGATGCTGCTTTAATAGACGGTAGCGAACGGGAGCCTGTGTCGATTGATGCGGTGGCAACTATTCTTGATGGTTCATTTGCAGGTAGCGATGCGCAGGAGATATTGAGGGAATTAGGCATCCGTGGTGAGTCACCACTTGGTTTGATCAATCGCATTTCCTTTAGTCGCGAACAGCTATGGATAAAATTTGCGATTGACAATATCGCGACCGCCGAGCAGCAGGTTGTTATTGTGGCCGACTTTCCCATTTTGAATATCCAATTGCTTGAGGCCTCTGGGAAGCATGCTGGTCGTATTCAACGATCTGGAGTGGCTGTGCGCAACGAAGCCTATCCAACCTCGACGAGGTCTGCCTTTGCTGTGACACTTGCACCCGGCCGTTCAAGCTTTTATATGGGATTTCAGCCGGACGGAAATCCATTTCCAACCCAGATTAAAGTGTGGCCAGAGGTGGGCTTCCGTGAATATGAAAATGGTCGCATTCAATTCATGGTGGCGATCTTTAGCGCCTTTGTCGCGTTGTTCGTCGCTGCCTTGCTCAATGGCTTAGTGATGCGCGACGCGGCCTACCTGTGGTTCTTTCTCGGTGGAGTTTCGACGCTGGTCTTCTTGGGAACCGTCAATGGATTCCATGCTTTTCTGCCGGATTTTTGGCGGCAATTATTCGCTAAGAGCTGGTTCATGTGGTTAGCCATTTCACTTATTGCCCCTAGCATGGTGATCCAACGATTTTTTGACGTTAATATACTGCATTGGCCTCGTACCTACAGATTTAATCAGATCTTTTTTGCCCTGTCCGTGGTCGCTCCGGCGCTGAGTATCCTTATGCCGCGTGCTATGCTGTACCTGTTTTTGGCAGTTGCGTGCGGAAACTATCTTAATTCGGCAGCGGTGGTTGCTAGATCTTACCGGCGAAAGCGCACCGAGGCGCTGATATTCCTGATGTCTTACGTCCCGATCATAGGCGCAGTAATGCCCTTTGCACTTGGTATTGTTGGACTGATTCCCAACCGGGTCGTGTACGGTGAGGTCCTGCTTTGCAGTACGTTTGTTACGATGTTGTTGATCGCCTTTGGGATCACGACCAGTCACACCAAGATCGAGGAAGCCCACACCAACCTGCGCAACAGCCTAAAAGGTGTCATTTCGGATGAACTCATCAACCGTGCTATCCAGTCAAATGTTGATTTTATCAGTAAGCCGACCTTAGCCCGTATCAGTATCGTGTTTATCGATATTGTCGGCTATGCGGATATACTTCGCACGATTGAAGCGCGGGATGCCTTCTACCTATTGAAAA
The DNA here is from genome assembly GCA_026390445.1 of Pseudomonadota bacterium. GTDB lineage: Bacteria > Bdellovibrionota_B > Oligoflexia > Oligoflexales > CAIYRB01 > CAIYRB01. Next base: position 22,856 of record JAPLFX010000220.1, read on the forward strand.
AAATTCTTGCTGATCTTAATGCGATTGTTTATCGCCACGGCGGGGTGATCGATAAAACTCTTGTAGATGGAATTCTCTGCTTCTTTGGCTATGATCTGACGGGTGAAAAGCGTCCGAATCATGAAAGCGCGGCCCTGTCTTGTGCCGTTGAGATTAGCAAGTTTGCCGTAGACATGATGATTTCGGAGGCTGAAAAGGTAGACGGATTCCAGTTTCCTATGCGCGTTGGGATTCACACAGATGAAGTGTATATTGGCAATTTGGGTACTGCTGGACGCTACGACGTCACCTTGTCTGGCGACGGCGTCGTACTCGCGAGTCGATGTCGCAGCGCCGCGGATCCGTTCAAGATGATCGTTAGCAAGGCGACCTATGAGGGTTTGGATGCGCAGCTGGCGGCCTCTCATGGCTTTGGAAAGATCCTCATTCCACTGAAGCACCGGGTCGATCTTGTTGAGGCCTACGAGTATAACCCCTTCTATGATATGCCGGATGTGCTGCGGCAGGCGCAGACCATTCTGTGGCAGCGCAACAAGAAGCAGCTGCAGCATCCGCGGCTTCAGCCGCTGCGAGACGTCCATTTCAAGACCACGCATGGACCGATGACCTTGATGAATGTATCCCTCGGGGGGATGGCCTTGCTCGCCACGGTGCAGCTCGCGCGCGGCGTAAAGCTTGAGATGACCTTTGCTGATGATCTTGCCCATGAGTATGGGCCTCTGGTCAACCCGCTAGTCGCGGAAGTAGTCTGGAGTACCGTTAACGACCTGGGTACTGCCCAAATAGGACTAACGCTGGTTGGTGTGAATGCGAAGGAGCGTCAGCTCATCTTTGAGCTGATGGTGCATACCATGAATGAAAGCGCCGCATCCTAGTCCGGAATTGGACGTAAAATAATCGCGGCCGCCTCATCCTTACATAACAGAACTCCCACTGGGGCGCTTGGCTTCGCTTCGCGCGGTGGCATAGGGAGCCTCGCCTGTTCGCCGTGGGGTGCCAAAAGGCACTTCGTATGGTTACATGGCGAGCAGCCACTTGGCGATCACCCTAGCTCGATCTATTCTCGTAACATGCCGTTATTAAATCTGTATTTAGTAAGTTTCGGCGCGGCAAAAAAAGAACTAAATTTCGCCGGCATTTAACCCGATGGGGTCATGTCAAAGGCCAGTGCTTCGGTCACGACACTGCGAGTCCGCGGTGGTCTACAGCCAGTACGAACACTGATTGCAAAAAGGCGACCAGCAATTGCAACATCGACCCATCAAACTCTGTCATCTTGTCGACAAAGTCACAAGGCAATGGATACTGATCATGATCCTCATGGTCGGTGGGCTCGCGGTTTCGTGCGGTAAAAAATCGGATTCAAATCCTGAAACGGATAGCACCGACAGCACGGGAAGCAGCAGTGGCGGCGGAGGGGGAGGAGGACGCGGCAGTACTTACCAACCAGCCACGAGTGTCGCTGCGGGAACAAATGCCGACGGCAAAGGCGAAATCAAGCTCGTCGCGGGCCCTGCCAGTGCCATCAAATCCGTGCTCAGTCTTGCAGGCGAAGCGGCAGTGGCCGGTCAAGCACTGACGATCAAGCTCACGGTTAAAGACGGATTTGGCAACACCAAGACGGTGGGTGGTGACAAAGTGTTGATGAAGGTCAGCACCGGCACAAGTACTGGGGTTTTGAGTAAGGTCAGCGACAACGGCGACGGCACCTACAGCGCGACGTTCACCGCAGACCAGGTTGGCACCCCCGTGACTTTGGGCGTGAGTCTAAACGACCAGCCACTAGCCGGCGACATTCGGCCGATACCAGTGCTTCCAGGTCCCATTGATCTGAATCAGTCTAAAGTCGATGTCAGCAACACCACGTTAACGTCTGGCGCTACAGCAATGATCAGCCTCACGGCACGCGATAGTCGCGGCAATCGCCTAGCTAAGGGCGGCGAAATTGTGACCTTTAAGTTGTCCGGAGGCAGCAGCACTGGCACCGTGTCGGATAGTGTTGATCATCACGATGGAACCTACACCGCGACCGTTGTCGCAAAGGCTGCAGGCAGCCCTGCCGCGCTGACGACCGCAATCGGTAGCCGAGTGCTCACATCGCCAGCACCGCAGGTCACGGTACTCGCTGGTCCAGCCTCGCTCGCCGAATCAACGGTGAGCGTATCGGCCACATCGATCGTCTCTGGCTCAACGCTAAGCCTGAGCTTGACGACGCGCGACGGTCAGCGCAATCCACTGAGCAGTGGCGGCCTCACCGTCGCCTTCACAGCCGTTGGCGGTTCCAGCACGGGCACGATCAGCAGCGTGACCGACCATCTTGACGGCACCTACACGGCCATCTACAGCGGTGTGCTAGCCGGCAGTCCGCAAGCGTTCAAAGCAACGATTGATGGCCAAAGCGTGACCTCTGCCTCGCCAACGGCAAGTGTCACCCGGGGACCTTTGTCCCTGGCGCAGAGCCAAGTCGTCTTGTCGGCGTCCAGCGTTGCCTCTGGCAGTTTCGTCACTGTTACCGTGACCCCGCGCGACGCTGCTGGCAACCAGCTTGGCGCTGGACTTAACGTCGCCGTCACTGCCACTGGCGGAAGCAGCACAGTGACGATTTCTGCAGTCACCGACCAGCAAGACGGAACCTATACCTGTATGCTGACTGGAATCTTGAAGGGGAGCCCCAAGGTCATCAACGCTAGCATCGGCGGCGGCGCAGTCACCAGCACCTTACCGTCGCTCATGGTCACTCAAGGTCCATGGTCGCCGCTGATGTCACAGATCACGGCGTCGGCGACCAGCCTTATGGCCGGTGATTCGGCCGTGGTCACGGTCACGGCAAGGGACGGTGCCGGCAATCAGTTTGACACCGGCGGTCAGATCGTCGCTTTGAGCACCGTAGGCGGCAGCAGCATCGGTGATTTCGATGACGTCATCGACAACGGCGATGGTACCTACACCAGTATCTTCACTGGCTATGGTGCCGGCAGCGCCAACCAAATTGCCGCGACGATCGATGGCAACAGCGTTACCTCGGCGGGGCCTAGTATCAAAGTGAACCCAGGCAGCTATGATCTCACTGAGTCTTTTATGCAGGTCAGTTCAGCAGTCGTGACGTCCGGTGACACGGCGGTGCTGACCCTGGTCACCCGCGACGCCTATGACAACCTGTTAACCTCGGGTGGGGCAGTTGTGGCCTTTACGGTAGGCAGTGGCGCCGGAAACGGCAACATTGGCGCCGTTGTCGACCACCAAAATGGCACCTACACCGCGACGTTCACGGCGACGACCGCCGGAGCAAACACTTTGATGCAGGCGACACTGGGTGGAAGCCCACTACTTAGCGCCTTGCCAACAATCTCGGTGTTGACGGGCCCAGCCTCGGTACTTGGATCGACCTTAACCGTATCAGCAGCAACGATTCAGTCAGGTGACACTGCAACTATTACCCTGACAACCAAGGATCTAAATGGCAATAGAGTTACATCCGGAGGCTTAAGCATTGCCTTTAGCACGGTTGGCGGCACCAGTACCGGAACCATCGCCGCCGTGACCGATGCTGGGGACGGATCGTACAGCGCTTTATTTACCGCTGCTGGCGCGGGTAGCGCCACTGAAGTCCATGCGCAGATAGCGGGTGCCGAGCTCAGCACGGGATGGCCATCGATCACCGTCACACCATCCTCGCTGATTCGGTACCGAATCACTGGCTATCCATCGGCAACAAGAGCTGGTGACGCGGCCACTTTTACCGTTCAGGTCGAAGATCATAATCATAATGTTATTACTAATTATACTGGAATCGTTGCCTTCAGCTCGACGGACCTGCAGGCAAATTTGCCAGCTAACTATAGCTTTCGCCCTAGTGACGGTGGGATCCACGCGTTCAGTGCGACGTTGCGGACATCCGGGGTCCATACGATTACTGGCACTGATACCAGCATCGGGGCACTGACCGGCAGTCAGACTGACATCTCCGTGGCGACGGCTGCGCCGTCAAAGCTCGCCTTTGTCGGGCCAGTGTCGGGTAAAGCCGGTATCTGCAACCCGGCCTTACTGCTGACACTGCAAGATCCCTACGGCAATATGGTCAACGCCGCCTCGACCGATCTGGCGATTAATCTAGCCGGATCCGGCAGCGGCGATTATTACAGTGATGCCGATTGCTCCTCGCGCATCTCCACCACAGCGATCGCTGCCGGATCGTTTTCAAGAACCATTTTTTTAAAAGACCCAAAGGTTGAAAGCTTGATTCTCAGCGCCGCCGATCAAGCCGCGCAGTTGAGCGCTGCCTCGACCGGCTATGCGGTGAAGCCCTATCAAGCATGGATCGGCGCCAGTGCCAACCCAAATCCGTTCGCCACTGGCTCATTTCCTTCTCGCGGACGTATGGATGGGATGCTGCAGGGGCCAATAGGTGTGGCATTTGATAGTGATCAATATCTCTACGTCGCCGATTCGTCCAATAGCCGCATCGTCAAATATGATGGCAAAAATAACTATGCCTTTGTCGGTTGGGTTGGCAAGGTCGCCGTGACGCCGACCGGCGGTGATTTTGGCTGCACCACGACCGCTGTCAACCAGGTGACACCAGGGTGGTGCACTGGAGGATATGCCGTGTCTGGCACTGGGCAGGGATCTTTGAACGCGCCGCAGAGTGTCTACCTAAGCGGGACAAATCTCTATGTCGTCGATACCTCCAACCATAGAGTGGTTAGGTACGATGCAAAATCCGGAGTGCAAACCGGTTGGATCGGAAAGATTCTCACCTCACCAACTGGCGGCGTTCCTGGCTGCAATGGAGCAGCGATCGGCGGCTCTACGCCTGGTTGGTGCACTGGCGGCACCTCAACGTCTGGAAATAAAGACGGGCAACTCTCGACGCCTCGGGCAGTCAATGGCGACGGCACCTATCTGTATGTAGCTGATGGCGCCAATCACCGCATCTCACGATATGTATTGAGCACTGGAGTATTCGCCGGCTGGATTGGCAATATTTCCACCATGGCTACGAGCGGTGCCGCTGGCTGCGATAGCGCGGCGATCGGCACCAGTACTCCGGGCTGGTGCTTCGGTGGCAGTTCAAAAGTAGGCAATGGGACCGGCATGTTCAGTACTCCTCGGGGATTGTCTATCGATAGCACCTACCTCTATGTCGCCGACAGCGGCAACTTTCGCATGCAGAAAGTCGCCATGAGTACCGGCGCGGCGGCTGGTTGGATTGGCCGAGTGAGCACGGTGCCGACTGGTGGTATGGCGGGATGCACCGCCACTGCGGTGAATAGCGCGACGCCCGGGTGGTGCCTCGGTGGTAGCGCCAAAAGCGGTACCGGTGACAATCAGTTCTCGGCTATTTATGGCGCCTATGTCAGCGGTGGATTTTTGTACACCGTCGATGCCAGCGCCGCCCGCATCAATAAACATCTTGCAGCCACGGGCGCCTACGCTGGCTGGGTAGGCCGCGTCCTTAGCTCGCCAAGCGGCGGCGCAGCAGGCTGCACAACTGCGGCTGTCAATGCACAGACGCCAGGCTGGTGCACCGGAGGTACATCTGCAACCGGTGCCAATGACGGCATGCTGAACGGACCAGCTTTGATCGATGGTGATGGCACCTACCTTTACGTATCAGACACCGCCAACAACCGTATCTCTCGCTACAGTAGCGACACCGGTATCACCAACGGCTGGCTCGGCGTACGCGGCGAAAGCAGCAACGGCTGGGCAAACAGTAGCCAAGCAACGCTGCTCTCAAGCCGCGATGATCAAGGCTTCTACTTGTCTACGGGACTTGCCTTCATGGGCAATGACTTGTTTGCCGTCGATTCCACCAATCACCGATTGAAGCGTTACAATGTGGGCACTGGACTGTACTCCGGATGGCTAGGTAACATCTGGACCCCTCCGAGCGGAGGGGCCGCGGGTTGCACCAGTGCAGCCATTGGCACATTGACTCCAGGCTGGTGCACGGGCGGCAATGCTAAAGCTGGCAACGCCAATGGCATGCTCAACACACCCCAGGGCATCTACGCCGATACTATGTATGTATATGTCGCTGATTCCACCAACCATCGCATCAGTAAATACGATGGAGCCTCTGGGTCATTTGCCGGATGGATTGGCAATGTCAGCAGTACTCCGACGTCTGGAGCGGGCGGTTGCGCTAGCACCTCGGCAGGCAGTGCCACGCCGGGATGGTGCCTGGGCGGCACAAGCAAATCCGGAAGCAACACGGGTGCGCTGAATGCGCCCCAGGGACTAGATAGTGATGGCACCTACCTCTACGTTGTCGATGGATCGAATCACCGCATCGTCAAGTATCTTAAGGCCACTGGTGCAGTCGCTGGCTGGATTGGCAAAATAGCTACCGCCCCAACCGGAGGCGATGCTGGATGTGCTGGTGCCACTGCTGGTTCCTTTACGCCAGGATGGTGCACGGGTGGAACGGCTGCGTCTGGGAGCGGCAACGGTCATTTAAGCTCTCCCAAGGATGTCAGCGTCCAAGGCACGAGCCTCTATGTGACCGATGCGAATCACCGCATCAGTCGGTTCACCATAAGTTCTGGGGCCTTTACCGGGTGGATCGGCAAGATAGCCAGCGCACCCACGGGCGGCGATATCGGCTGCGTTAGCGCGGCAGTTGGGAGCTTCACGCCTGGATGGTGCAGCGGTGGGACAGCGACCAGTGGCACGGGCAGCGGTCATCTCAGCTCGCCTAAGGGCATCTGGTCCAATGGCACCAACCTCTACGTTGCCGACGTCGGCAACAACCGCATCAGCAAATACCTACAAGCCAGCGGCGCCTTCGTTGGCTGGTTTGGCGCCGTGGCGACGGTGCCTACCGGTGGTGACAGCGGCTGCTCCGCTGCGGGCGTTGCCACCCTCACTCCTGGGTGGTGTAGCGGTGGGACGGCCAAACGAGGATCAGACCTTGGAATGTTTGACGCGCCAGCCTACGTCAAAGGCTCCGGTGCCGACTAC
>JAPLFX010000184.1 GCA_026390445.1 Pseudomonadota bacterium
TGTTTACCTATCGGCAGATTGCCGAAGTTCTTGTGAATCCTTTCGAATCAAGCGCTAACTTGTCAAAAATGATGATATAATGATCTGAGGTGGCAGCAGCAGGTGGCACTCAAAGTCCATTTAAGTGCCCGGGATAAACGCAATTGATGTGTGGTCGATAGCGGCGACGGGCCCTTCGTAGGTTTAGGTCTGAGGATTAAAGCGTCAGTAAAAGCACCTATCTAACCTATCGGTCCGGCGGTTCTTAATCTTTAGCCTGGCTTTTGTTTCGCAAATTATTTGGTGATGCCGGATAGTTGGTAAACAGAGTAGACAGTTATTAACTGTGCCCCAGAATTTGCGGGTTGGTTTTCTGCACTCCCATTCGATCATCGAGGTCACTCGACACCAAGTAGGTATTGAAATACTATGAACAAGCCACCGAGTTGGCGAAGGACCGCGAGCTGCACGCCAAGGCCCACTTTATGGTAGCCAAGGCTGAACGCGACGGGATCTGTGTTAGCATTTTCATGCGGTGGACGACGTGACTAAACCCCGAAATGCTAAGGTTAAGAAGAAGGCAAACCCACGCGTCGAGGCGATTTCGCGGCGAAATTTTGTCGAATTCGCCGGAGCTGCGGCCGGAACAGCGATGGTCGGTTGCGGGACATTGGGTATGGCGTCCAGTGTCCTTGGCGAAGCAGGCGCTAGCGGCACGATTGTTAAAGCGAGGATTCATCCTTCTATCGGCGTCGTGCGCTTGGGCAATAGCGTCGCCGATGACGGATTTTTTATTGGACCCGAAGTCACGAGTCCCGTTCAAACAACTGCTGCGACGCTTCGCGACCGCAGTGGCGCTTTGAAGAGGCAAGCCGCGCGCTTTCGGATATATGGCCTCGACGCCGATGATCAGGTCGTCGCCGAACTAACTCCGGATGGCTCGGTCGCAGTCGTCGACATCCAATGGAGCGTGCATTTAGCCAACAAAAAAGCCGCAGGCTACCGATTTTCAACCGCGCTCGATATACCGGAAGCGGCAGCGCTCGCACTGCCTAGACGCAATTCAGGCGTAAAAGGCAAAGGTCGCCACGCACTGATCATCGATCCGGGTGTCCGGACGATTTCGGGGCGGAATCAACATGGTGTCGCCTATCACTTCGACAGCGGCGCGTTCATGGGTACTAAGGTCTACCTAGGCGAGTTGCGTACGGACCAGGCCGGTCGTTTGCTCGTCCTTGGTGGACGCGGCGTGTCCGCTTCGCCCACGGGCAGGCCCATTTTTAATATCAGCGACTTTGACACCTTCAATAACGCCGACGGCTGGTACGACGACACCTCGGATGGGCCTGTGTCTGCGAAGGTCATTGTTGACGGTCGTGAGATTCCCGTTGAGTCCGCATGGGTCATCGTTAACCCACCGAACTACGCGCCAGATATCATTGGGTGGCGTACCCTGTATGATTTACTCTATGAAACGCAGGTTACGGCAGGCACCTTGCCGGCACCGCAGACTACCTCATTTACCAGTGACATCCTGCCACTACTCCAGCGCCTTGCCGGTCTGCAATGGGTTAACGCTGGATTTGCCGCAGCGTTTCAACCTGGTGGTGACAGCGGCTTGCTCTTTGACGATCCGCAGCTTATCGCCAAACTCGCGCATAGGCCGGCGCCCGGTGCGGCCGACCAACATGCTGATCTGCGCCAATCGATTGTACGGGCCTTTCGCCTTGTCGATGGCCCGGACCTGCCGCCAAAGCCCTGGCCGAGCAAAGGGTGGCCGTGGCTTTATGGTGACAACTATGGATCCACACAACATTCACCTCGTGACCATTTTGTCGTGTCTGATCTTCGTTCGCTGCACCTGCAGAGATGGATGGACGGTGATTTTGAAGCCGACTGGCTTCCCGATGCCGCAGCCGTGACGAGTCTTGATCAGGTATTGCTGCACGATCAACCGGCCATGCTCGATCAAGCCGCACTGCAATATTGTCTGGCTGATGCCTTTCATCCCGGCTGCGAATTGACCTGGCCGATGCGTCACGCCTCGGTGTTTCGCGCGCCCTTTCGCATCAATCAGGCAGACGAAAGTCGCATCGAGGTCGATTATGGCGATACGCTCACGCCGGAGATTGCGCTAAGCGCCAACGGTCCGCTTAGCGCGCAAGGACCTGGCGACTTAAGCAAATGGATGGCGCTACCATGGCAGGGAGACACGGCGATGTGCCGCTCGGGCTATGACGCTGATCCCAGCGCTAAGGATTTTAACCAACGCTACGACCCTTATTTGCCGACGTTCTGGCCAGCGCGAGTGCCGAATCAAGTGCTTGCAGCTCCCGACTACCAAACCGTCATGAATCCACATGTACCCCGCGCGCAGCGAATCGCCGCATTCAAGCGTCGTGTCAGTTGGTATCACGGACTGCCTTACCAGGGCGATGATCCAGTGAAGACCATGGCTAGCATGGTTAAGAGCTTTGGCAACATGGGTGTGCTTGAAGCACGACCGGGCATTCCTCATGACCCGGACTTTCCGGCCGTGATGCTCGTCGAGTCGCTACCCGTGCGAGCAGGGGGCGATGCACAGGCGCCTGGTGCTGGTGGCAGTGGCGATGATGAAAAGGCTGAAGGAACCGTCGCACTGTCACCTGCCGGTTGGATCAGTGCGGAGCATCAAGCCTTGTTTCGCGCTATTCGAGGAATTAAATAGCGCGTGTTTATGTCGGGGCTTGGCCCGGGCTCCGGCCGCTGCATTGAGGTGGAGGTGGCAGGCCGCCGCCGGCGCCGCATACACAAGGATTGCAGCCAGCAACGAGGCGGTCGCCAAATGCCAGTGTCGCGAGCGTTGAGACCGTTGCGAGTAATGCAAGGATATAGAATATTTTCATGACGTTATCTTTGCTTTAGGCGTGGTTGGCATGGGCTGGCGGTAAATCCAGGAGGGGGGATTCATCAAGAACAGGCTTCTAAATGTGTGTCTAGACTATGATACTCCAAAATCTGAAAGATGACATAAAACCAATAACCCGAGACCGCCAATTTTGCGGCTCGGGCGTGATTCCTACTGGGCATTGCTGCCTGCTATCAGCCCCCGAGGGTCGGGTATTCACCGTCGCTCGTCAGCGTCTTGAGGTACTCGATCAGCTGGGTCTTCTGATCGTCCGTTAGATCCGTACCGTAAGCATGCCCTGTATTGCTACTCCCCGGCGTCGATGTATCGAGCAAGGTGATGGTGTCCGTTTGGTTGCCGGGGTTTGCATAGGTGAAGCCGACGTTCTGTGGGTCGAAGACGAGCGAGCCGATGTAGAATTGCTTGATGCGCTGGGCTGGTGGCGTCAGAAGCTGGCGGAGATTGGGGACCGAAGCGTTGTGGAGGTACGGCGCCGTCGCCCAGATCCCAGCGAGGTTGCGGGCCCGGTAGCCAAGCGGCGGGACCATGGGCGGCGGTGCGATGGCTGTGCCGGAGTTCATGGCATCGAGGTACTGGCCGTAAAGCTGAGGCTTTTGCGAGAAATTGAGGGCGTTACTCGCTGACACTTGTGCCCCTTGTGATTGCCAATAGCCGTTCGTGAGTTGCAGCGCTGCGACCCCGACCGACGCATAGCTTGGGATCGTCTTACCGTCTGCACCAATCAAGGTCGAGGCGAACGGGTCCGCCTTGATCGCAGTCAAAAGGCCGTTTTGCCAGAGGTCGCCAGGGTTCAGGGTGAGTGTGTGTTGGATTTCGTTGGCAAGAAACCTTTCGTCCGTCCCAATCGGACCGGAAAGCACCGAGGCGGCGTCGTAGATGGTGACGTCGATAGGCGCCCCCCGGAAGTTGATCGTATAAACATCATGGTCGCGGATCTCGGCGCGCCCCTTGCAAGCGGCGACGCATGGACGGTTGGTGTTCTCAAATTTTCTGTTGTTTTTGGTCAGGGCATCGACCGCGACGAGGCTGACCTTTTGGTACTGGTTCGGGATCGGCGTTGAGCCTTTACCCGACGGTAGCGGCGCCTTTTTGGTATTCGGTGCTGTCCAGGCGCGAGACGTTGCGTTTTGAGGTCCAGGAACGGCGTGGCAACCTTCGCAGCCAGCCTGCTGGTAGACCGCTTTACCGAGGGTAGCTAACGGCACATTGATCGGCGGCAAGGCAGGGATATCCGCCCAGGCGGGCGCCTTGAGCAAGCGCAGCACCTTCTCGCACCACACGATGCCGTCGCCCTTGCCGTCGGGGGCGCCGAAGTTTACGCTCGAGCCGAACGGGATAATGTCTTGGTTGAGCAGTTGGCCAAGTGTCGCGTCAAACACTGAAATCAGTTTGGACGAGAGGTTGCCGGGTCCGGTCGGACTCCAGAAATCGCCGTAAACACCGAGGACCTCACCGATGTTGCGAACCAGAGGCGCGTGTGTGACCGCGTTCGTCTGAACGTAGTCCGTCACCGGTGAGTCCCAAAGATGCGGGTAGCGTACGGGTGCGTCTGGTACATGGGGTAA
>JAPLFX010000025.1 GCA_026390445.1 Pseudomonadota bacterium
AGTAAAGCCGAGTGCGGGCTGCTTGGCATTAAAGGTCAACCAGTCAGCAGCACTTAAGTAACCAGGGCTGACACTGGTCGCTTGCGTGATCGACACCGCTGGGGCCGCCGCCGTGCCGGTGATCGCTACGGGCGCTGAGCCAGAGATCCCGGTTAAAGTGTCGCCATTGGAGGTGATGGTCGATGGTAGCCACTGGCTGCCATCGTACTTGAGCACCTGTCCTGTCGCTGGCGCGGTGGTGCTGATGTTTTGGCCGCGAAGGGCACTAGCACTTGGATCGGGCGTTCCCCAGGTGAGGTTGCCTTTGCTGTCCTTGGTCAAAAATTGGTTGGTCGAGGGTACACTCGTCAAGGCGAGTGAGAGGGTTCCGTTGCTGTCGAAGGCCAATGTTTTGCCGTCGACCGGCACCTTGGCCGCATAGGGCACCATCACCACCTGCTGCGGTGGGAAGGGCGGCTTGTTGTGCGTTAAGTCCGACACTTGAAACCAAACGGGCTGCGAGACCTCGGGGAAGACCTTTTGATAATCGGAGGCATTCAGCGTGAGGCGGATCTGGAAGAGTCCCTCTTGCAAGGTGACTCGGTCGAGACCTTCGGTGACGGTCAGCACGACGCTGGACGCTTCTTTGTCGTGCGCAAAGACGACTTTGAGTGACACCGGACCAGAGACTGGTTTGCCGTTGGTTTCGGTGAGGCGTCCGCTCAATACGAAGTCGTAGGTTTGATCTGCGCGTGCTTGACCAACTGTGAAGAGCATCGCGCAAAAAAGGGCAGCGACGAAGCGGACGATGTTAAAGCGGTGCTTCAAGCGGTGGCCTAGCCATGCGGTCGGATGCTTGCGATCAAACAAAACGCTGACAGCTTCCAGGCCGATAACCGCTAGAAGTCGTATCCCACGCAAAGATGTCGGAGCGATATGTTTCAAACTTAGGCTCCCTTAGGAGACGAATTGCCTACATACCCAAAAGTGGCTTTCGTTCCTCGTCGGTCCCTTTGCTGAGAAACTTTAGAAAGACTCCATTGTTAGCTGCAAGACGCCTAAATTGCTTGGTTATCAGGCCGCAGCAGAGGGCGGAACCAAGATCCAGGACCTGTGTCATGTCAGGAACTTGGTCATTTATCTCAACACTCTGGTGTCAGCCTTCCGACGCTCAGTGGAGGAGCCCTGGGATCAAGCCGCGGATCTATGCCAATCATGAGCAGCGTCGTCGGCGTCGAGTGACCTCCAGAGGTCCGCGCGGTCGCGTCCCACCTTCTGCATAGGTCGTTTCCTAACCGCCATCACGGCGTGCCACCTTCCTTCGCACCAACGAAGGGAGTCTCCATGAGCCGCAAATATGATTTACTTGATCCGAAGAACGATGCCGTTTTCAAAATGATGTTGAGCCTGCCGCGTAGTAAACCAGCTCTTATCGGCCTGCTCAACGCGGCCCTACGACCGAAGGTTGCGATTACAGACTTGGAGGTGATCAATCCTAACGTCCCTATCGAAATGATCGGTGACAAAGGCACCATTCTGGATATCCATGCCCAGCTTGCCGACGGCACTCGGATTGATATCGAAATGCAGATGAGGTCACATCAATACTTGGGACGGCGAGCCGCATACTACGGCGCACGGATGACCGTGGACTCACTAAAAATGGGCGGCGGGTACGATGCGGTCGCCGACAGCAACGTCCTGTTTTTTCTTGCAGAAGACCAGTTTCACCACCGTCCGGATGATTTTCATGTATGCTACGCGCTGCGGCAAGTGGACCCTGGAGCCGAGGCGATGCCCCAGCTCAGGGATCAAATGAAGCTGCATTTTTTCGAGATTCCTAAGGCGGTCAAAAAGCTACGGGCTGGATGTTTTGATGCTAGCAATCCAATCCTCGGATATTGGCTTGGCTTTTTTAACT
>JAPLFX010000152.1 GCA_026390445.1 Pseudomonadota bacterium
GAAGGTCGGTCAAACTAGACTGGGTCAGCGTTTCTGTCAACCCCTGAGTTTAAGTTTCTTTCGAAGCTTTTCTCAGATCTTCTAGCCGGCACCGAGAGTCCGTCACTTTAGCTGCTTTCGGGGCTTTGTCAACCCCTGGCTTAGACTCTTTTTTAAAAGCCTGTCACCTGTTTCGCTATCGCTCAGACGTGAGGAAGAGGGATACGCGAGACCCAGCGGGCCGTCAACGACTTCATACCGAACACCCTACTTTTTTTCTGTCGTCTGAGCTGGCGCCGAGGGCAAAAACACGTGCCGGAAACGCCCCCGGACATTACGATGGTGCCGCCCGCCCGCCTGAAAGGCATATATAATCATGTGCTTAATATACAAAGGCATCACCAATTCGCGCAGTCCAAAGTAAAGCCAAAGGGTCCTGCGCTCACCATCGGATTCGACGTCTACCTTGCGATAAGGGAAGGACATGACGAGCATTTGCAAGTCTTTGACCTTCTCGACAAAGCTTCCACCCAGCAGGGCACGTTTTCCACTCAAGGCGGCCAAAGCAATACTCTCAAAGTAGATTTGGCCACGTTCGAACGGGTGAATCCGTCCCTTTTTCATCCAAATGCAGGTGATCTCAACGAAGTCCTCGGGCTTCACTCGGTCTCCCAGACGGGGTTTACGGTCCTCGGCGGAGAGCCATCCGTAGTACCTCAGAGGGCCCTCTGTACGCATAACAAAACCCGCGAGCATCTCACCCTTTGACGTGAAGTACCCGCGGACCTTAGAGGCGCGCAGGTAATCCAAATCCAGCGCATTTCCTGCCCTTTGCTTGAATTCAACTTGGAACGCCAGCAAATCCTCTTCCGACTTTAACCACCGTGACCAAAGCATGCGAACTCCTGCCCTTGTACAAGTTCCACCCCACCCTTAGACCAGGGGCCAACAGCCGGCACCGCCCCACTAACACCTGAACATATCTAAACTATTTCTGTTGACTTAGAAACCCACTAGATAAACGTCCACGGCAGTTTAACCGTTCGTTAAATGATGCCGCCTTCTGACCGATAAGGGAGGGGTTAGTTCCCAGGGGCGGTCCATGAAATATTTAGTCACAAATCGTCGCACCGAACTCCGGCGCATTTACCAGGAGTGGGCGCGTCATAACATTCGGCAACAGGCCTTGCAAACACTCCTATTAGGAGCGGTGGTAGCCCTGGTTCTTATCGGTTTTGATTTTATGATCTTTGGCTCGGCGGCACGATTCTATCTGCCATACCGGCTGACCTGTTCGACAGCATTCGCTGTCTTGTTTCTCATCGTTCGCGGCTTCCAGGCGGCACCGCTTGATCCCCGCATGTCTTTACTAGGAATGGGGGCAGGACTTCTCAGTCTCGGCCTGTGGAATGGCACCTATTTTTATTTCTTTCTGCACGCGCCTCAGCAACACCATCACCTCGTGGTAGCCGGGATCTACTTGAATATTTACGTAACGCAGTTTTTCGTCTTTCGCTTTTGGCAAGCACATTATCTCTGTGCAGCTGCGTATATAACGACCATTTCGGCAATGATTTGGACCAATCCTCAAGTGAACTTGGAGTTCAATGAGCTCAAGCTATTCGCATTATGGAACCTTTGCGTGTTTATTATCTGCTGGGTTCAAAGGCGGAGCTTTTGCGCGTCATTATTTCTGCGCTATGAATCTCTGCGTAAACAATATCCCGCAAAAATGGCGCGCATCATCTGCACCGAGTCGCCGAATTACACCTTAGAGGAGGCTTTTAAACCTGTGCTACGTCCCTGTGCCTGCATCTGCCTCGACTGGCGCTCATTTCAATCTTACGTAGCAAGCCAACCCCCAGGTCAAGTCGCTCAACAAATCCAAACGGTACATGACGTCGTTATTGCAATTTTGGCTGAGACTATTGCAGATGAGTCATATTTTGCAGATTGGACCGCAGATGAAATATTTATCACCGTTTACTCAGAACAAGACGATGTCCAGGCAGTACTTCGCAACACGTGGAACTTCTGCCAGACGCTCCAGAGAACCATTCGTCCACGGCTCATCGAAGCCATAGGGTCTAATGTACCAATTATTGATATCGGAGCTGCAGCCGGCATTGCCTTGGTTGGTCTAGTCGGGCCAAGCACGATGAAAAAGACCACAATCGTCGGTGCCGTCGGCGGCATCGCCAAGCGCCTTGAGTCCGTTGCAAAAAATATTAGGGAAGCGTCCCATCGCAGTGCTGCACCCATTCTTTGCATAAACAAAGATATCTATGACTACGTCCAGACTAAGCAGGATGCATTTAGCCACATGCTGCAACCGCTTCGCACCGACAATAAAGACCTTAGAGGGCATAGTCTTTATGTTTATTCTGAAACCCTCACGGATGCCCCATTAAATCCACTTCCCCAGGCGGTCGATTTACACTAAGTTCGCGCCGTCAACCTCGAAGCGCACAAAAGCCGCGCAGCTCAAATGAACGAAGGAACCATTGTCATGATGACGACGATGCAAGGTTGGGCCTTAGGCCTCGCCTTAGCCGGAGCTGGGATTTCGGTGGCAGTCTATGCCAAAGATAGCAGCAAAACGTTTTTTAAGAATAAGACCGAGCGCATTCTGGCGGTCAGGGGGGCGAGAACGATCATCCTACTGACGCAGTACGGAGTGGCAGCAGTAATCGTTGCAAGCTTGACCCTCGATGCGCCTTGGCTGCTGGTGCTGTTTCATTCTCCACTGAGCATCTGCGCAGGGCTCACGATCGGAACCCTAGGGATCGGCGTGTTCTTAGCTGCCAAGATGGCACTCGGGGTCAACTATACTCCATGCTTCAATGCTTATGTTCCGCAGGGGATCACCACCTCTGGAATCTACGCAAGGATCCGTCACCCCATTTATTCTGCCAACCTATTGCTCGTCATCGCCGGATTTTTAATCTCGGGATCAGCTTTGGTGTTATCCATTCTCGCTTTGCTGGCTCGCCTTTACGTCAAGTCTGTGCAGCAGGAGGAGGCAGCATTGTCGGCAAAATTCCCTGAATACGCAGCCTACATGCAAACCTCTGGTAGGTTCTTTCCACGCCTAAAAATCTAATCTGAATGGATCAGTAAAATAGAGAAAGCCCCCGGTGCCGTGAGGCGCCGGGGGCTTTCCGTATAATAAGGCTGCATCGAGCTACTCTCCCACTCTTAAAAGAGCAGTACCATTGCCGCTGAGAGGCTTAACTTCCGTGTTCGGGATGGGAACGGGT
>JAPLFX010000036.1 GCA_026390445.1 Pseudomonadota bacterium
AAAAGCCTGCGTGTCAGGCGATTGGCGTCGAGGCTACGACTAAAGCCAAGAGTGACGCCTGCGGCCGCCGATTCAGGCTGTCAAAGCCTCGCCAGGGGCGCTTAGCAACCGAAGTGAAGACCAAATCCTGGGAATGCTCTGATACTTCATGCAAACTCTCTAAGCGGCACTGCCTCGATGCCTGGCGCCAAACTAAACGGCACCTCACCAGGATAAACGACATTTAGCTTGTCCAGCTTGAGCAAGTCGAAGGTGGTCCTCAGGTTTTTCGTCATCTTTGGTTGATCGGTGAACTTGAACTCGTAGCCGATCATCTGCCCGCCCGCAGTCGAAAGCAGGTCAAGTTCAGCCTGCTCATGCACACCCCAGAAGTACAAATCTTCATCCACAAACTGCTTCTTGCGAATCACCTCCTCCAGGGCAAATCCTTCCCACGATGCGCCAAGCCGCGGATGCATTTGCAGCATGTCAAAACTGGAAATCCCCGATAACTGATGCAACATCCCAGAGTCCCGCAAGTAGACTTTGGGTGCTTTGACCTGCCTTTTAGAGACATTGGCATGCCAAGGTGCGAGGCGGCGCACCATAAAGGTACCAGCCAGGATATCTATATACCGTTTGATCGTTGCATCGGAGACATTGAGGGAGCGTCCGAGCTCCGCGTAGTTCAGGACATTGCCATGAACATGCGTCAGCATCTGCCAAAGCCTGCGCATGGCCTGCGCTGGGACATTGATACCAAGCTGAGGAATATCTCTCTCGAGAAAAGTGCGGATATACTGCTCACGCCACAAAGCGCTGTCGCTTTCTTGGCTTGCTAAAAAAGCAGGCGGGAATCCACCGCGAAGCCATAATTGATCCCGCATGCCATAACCCGCTTCGCTGAGCGACAGAGGAGCAATCTCCATATAGCGAATACGACCAGCGAGTGACTCCGAACTATTCTTAATGAGATCCAATGACGCACTGCCAAGAATGAGAAAGCGCGTATCTTGCCGTTTAGTATCTGCCAGTACGCGCAGCAACGGAAATAGCTCTGGTTGACGTTGAATCTCGTCGATAATGATCAAGCCACTCAGCGGCTCCAAGGTTAACTTTGGCGTCTGCAGCCTGGCGATCGCCCCTGGGTCTTCAAGATCGAAGTAATGGGTGGTTGGAACAGATCCCCGATAATATTGGCGACCATAAACTTGAGCCAGGGTGGTCTTTCCGACCTGGCGAGGCCCGAGCAACGCAACGACCGGAAAGACGGACCAAGACCGGTCAATCTCGCAAATATAGTCTTTTCGTTCCATAGCTTATGGCAACTCCATGAAATTCCGTAGTTCCACTACGAGATTTCATGATATCCCGCTATCTAGCTGAATTTCAAGCATAGTGCCGAGCAAGCCTAGACTACTAGTTTCCTGCGCACCCCAACGCCGAGCCTCAATTGAACCTCCCCTCCCTAAAGGACTGACTTTTACCCATATCTACCGTAACCAGATGAAAACATTAAATCTGGCCCATTTTGCAAATCAAGTGATTTCAGTATGCTGGATCGTAGGAAAACGTCACATCGTAGGCCGGGGCTAGCTCCCATGAGCTGCCTTGCTGCAGGCGAAACGAAACATTTTTGGTATGGTCATCGCAATTTCGGGCCATGACATTAAAGACCATGCGGCGAAAGATCTCAACATCGGTGGCATGACCGAGGTTCATGCGCGGATGCTGACTCACAAAAAACAGCTGTTCATACGCATGTGCCCCGACCTTTTTATAGTCGAGGTGGTCAATAGCGCAAAGTGTTTGCATATGATGCTTGACGCCATTCACGCCGCGGTCAAAGCGCTTGGTCATAAAATGCGCGCGGCCATGCTCTTCAAGAAGGCGACACTCGGACATGGAGATTCCTGCTGCACGGGCCATCAGATAGTAGGCATACTCGATCCGCCCATAGCCTTGTGTGCTACCTAGGTCGTGATCAACGCCGATACCGTCAAATTTGAGCAGCCAGTGTTCAAATCCTGTGGGAGCTTCCAATTGGCCAGAACGGATTTCTTGAGTTGATGGATTCCAGGCGACGACGGCTTTAGCCCGGGCTCCCCCAGCAGAAGTTCCGACCTCGATCATCTGCCTCAAAGTACTATGCACCTCTTTGTCGACACCAAGTGTGCCTCGCACCGCCGCTCTCGCCAATGAGACTAGGTCACTCAAATCGAGTGCCGTGGGTGTACGCTGCTTTGGACCGAGGGACGGTACAAACTCCAGGGCTCCCATGGCCCTCTTACCCATATAAGCCAAGCGATCGAGTGGCGTAATCTGCTCGCGCCTCACGCCTCGTTCAGCCATATCGGCATCTACCAAGGCATTGCCAAAATCATCGGGCAACGCATCCGCAAGCATCGCCGGCAGGCGCTTGTACGTGAGCTCAGGCAAGTCGACAAAGGCGAACGGTTGGCCTCGTTCATTTAGCGGCATATGCAGCGGCGACAGTGCGACGCCCTGCTTTGCAAAAGCCGGATCGTAAGCAAACACATAATATCCCAGAGCCGGGTCATACGCTGCTGCGCCGACATAGGTGCCCCAGATATAGGCATCAATCTTGGTAGCCGGTTTGTAGGCCCTAGCCACGATCACTCCGCACTTTTTTTCACTCGTCTCGGAGCACGCTGCCGTTCTGCATGACCGCGAGGTATGTGAAGTGGATTGACGGTAATTTTGGGCGCCAAAGTCGTCAGCCAGTCGAGGCGATCTAGACTTCTAAGCACTTTGACTAAAGTCGAAATGGTTGCTCCCTCACCGTTCTCTAAGCGCTTGATCGCGTTGAGACTGACGCCAGCGCGTAGTGCCAATGAGCGTCGATCAACCGCCAGCAGTAGGCGCAATTTCTTAAGGTCGGCGCCAAGTTGGCACACAAGTTCATCAGTGGACTGAAGGATAGCGACCATAAAGATCCGAAAATGGGCTCAGAGAAGAAGAAGAGGCGCCCAAAGACCCTTAAATGGGTCTTTATAGCGTAAGTAATCTTATGACCACAATAGCCCCTTTTCGGGCCTCTTTCTATTCTTGAGCTTATTAAAGGCTCCATTATGGGTCTTTATGACAAGCCACCCTTTACGCGGGCCTTTTTTGAAAATTCTAGTCAAACGCGAATTTGGGCTAGTTTGCGGTCAGTCATCGATTCCAACATGCTGGATTGTCGATGGAGGAGGACCTAGACTCAGGTCATTACCAGCGGTGCTACTGCTGAGAAATGCCATTTTTCAGCAATAGAGGCGCTGGTTGTGGGCAGGTGACGGTTAGAGTTCGATGTCTCACGCGCGGAGTAGCAGGTTCTCCGCCGAAATATCATAGTCAGGGTCTAAGCGTTCGATCATCACCTTCGGGTCGATAGCCAACAGCTTGAGTATGTTCCATAAATGAAAAGATGGCGTTTTTTTCATCGTCCTCAGACTCGACAGGTACGACGGGGCTGTACCAAGTCGAGCGCCAATTTCGTCAAAAGACAGGCCAGACTTCGACTTGATCACATCGAGAAACTGGCTAGCCTGCGCACGTATCGATTCTTCAACAGCAGCATCAATCCTCTCAGCGTCCCCGGGGGTGCCAGCCGATGCTCCACACACTTTGCACTCCCAAAGGTTTAAATCCACCATCAGGAAGACCCCGGGGAAATCCTTCCAGGGGTGCTTCCAATGGCCCTTAACGTTCTTAAGAGAAAAGGCATCCTTTGTGCCACACTCCCCACATCTTTTTTTCGATAGATCCATGGCGACACTTCCTTTTATTTGCCGCGCCGGCCTTTGGCTGGTCGCATGGGGACTTGCTGTTCGTTCATGGTCACTTGCAACATGCGACCATTGGCAAGCCTCATCTCATCTTCAGTCGGATGAAACGAGATTTCGTTGACCACGCGGCCATTGGCTTCGTCTTCCACCAGCAGTTTGATATACCAGTTATGACCATGGTAACCCTCAAGACCGTACTCATCGGCAATCTCATTGGCCCAGTTGACCATCAGAACGCGCCTATGAAAATCATTGTCGTCAAGCTTTAGGATGCCATTGAGTATGATGCTTTCCGCCTCAAGCTCCGTTACGACGAGCACCTTTATCACGTAATCGATGCTGGCTGACCGCGCTGAAAACCAGATCGTCTCGTCACCTTTGAGGCGCGCCTCCACCAGCTGCTTAATTTCATTCAGGGCATACTTTGAACTCATGAGTGTCCCTAGTTCTTATACCAGGATGGTATCGGCAAGTCGATGTAAAAACTTTAACTGAGATTGATTATTTTAGACAACTAATTGATATTACTTGTATCGGTGGCCCCGCCCAGCAAAGCGGGGATTTAACGGTCTGGGATTTCACCGCAAACTAATTGACTATGTGGGGACCGGTGGACCTAATGTTTCGGGAAGTTTGGCAGGCTGAGCGATCAGCTGCTTAGAGACGGTGACTGACCCCAAACTGTTAGAGTAAGGGCGCCCGAATAAATCGGGCGCCCTACTTGTCTTTGCAGTCCCAGCGGAGTATCAACCACGACGAGTAGTTTTTAAAAGACAACTACGCCATTCCTGCAAAGACGACGCACTTCTAGCAAGACAGACGCATCAGTTCTAGGAAAAAGCCTTATGGCGACAGCGATGTCCGTGACAGGCCTTTTTTGGAAATTCTAGTCAAATGCTTGCTTGCTAATTTGGGGTCGTCGGACGCAGAGAAAGAGATTCTGTTGCGCTCGCCCCGGAAGGCCTAGCGTATCTGATAAGATTGGTATTTCTCGATTCCGTAAAAATCCAGTGAACGACACTCGAATAGCATGATGGTCTCGATTCAACCGCAACAGGACTTCCAATGCCCCCAACCCAACCCACCTACCGCCAAACTACCCACCTCAAACTCAAGATCCTCGCCGACGTCCCCGCCGTTGCCGTCGCCACCACCCGCCACATCCGCGCACGCGCCAGCTCCGCCATTGCCATCTCTGGACAATTCACGATCGCCCTATCAGGCGGCGAGACCCCCAAAGCCGTCTTTGCCGAGCTGATCAAAGAACACGACCTCAATTGGTCCAAAGTCCATGTCTTTTGGGGCGACGAACGCTGCGTGCCTTCAACTCACCCCGACAGCAACTACCGCCTAGCTCACGACCACTTCCTCAGTCGCGTGCCCATACCAAAAGCCAACATCCACCGCGTCCAAACCGAGCTGGGTGCAAAGCCCGCCGCCGAGGCCTACACGGCTGAGCTGCGGGCCCATTTCAAGCTGGACGACCACTCCTTGCCACGCTTTGACATGGTGCTCCTCGGGATGGGTGACGACGGACACACCGCCTCGCTCTTTCCCTACACCGCCGCTCTGCACAATACGCAACAACTGGTCGTCAGCAACGCCGTCCCTAAACTAGGTGTCGACCGTATCACCATGACGTATCCGCTGCTCAATGCTGCTGCCTGGGTCATCGTGCACATCTGTGGCCAAGGCAAGAGTGCTGCCGTGAAGGCGGTGCTCGACAGTCCGCCGCAGGTTGAGCGGTTACCCATGCAAGGAATTAGGCCAATGCATGGCGAGCTAGCCTGGCTGGTGGATCAAGCCGCGGCGGCGGCTTTGGATGGAGCGGCGGGACAAGCCTAAAGGTCGCCGCAATCATGGTCATGAATGGTTTCACCCTACACTGATGTGCCGCTGATCCAGCTCTTAAAAAATGAGGAGTTCTCGCTCTACCAGGCAGGTCGGCACTGTCGAGTAAGGGCGCCCGAATAAATCGGGCGCCCTTGTCCACCTGACCTTAAGTCTATATTTCTATTCTTTAGAGCATATTTCCAGCTATAAAGATTATAATTTTAGCCCAAATTTGACCCCACCGGATCCCAGGAGCATACTTATTAGTGTCTAGATAAGTAGACTTTACCGTCACTTGAGCCGTCTAAAGTCTAGATATGTATCCATACGAGGTTTTGATGTCCATTCAGATGCTTAACGATGAGGAGCTCCTTGGTCGCATCCGCGCCGCATGCAGACAGAAGCGCCTGCATCTCAATATGACCCAAAGCGAGCTGGCGGGCCGCGCTGGCCTATCCCTCGCCATGATCAAAAATTTTGAGCGTGGTCACGGCGTCAACATTCTGTCTTTGATCAAAATCTTTCGCGCCCTTGGTGAACTTCAGCGCATTGAATCCATGGTCCCGGAAATCGTGCCGTCGCCGATGGCGATTTTCTTAGGTGAAAGCAAAGCCAAGCCAACTAAAAAGAGGGTTCGACGTGCAAAAGCTTGAGGCCATCAAGGTCGTCATGTGGGGACTAGACGTTGGCTACTTAGCCCAATTACGCGATAGCACCATCGCTTTCGAATATGCGCCGGAATTCCGTCGCAGAGGTCTGGAGATCTCGCCGATAGAAATGCCTACGACGACGACGACGACCTATAGT
Source organism: Pseudomonadota bacterium (assembly GCA_026390445.1). Classification (GTDB taxonomy): domain Bacteria; phylum Bdellovibrionota_B; class Oligoflexia; order Oligoflexales; family CAIYRB01; genus CAIYRB01. Next base: position 6,411 of record JAPLFX010000036.1, read on the forward strand.
TCGAAGGAAGTTAGCCCAACGTTTCAGGGCTTGCCGGGTGTGATAGCAGACTGCCTACCCGATCAATTCGGGATGGTGGTGATCCATGCCTTCTTCGCGAAGCAATATGGAATACCTCGTGAAGCGGTCGGAGCTTTGGATCGTTTACTCTATATCGGAGATCGAGCCATTGGCGCGTTAGAGTTCGAACCAGCGCTTAGCAGTCCGTCGCCGCATCATGATCACCTTGAGCTAAAGGATTTAGTGGCCCTGGCGAAAGCTACCCTGATTGGAAAGGCCGATCAGCTACCCGTCGAAATTCTTCGTGTCAGCGCGTCATCTGGCGGACGGCAAGCAAAGGCTTTGGTCGACTACAATCCGGACACCGGGGCTTTACGCCACGGATTTGTCGAGCCACAGGCCGGGTTTCGACCTTGCATCCTAAAATTTGACGGGACCAGGGATGGCGACCCTGCCAATGTGTATGGACGACTAGAGTATGTGTATGCGGACATCGGCCGAGCTTCTGGCATCGATATACCCAAGACCTATTTGCTCGAAGGCGAATCAGAGGATGGTCCGGTAGCGCACTACCTCATTGAGCGCTTCGACCGAGATACCTCTAAACAAAAGATTTTCCACTATGCCAGCCTTTGTGGTCTGCTGCTGCGCGACTTTCGGTTGAAACATTCGGCCAGCTACGAAGACTATATGCAGCTGACACGACACCTCACTCAAGACCATGCTCAGGTCGCACAGGCGTTTCGCAGGGCGGTTTTCAACATGATGTTTCGCAATCAGGATGATCATTCGAAAAACTTCGGATTCATCATGGACCAGGCGGGCCGGTGGCGACTTGCTCCCGCTTTTGACCTAACCTACGTTTACGGATATGGTGTTGCCGCCTCCCATCAAATGACTCTTAACGGAAAAGACGACGACTTCTCTCTTGATGACCTGCTCATTGCTGGAGGTCGTCATGGTTTAAAGGCTCGCGAAGTTACTGCAATCGTCGAACAGCTGTCGGCAGCTGCCGACCTCTTTTTATCCGTAGCCGACGAGCACGGACTGGAGGAGGCTTTTGCTGCGGGTGTCAAAAGCCGCTTTCGGCGGTTTACATGAGCTCGGGACAACGGAAGTGACAGCGATCCATAAATCGGCGCATCTGGAGCCCGCCGATCATCGAGGCCGCCTTGATCGAGGCAAGGTCGAAGTCCTTATCAATCAGCACCACGCAACCACAAACCAAAAAATTTTTACGGCGCTCAAAGCAGCCAAAGAAAAAACCTACCAGCATCCCCTATTAAAAAAGGAGACTGGTAGGCCTGCCCGGACTCGAACCGGGGACCTCTACCTTATCAGGGTAGCGCTCTAACCAACTGAGCTACAGACCTATAGAGGGGGGTTTATATGTGCGTCCCCTGCTCAAGTCAATCGCTAGTTCACGAAATAATGGCCGCCAGGACCCCCTAGAATCAGGCCTCGGCCAGCTCACCAAGGTCCATATCCCACCCATGATATTGCTTCAGTTTGCGCTGTAAGGTCCTGATGCCGATGCCTAAGACCCGGGCCGCCCGAGTCCGATTGAAGTTCTGGCGCTGTAAGGTCTGCAAGATCACCGCCCGTTCAATGTCGGCCAGTTTCATCCCGGATTTAAAATTGACCGGTGGCTCGTGCTGGCTCTGGCTCAAGTAGTCTTGCTGATAGGCGGCATTCATCATGACGTGGTTTCCTCCCGTGTTTGGTCCTACTGACCAACTGCAAGCAAGGTGCCACCTGCCGCTGGCGCGCGATAAAAATCGCAACCCTCTGATATAAAATAAAAAACAGCCGCCCCCGCGCGAGTCGCTAGGGGGCGGCCTGGTCACAAAAGTAAACCGCTTTACGCCAAAATGGAGTGGTTTGGAGGCACTTTTGCGCCCGTCGTGGTGGTCACTTAAACGAATGCCGTCCCATTAACTGCGCAGCAGCGCCAGCGCTTGCTCCGGAGCCGTATTAGCCTGAGCCAGGACCGACAGACCTGCTTGCTGCAGGATCTTGTTCTGGGTAAATGCGGCGGTCTCTTCGGCAAAATCAACATCGCGGATGCGGCTATTAGCCGACTTGAGGTTCTCGATCTGAACACCGAGGTTGTTGATCGTCGAGGTCAAGCGGCTCTGCTGGGCGCCCAGGAACGACCGGTTGGAAGCGATCGTGTCGAGAGCCTTATCGATCGTGGTTAACTTCTCGGCGGCGGTGTCGCGAGAGAAGGCATCCTCAGGATTGACTGGGCCAATCTCGGCCTCCATGCCCAGGCCAAGGCTTTCGACGTTGACCTTGAGGTTCTCGACACCGATGCGGATGGTGTCGGTGTTTGGCTTTAAGCCGTCGCCTGAGCCGACGTGGATGGTAAACATCGACTCGTCAGGCAGAGCGTCGGAGCCTCCAAGCAGCGGAATACCGTTGAAGTTGGAGGTGTTGGAGATCCTTTGGATCTCATCCACCAACTGCACGTATTCACGGTTGGTGTAGGAGCGCTCCTTGTTGCCGATGGTGTCGGAAGCCGACTGCGTCGCTAGTTCGCGCAGGCGCACCAAGATGTTGGACACCTCGTTGAAGCTACCCTCGGCCACCTGCACGAGTGAGACCCCGTCGTTGGCGTTGCGCTTAGCTTGATCCAAGCTGCGAATGTTGGACTTCATACTCTCGGAGATCGCGAGTCCTGCGGCATCGTCGGCGGCTTTGTTGATCCGGTAGCCGCTTGACAGCTTGGCGATGTTCTCCTGGCTGGCCGAGTTGGACAGGCCGAGATTGCGCTGAGCATTGAGCGAAGCGACATTTGTTTTAATCCTGAGTCCCATGCAACATTCTCCTTAGTATAAGTCCAAGTGACACTCACAATGCAAGCATCGACAATTGGCCGCCATAGTTTAGGATAATTTTTTATGCATTTAACAAAGTATTGTCGTAGATTATTGCAAATTATTGGTTATTGTATAAATCTTTATGTTTGGCAAAATGCGCAAAAGAAGCTCGAACGCCCTCCTTGGCGGATTTGCCGGATCTCACCGCCGCAGCGCAAGCACGGTTCACCAGCTCGGTCGTAGACATTTAACGAAACGGCAAAATAGCCGGGAAGTCCGTCGGGAGTCCGAAAGTCGCGCAGCGTGGTGCCCCCAGCGGTGATGGCGGCCTCGAGGGTCAGCTTGATTTGCTCGCCAAGTTTGTCATACCGCTGCCTTGAGACCGCACCGGCCTTGCGTTTTGGATGGATTCCAGCACGAAACAGCGATTCACTCGCATAGATATTACCAACCCCTACGACCTGCTGAGCATCCATGATGAATTGCTTCACCGCAGTCGCCTTGTGCCGACTTTGACGAAACAGGTGCTCGCCTAAATCGGCACAATCAAGCGGTTCGGGCCCAAGATGCTCGAAATAGGCATTGCGCTCGACAGCGTGACCCTCAAAGCAGTCGATCCGGCCAAAGCGCCGCGGATCGACAAAATGCAGATAGGTACGGCCACCTCGGCCCTGCACCTTAAACACCGCATGCGTATGGGGCACATCAGGCTTGGCACTGTCCTTTTCCAAGATCTGGCCAGTCATCCCTAGGTGAAACACGCCGGTGCCTTTGGCCGAACGGATAAGCATGTACTTGGAACGACGAAACACCTGTTCGATGAGCTGTCCCTCGAACAACTGACGAAACTGCGCTATGGGGATGGGCGAGCGCAGATCGGCGCGGAGAAATTCGGCGGTTTCCAACCGTGCGCCTTCCAACACTAAGCGCACCGCACGGGTCAGGCATTCGACTTCAGGCAATTCGGGCATGACGAGACCTCCAGGGACTCTTGTTATCACCCCCGAGGCGACGAGCGCCACTGCGTGCTTTACTCTAGCGGTATAGCCTTCAACACGATGCGGCGATTGGCTTCGATATAACCTGGCGCCAGCGACTGATCAGCAGGCTCGGCCTCGCCGTAGCCGACGGCGACGACCCGTTTTGGATCAAAGCCCAGCTCGTCGATGAGGTACTGGCGCACCGTCATAGCACGCTGGTAAGACTCCACTTGGTTGGCGTTGGCTGGGCCATTGTGGTCGGTGTAGCCCTCGATCATCAGCATCGATAAGCGAGTCGCGGCGAACTCCTTGGTCGCAGCCTTAAGCTGCGTCAAGCCCTCGACCTTCAGTTCGAAGGTGGACGGAGTACTCTTTGGATCAGAAAACAGATCGCTGTAGCTGAGGCTGATGGTCGGCATGAGGGCCTGACGCCGCTCCAGCTTGAGCTGTTCAGGCACGGCCAAATCGCCGCCCATGAGTCCAGGAAACTTCGGAAAAATGGCTGAAGCCAAGGGCGAGCCCTGAGTTTCCACCGCGGCGACCGTCAGCTCATCTTGGACCTCGACGGCTTTTAGCCGGCCCGTCTGAACCCACAGGATATGGTTCCCACCGGCCCCACCAGGACCGGACATGCGGTAGGCTTTAAACACCTCGCCTTTAACCACCCCCTGCTGCACGCCGCCGGCTAAGAGAACAAGAGCGTCACCTTTACCGCCAGCGATCAATTGCAGCACCTTAAATACCTTGGGGGCCTCAGGCTTGCTTAGAGCGCTCCACGTCGGGCTGAGCTCGCCAGCGAGCGCTTGCGTGCTTAGGGTCAAAAAGGTGAGAACAGCCAGAAGGACGCGGTCCATTCCATAAACTCCATGTACAAATAAAAGGCTTCTGACTTATGAATCGGACGGGAGCGTAAAAACTTTAGACACGAGGCTCCACCCATGCAGGCGAAACTCGAGGCCTTACTCAGCCATAAACCCCTGAACTCTGAAGACACCCAGGGCCTTTTTCGCTCCATGCTAAACGGCGAATTAGCCGACGTTCAGGTCGGAGCCATACTGGCGGCATGGCGGCTACGTGGCGAAGGCGTCGATGAACTCTACGCCGGTGCGACCGTGCTCAGGTCCCAGGCCACCACCGTGGCCCTGCCGCCAGACCTTAGACCCCTGATCGACAATTGCGGCACCGGTGGCGACGGTTCGCACAGCTTCAACATCTCGACTGCTGCAGCCATCGTTGCCGCCTCGGCTGGAGCGCGGGTGGCCAAGCATGGCAACCGCAGTGTCAGCAGCAAATGCGGTTCCGCAGACCTGCTCTTTGCCGCCGGCTTACCCCTTGGACTGACTCCTGAGGCCGCGGCACAACTCCTGTCATCAACGGGCTTTACCTTCTTCTTCGCGCCGAATTACCATCCTTCCCTGGCCCGCGTCGCATCGGCCAGGCAGCAGCTCAAGGTGCGCACGGTCTTCAACCTGCTTGGACCGCTCGCCAACCCCATCGCACCGGACATGCAGCTGGTCGGCGTCGGCTCGGCGGCTTACCTGCGGCCCATGGCCGAAGCGTTGGGGCGGCTGGGCACCAAGCGAGCCTTGGTGGTTCATGCCCGCGACGGACTCGACGAGATCAGCTGCGCGGCAGTGACCGACGCCTTGCTAGTTCAAGATGGCCAGATCTCGACCCTGCTCATAGACCCCGTCGCCCTAGGCTCCCATGCCCCCTTGAGCGCCATTGCCGGCGGTGACGCTAGCCACAACCTGAGCATCCTGGGTCGCCTGCTCGACGGCAACGCCCCAGGGGTCGCAGCAGCCGTCGCCCTCAATGCCGGGGCCGTGCTGTGGCTGGCGAATGTGGTGCCAAGCCTAGAGGCAGGAGTGGCATTGGCACACCGTCAGATCTCAAGTAAGGTGGCGCGCGACTACTTTGCATCTTGGTTGAGGAGCGCCAGCGCCCTCGCCCCATGAGGTGTCCCTTGTCTGATATCCTAGCTGCCATTATCGCCGACAAGCACCTTGAGGTTGCCGCCGCAGAACGCCGGCGCCCGCTAGCCGAGGTCGAGCAACAAGCCCGCCTTGCGCCCAGTGCCCGCGATTTCTTTGCCGCACTAGACGACCCTTCAACGCCGCGGATCATCGCTGAATGCAAATGCAAATCGCCAAGTCGCGGGCTTTTTCTCGACCCTTACGATCCCGTAGCTTTGGCAAAAGCCTACGAGCGTGGTGGCGCCGCCGCCATTTCGGTGCTTACGGACAGCAAGTACTTCGGCGGTCAACTGGCGCACTTAACAGCCGTGCGCCAAGCCGTTACCATCCCGGTCTTACGCAAAGACTTTATCGTCAGCGCCTATCAGATCTATGAGGCCAGGGCAGCTGGAGCCGATGCTTTTCTCCTCATATCCGGTGTGCTCAGCGCCGCCGAGCTTGAGCCCTTGATTCACCTTGGCCGGCGCCTCGGCATGGAGCCGCTCATCGAAAGCCACAGTGAGGCAGAACTAACAGCCGCCATCACCACCACGGGGCATATCCTCGGGGTGAACAATCGCGACCTAAAGACCTTCGGCATCGATTTGGCGATATCGCGCTCCCTCGTGGCGCTCGGCCAAGCCAAAAGTCCGACACCGATCATGGTCTGCGAATCCGGTATCAAGACGGCAGCGGACATTGAGCTGATGCAGGGCGTCGGGTATAACGTGTTTCTCGTCGGCGAAGCCCTAGTGACGCACCCAGATCCTGAAGCGGCCGTCCGCGCCCTGATCACTCCTAAGCGCTGACTTGAGCCAATCCGAACTTCGTTAAAATTTGTTTATGAGGTTGCCTTGACAAAGACCACCGAGACCAGCTCCACCGACCTTTACAAACAAGCCGGCGTTGACGTGGACAAAGGCGATCGCCTCGTCGACTGGCTGCAGCAGGAAGGTGGCGCTCCTAAGACCACCCGTCACGGTGCCGTGGTGTCTGGCATCGGCGGCTTTGCTGCGTTGTTTCGGCCCAATTTCAAGGGACTTGCCGACCCACTACTGGTTACCAGCACCGATGGTGTCGGCACTAAAGTGCTGCTCGGCATCGACAGCGGCATGGTTCAGGGCCTTGGCATTGATTTGGTTGCCATGTGCGTCAATGACCTCTACACGGTCGGCGGTCGCCCGATGTTTTTTCTCGACTACTACGCCACCGGAGCCCTCGACGAGAGCCAATTCAAAAGCGTCTTAGCGGGCATTAAACAAGGCTGCGCCCAATGCGCCGCCCTGCTGCTGGGCGGCGAAACCGCCGAAATGCCAGGACTCTATGCGAAAGGACACTTTGATCTCGCCGGCTTTGTCGTCGGTGCCGTCGATGGTGAGGCCATGCTGGGACCAAAGCATGTCAGAGTCGGAGACCGACTTTTCGCCCTCGCTAGCAGCGGCCTCCACAGCAACGGCTACTCTTTGGTCCGTCACTGGCTTAAAGGTAGCGTTAAGGCAGACCCTGAATTACTGGCCCATCTGATGCAACCAACACGGATTTATCACGAGCTGCCAGAGCTTGTGGATAAGCTGGGTATAAAGTCCATCCATGCCGTGGCCAACATCACCGGTGGGGGTATCTCAGGCAACCTACCTCGCGTCATGCCTGTAGATACCGAAGCACATATAAACATGGCGGATTTACCTACTCCTGCATGGCTGCGCGCGTTCCTTAAGGCGCAGCAAACGACGCCCCACGCCCAAGAAGGGGTCTTTAACCTCGGCTGCGGCATGATTGCGATCGTCGCTGCCGACGCCGCCACGGCATTCGCCGCAGCCTCCGCAGCTATGCATCTAGACGTCCACCCGATCGGCGACGTCCGCCACGGGCAAGGCGAAGCCAAAGTCGTATTTCACTAGGAGAGCTTGCGATGTCGAGTCTGACGCCCCTGCCGTTCACCAGGCCCAAGCATATCCTCAGCGCGCGGCAATTTGGCCGGCCTTTTCTCGACTATATGTACGAGCTGATCAATCAAATCCGCAAGTTTGATAAGACCAAAGATGGCCTCATGTACCTACAGAGCCTGCTGGCACATCGCCGCGCCATGCTGTATTTCACACAACCCTCGACGCGGACATTCTTAAGTTTCCAGGCCGCGTGCCACATCCTTGGCATCAAGCCCGCCGAGATTAGAGACCCATCGACCAGTTCCGAGCGCAAAGGTGAGTCACTCGAGGATTCGCTGCGTACCTTCGCGAGCTATGTCGACCTCATCGTCATGCGGTCTCCGACAGCCGGCCTATCCGACCGCATTGCGACCCTGCTCGACGAAACACCGCGCCCGGTTCCGATCATCAACGCTGGTAGCGGACCCGACGAGCACCCGACTCAGGCACTCTTGGATATCTACACGCTGCAGCGCAGCTTTCGCTCATCATCTGGCATCGAGGGTAAGACGATCTGCATGGTCGGCGATCTAAAGCGCGGCCGCACCGTTCGCTCCCTCAGCCATCTGCTAACGAACTACCCCGGCGTGCGACTGATCTTTTGTTCGCCTCAGGCCTTTCGCATCGAAGACGATTTGCGCCAGTTTCTGCGCAGTGGCGGCGTCCAGTTCGAGGAAACCCCTGACTTCCATCAAGCGATCGCTGCGGCCGATGCGATTTATATGACGCGCGTTCAGGATGAATACGATGTCCAAGGTTCCGTCAAAGTGGACTACCAAGCCTACTGCCTTAGGTATGAGCACCTGGAACGCCTCAAGTCCCACTGCGTGATCATGCACCCCTTGCCACGGCGAGACGAACTCGACCCGGCGATCGATGCCGATCCTCGCGCCAAGTACTGGCGCCAGGAACGCAACGGAATGTGGACACGCGTCGCATTAATTACCATCTTAATGGGCGTCGACAACCACATCGTATTACCCACGCTTTAATCGTCTCCATGCAGAAAGGCCCAGGCGTATGACTTCCAATACGAGCTTGAAACTCGCCGCCATTAGTATGACCACCAGCGCCGACAAAGCGCGCAATGTCGACGAGGCCGAACGCCTTGTCCGCGACGCGGCCAAGCTCGGTGCCGACTGGGTGCAGCTGCCAGAGATGTTTCCTTTTATGGGCGACTATGCCTACAACTACGAGATGGCCGAGCTTGAAGGCGGCCCCCTGTATCAACGCCTCGCTGGATGGGCTAAGGAGTTGAAGATCGTGCTGTTTGCCGGCACGGTCGGCGAACGACCTAAGCCTGACGAGCCACTCGACTTCGAAACCAAAAACGCCATCGGCCAAAAGAAGGTCTTTAACACCTCCTACGTCTTTGGCCGAGACGGCGAGCTTTTGGCAAAATATCGCAAGATCCACCTGTTCAATCTGAACGGCGAGGACGGTAGACCGCGGTATGCAGAAAGCGACGGCTTCATTCCAGGCGAAGAACCGGTTAGCCTGGTCATCGACGGCCTGAAGGTCGCGCTATCGATCTGCTACGACCTGCGCTTTCCGGCTTTGTATCAACTGCTGTCAAAGTCCGGAGATCCAGACGTCATCACCGTCCCTTCAGCTTTTACCAAGGGCACTGGGCTTGCCCACTGGGAGCTGCTGCTACGAGCCAGGGCTGTTGAACACCAATCCTACGTGTTTGCTGCCAACCAGACCGGGGTCCACTCCCCCGGCAAAGAATCGTTTGGTCATGCCCTCATCATTGACCCCTGGGGCAGCGTCCTTGCCGACAGCGGCGACCAGCCTGGGGTAGCACTGGCGACCCTGTCGGGAGCCGCGCTTAAGGATGTGCGGTCGCGCCTGCCGGCATTGGCCAACAGACGCCCTGAGGTCTACCGCGGCAACTAGTGCCAGAAGCCCTCTGGGCCGCTCAGCGGTGCTCGGCGCCGTGGCCTAAATATTTTCCCACACCTGCCGACAACATAGAGTCACCGGTTGATTTACCGCCAGACTCTGTCGTCAGCAAAGGGAACTAGTCGATGTCCGATCAAAGCCAACCGAAATTGGAAATGCTCGAGCGAGCCGTCCTTGAACTCGGAACCGAGCTCTACAATTTAAAAGCAGGGGTGGCAAAGAATCAGGCGGCACACGACCAGTTTGTCAAAGTCATCCGCGGCCTAAAACAGCTTTTGGACGAAAAGGGCTTGATCACTGGCGAGGATTTCGATGCCGCCGTCGAGCTTGGTCAAGCCATCGAGACCTTCGCTTCGCACGCCGAGCATAGCCTTTACCAAGAAATGGAAAAGGTTAAGAAGACGGGTCACTGAAGCTTCTTAAGCCGGTCGCCATCTGCCCATATCGGGTGAGGGGGATAAAAACCATGCGCCACCAGACCCTGTGGACCATTGCCGTGGTGCTCTTTTGCCGCTCGGCAGCCACTTTGGCCGCACCAGACGTTGCAAAAGCGGCGGCGCTAGCCCCGAAGGCCGCTGCGGCAAGTCTCTACGAACTTCGCTACCGCCTCGAGCAAAATGGGACGCAGCCACTTCATACGTTTATTCTTAAGTGGACAGGTCCTAGTAGCAACCTACAAACCATTGACGTGATGCTTACCGATTCCAGCCACGTCCTCCAGACGATCAATGTCCCCCAAGACCGGGTACACCTGGTATGGCAGGAGATTGCCTCCACCCCAGGAGCCACCAAGGACCGCATCGTCGACTTGATCGACTGTAACTTCGATAAATTCGCCGACCTAAGACTCCTCAAATCCTGGCCCTATCAGGTCGGCGACAAATCCTACATGGTTTGGTTATACAACGACAAATCAAACAGGTACGAGCTATCCGAAGCCCTGAGTGCGCTGCCGACGCCGTCAGTCGACCCTAAGGCGAAGCGCATCACCTCGACCAAACTGACGGGATTTGCCGGAGGCGAGTTTGAGCAGAGCATCTTCACCCTGGACGGGTCGGGCGAGTCGACCAAGCTAATCCTCCAGGTCATGATTGTTCAGACCGCGCTCGATCCGCAACATCTGAACTTTCAGCAAGAAATCCGCCAAAGAGAAGGCGACGGGCTGCAGCGCATCTGCCAGCTGCGCCTGCCCGCCGAGGGTCAGCCAAAGAGGCTTTGGGGGACAAAATCAGCGTGTGAGCCCTTTATGGTCAAGGCAGCGCCTACGCCCCCGCCAAAAAAGCCAGGCGAAGCGTTTGATCGTGACGAGTCAAAGGATTCCGACAGCTCGGAGGACGAGCCCACTGACGATGTAGCAACGGACAATGTGGCTACGACGAAAGAGCCCTCGCAGAAAGCTGCGAAGGAACCTGCGAAAGACCCCGCAAGCAAAGTGCTAAAAACCAAGCTTAAGGCTGAGTGACATTCACCCCATCCTTGCCCGGCCACAGCCGCTTGAGCCAATGCTAGACGCTAAATCGTGCGCTTATCCAGCCCGTATTTTTCAACCTTCATGATCAAGCCCGCCCGACTGATACCCAACTCTTTGGCCAGCTTGGATTTGTTCCAACGAGTCCGTTCCAGCCCTTCAAAAATCATCTGCTTTTCCAGCTCTTCCAAAGCGTCCTTAAGGCGCCCACTGACGCGGTATCCAGGATATTTGTTTTTGGCGTTATCCTGAATATGTTGACTCAATAGGTCTGGCAGAATGTCTGGCTCACTTCCAACCAGTACGCAGCAACGCTCGATCTCGTTTTCCAGCTCGCGCACATTGCCTGGCCAATCGTGATTGATCAAGCGCTCAAGTGTCGAGTGATTAATCGTCTTTTCCTGATTGCGCTCCTTGTTGAACTTGGTGAGAAAGTGGTCGGTCAGCAGCGGAATATCTTCCTTACGCTCCCGAAGCGGTGGAACCGTCAGATTGATCACCTTGAGGCGGTAATAAAGATCTTCGCGAAACATCCCCTCTTTGACCATCTTCTGCAGTTCACGATTGGTTGCAGCGAGGATCCGCACGCTGACCCGCTTGGTCGCGGTAGCGCCCACCGGCGTGAAGGTCCCTTCTTGCAAGACGCGCAGCATCTTGACCTGCATCGACATCGAGGTTTCACCGATCTCATCAAGAAACAGTGTGCCGCCGTCGGCTTCTTCAAATAGCCCCTTCTTGTCGCGAATGGCCCCGGTAAAGGCGCCCTTCATATGACCAAACAATTCGCTCTCGAGTAGATTTTCGTTAAAAGCACCGCAGTTTACCACGACAAACTTCTTGTCTTTGCGCCTGGAATTATAGTGCAGGGCTTTGGCGATCAGCTCCTTACCGGTACCGTTTTCACCATTGATCAAGACGGTGGCCTCGGAGTCGCAAACGCGGTCGAGCAGTCTATAGAGATCTTGCATCGGGGCGGATTTACCGATCATGCGGTCAAAGCCGTAGCGAGTCCCAAGTTCCTTGCTTAATTCGCCGACCTTTTCTCTCTCTTCGGACACGCGCTTTTGTGAGACGATGATCTCTTCGACCACCATCTCAATGAGTTCAGTCAAGTAGGCGATTTCCTTTTCCGACAACACCGGCAGCGAGTCGACGTGTGCATTGAGTTCGGCAGCCCGACCGGTAAAGGAGCGTTCTAGGTAGGCCTTGATGCGTACTTTTTGTTCCTCCGCGCTGTCGGCTACGAGAAAGCCGTCGCCAAAGACGCAGCCCATATATTTGCCTTCGACCCGGATCGGCACCGTTAAAGTCGAAAATCCCGCGTGGCAACGCGACAAGCGCGCGTCGTTGCTCCGCGTGGTGTCGACAACAGTCTGCCTCGCTGTGCCACGACAAGACTCAAAGCCCTTGGCGTCGCTAATCACCGCCTTGCAGATGGGGTTAAGCGGGTTGAAGAACTTGCCGTCCGGCACCCCCCTGAGTAGCCCCTTGGTGTCGGTAAAGTTGATCTGAATCTTCCACCACTTGCCAACAAGCTCGCGCAGCCGCCTAATGACGTGCAATTTGTCGAACTCGCTCCAGCGCACTTTGTCAGTCATCGGTAACTCCTAAATGACTGTTTTGCCTAGGTATGACTCTGACCAGCAGACACTCTGGCCACAATCAACACACCTATCGGCAAATGTGCGTAGATTCTTTACAGGTTAAATACCGGATCATTCCAGCCCGTTGGAGCTAGAGCCCTGGAATTCTAGACGATTTGCCTGGGAGCATTAATTATTATCAGTTGCTTTGACACCTTTGGGCAGAGCAAAAGTCGCCTCCGGGATGGCGGCGTGGGCAGGGTTTTTAAACTCATGAGTCAGGGAGTTTTTATTTTTAAGCACCATCTTTAGATATGATACGAACTGCTCCTTCTGGGCGAAGTGCAGTTCAATGCTACTCACATCTCCGGCCACCTTTGGCTTTAACTGGACTTTGATCAAGTCCCCGTCTTCATCGGCCTTGACCACATCGTAGCGCTTAAGCAGCGAATCGAAATTCAGGATCAGGTCAATCATCTGATTGAGTTCGTGGGACTGCTGGTCATTGGTGGCAAATCTCTTTGCGGTATTACCCTCAGGATCATAGTCGTAAAACGATTTGCCATCAAAAATCTTGTATTCCCTTTTGGGCGTCTCAAGCATCCAACGAAACAAATTGGGCTTAGCAAATAAGGCGCGTCCCTCGCGGTGCGTGCTCTTCTGGCGGAGGTCCGTGTAGCGCGTCTGAACGAAGTCTACCGACAAACTATCATAGGCCTTCATTTTTGATTGTATCTTCCGCAGCTCGTCAACGGTCAGAGATTTGGCGAACAACGGCGTCGCGCCGAGCAAGGCCAAACAGAGGAAGATCTTGCCGCTGGTACGAATGAGACGCCTGTAATGCATGTGAGTGCCCCCCGCGATCGAATGTAGTGATGTTCTTAGGTCAGGACAGCCCGGCATTCAATCCATTTTACTGGACAAAGCCTGATCCAGATAGCTCAGTGCCGCCACCGCCGCGGCCCAGCGGATCGCTTGACGGTCGCCTTGTAGCATCAATGGCAAGACCTGGGTCGAGGCCGGTGTGGCTAGGCCACAAAAGACCGTGCCGACCGGCTTAGCCTTAGTTCCGCCGCCCGGTCCAGCAATTCCGGTCAAAGCCAGTGCGTAGGTGCTGCCAGTTCGGAGCTTTACACCATCTGCCATAGCCCGTGCCACCGGTGCGCTGACGGCACCAAAACGGTCGATATCGTCCATGGCGACTCCGAGCAAGGAGACCTTGACAGCATTTGCATAGGAACTCACACCACCTTGGTAGATAGCTGAACTACCGGCAAGTTCCGTCAATAAATAGGCGAGTAAGCCACCGGTGCAGGACTCCGCAGTCGCAATAGTTTCACCCTTGAGCTGAAGCTTTGCCTGGATCTGCCGAAGTAAATCCGTGACTGATTCTGGTATCTGCACGTGGGCCCCCTGACTTGACGACGAACCTCGGTTCTTACCAGCCCAACATAGCGTGCTCAGACAGGGTTTCCCATTGGATTAGGTGCTAAAGGAGTTGGTGATGCGCCATGTTTGGGACAAGTACTATCCCGAGGGCCAAAGCAGCGAAATCGATCTTTCGCAGTGGACCTGTGTCGCTGACGCCCTCGAGCAAGCCTGCCAACGCTACCCCGAATCTATCGCTCTGACCTGCATGGGTGCCGACCTCAGCTATCGCCAATTCGACCGCTTAGCGAGTCAGTTCGCCTCATACCTGCAACATTCGGTTGGGCTGAAAAAGGGCGACCGCCTCGCCCTCATGCTGCCCAACATCATGCAACTGCCCATCGCCTTTTTCGCCGCGCAAAAGATCGGCGTCGTCTGCGTCAACACCAATCCATTGTACACTCCCCGCGAAATGCGGCATCAATTCAACGACAGCGGCGCCAAAGCCATCATCATGATCGATCTCTTCATGAACAACCTCGAAGAGGTGGTCCAAGATACGCAGATTGAGCACATCGTCGTCACGTCGATCGGGGATCAACTTCCAGCTTGGAAGGCCGTTTTAATGAAAGGCGTGTTGAGAGCTAAGGGTATGATTCCCAGGCATCAGCTAAGGGCCGTATCCTTTCACCAAGCGCTTGCCATCGGCGCCAAAAAACCGTACGACGCGCCCATTCTTTCGCACCAGGATCTGTCAATCTTGCAATACACTGGCGGCACGACCGGCGTGTCCAAGGGTGCCATGCTGCTGCAAAGCAATGTCTTGGCCAATATTGCACAGATTCAACACCTCGCCTCGGCACATGTCACATCAGCCCAGGAATCCGTCCTAACGGCGCTGCCGCTCTATCACGTGTTCGCACTTACGGTTAATTTTCTCGCCTTTGCCGCCATGGGCCAACGCATGGTCCTGGTACCCAAACCAATTCCAGTGAGCAACCTAGTTAAGATCTTCAAAAAATACCGCATCACGGTGATGACTGGAGTCAACACGCTGTTTAACGCCTTGGTCAACGACCCAGGCTTTCAGGCAGCTCCAGCAAAACACCTCAAGTTCTCCATCGGCGGCGGCATGGCCGTCCAGTCGTCTGTCAGTAAAAAGTGGCAACAGCTGACCGGTCAACCTATCGTCGAAGGCTTTGGCTTGACCGAGGCCTCACCCGTCACTCACGTCAACCCCATCGGCGGCGAGATACGCTTGGGCTCGATCGGCATTCCCCTGGCCTCAACCAATGCTAAGGTCGTCGACGAAAGCGGCCGCGAAGTCCCTCTTGGCGAAACCGGCGAACTCGTCGTCCAAGGGCCGCAAGTGATGGCAGGATATTGGCGACGCCCCGAGGAGACCGCCAATGTCATTAAAGACAACTGGCTGTGGACTGGCGACATGGCGCGTCGCGATAGCGACGGCTTCTTTTATATTGTCGATCGCAAAAAGGACATGATCCTCGTGTCTGGCTTTAATGTGTTTCCGAGTGAAATCGAAGAAGTCATCTCGTCGCATCCGAAGGTCCTCGAAGTCGCCGTCGTCGGAGTGCCTGACGACAATTCCGGCGAGGCGGTCAAGGCGTTTATAGTTCCCAAAGACCCGACACTAACTACCGAGGAAATCCGTAAGCACTGCATAACCCAACTCACCGGATATAAGCGGCCACGCCAATACGAATTTAGGACGGAACTGCCGAAGTCCAACGTTGGTAAAATCCTACGCCGGCACCTCCGTGAAGAAACCCAACCCAAAATCGAAAAGTCTGCATAATGACCGCCGACCTTGACATCAAAGAATGCGGTACCTGCCGACGTCGCTTTACGACGGAGCAGGACTATCTTATCAACACCTCGCGGTGGCGCATCTGCAGTAGTGGCCACCTCTGGTTTAATTGCGGCTGCGGCTCGACCTTATTGATTAAGCGCGGACGCTTCCCGTGGTACTCACCTGACTTCGCTCTAGGTCCAGAGAGTCGCGGCGTCTTCAATCGTCTAAGTAATCTAAAAGACCTGCCGCGCGTACCAAATGTCGCTTTGGAACTCCATCAAATCTTGCAGCAACCGCAGGTATCGCCGCGCGACATCGCTCGGAGTATCCGCAAGGAACCTGTCCTTGCTTCGCAGGTGCTGCACATGGCGGAAACCATTCGCAACGCCCGCAGTCCAAGTGCCGTCAAATTTAAGACCTTAGAGCATGCGGTCGTCTATATCGGTTACAAGGCCCTCCAGGACTTGCTAGTGACCGCGTCGCTGCAGACGATTCCCCTGCCGGAGAGTGGCTTTCAGCCCGCAGCGTTCTGGCAGGAAGCCTACTTGACCGGGGCTATCGCCGAGGCGCTGATGCGGCGCTTTTCACCCGATCTAGGCCAGGATGAAGTGTTTCTGGCCGGCAGTCTGTGTAATCTTGGCAAGCTTGTGACCGCCTTCTGCTTTCCCCCACTGGTCACCAAAATCATCAATGATGTGTCGGGGACAAAAGAACCACTAGTCACCTGGCGACAGGCCGAGGCCGCCTATCAGTTTCCTGATCACTGCATCCTCGGCGAAATAGCCGCTACACTCTGGGGCTTTCCCGTGGAAATCGTTCAGGCAATCCGCGAGCATCACACCTTTCAGCCACTGAGCAAGGCCCCGCTCACCGTAGGCGAAATCGTCGCCATTGCAAATCAAATGCTCCACTGGGTGCTTCTTAGACCACACCGCATGGAGTACGGACTTATCGAACTCTTTGCCGCAAGAGTCGCTATCAATGAGAGCGAGTTGGCACGCCTTGCCGGCGAATTCACCAAGTTGGCCGCCAATATCGTCGCATCGACCGAACATTTGTCTCAAGCGAGTTGACTAGTCTTGTACGATCAACTCGATGCGCTGCTCAATGCCTTGCCGTGTCAGTGTGACCTCGACCTTTGGTTCCTTCCGCAGCGACTGCAGTAAACGAATGGTCATAGCGACATCGCTCAGACTTTGGCCATTGATTGCAGTGATAATATCGCCGTCGATGAATCCTGCTTTCTGGTAGATACTGCCAGCTTCGATCTCCCACAGACGAAAGCCTGCAAGCTGTCCATCGACATAGTAGGGGATTGCCGCAACCTGCATCAGCACCTTGCTAAGCTGATCCTTGGTCATGGAGTCGCGCAAGGCCGCCGTAATCTTCACGACGCCACCGTGACGCTCGATACCTGTGCTGATTTGCGCGAGGGACGAGTCTTGCCGGTCGCCTTGTGAACCGGGACCGGCTGGATCGATCTGCTCGCCGACCCTAACCCGTTCGCTTTTTCCGTCGAGTCGAACATAGACGTAGTCGCGTTCAATTCGGTCGACGACCAGACGGTGGTCGACATCCTGACCGATCTTCGCGGCAAAGGTCTCCCCGGTCGGCATAGCTTTAAATAACACGACGCCTTTGGCTGCCTCAGCCGAGGCAATGACCCCAAGCACCAAAAAGGTCCGCGGTTCCGGCTGCCCCAAGGCTGGCTCGGTCAAAGCCCCACTACTGGTACAAATAGCTATGGATATCAGTGTATTCAGTACAGCCTTCAGCATCTTCAACCACCACATCAGCAACAACGGTTTAGGCAGCATCCTTGGCACACACCAACGGCCACTTTGCAATTCGTGGGCCTGTTTCGATCCCGCCGTTAACCCGCTGTTTTCGATATATTTTGTTTGCATCGGACGGAATAAAGCAGGATCTCTGGTGTCAAAAATATCGACACCCGTGTACGCCGAGAACGAGGCTGCGGCAAAAAGCTGCTAGAATAACTTGATCCATACTCCCTACCCGCCGCACGCTTGATGAGCCAAGACATGCCCCGCATGTTCGCCGCTATTTGTTTCATGGGCCTCGCTTGGCTGCGCCAGACCGGCGTAGCAACCGCTGCGACCTGGTCCATCAACTCCACCGGGGGCGTCTTGCAACAGCCGACAAGCCACTACTACCATGCGATTTACGGGGCCGAGGCGCTGTTTGCGACCACGACCGAAGGCTTGCTGATTCGCGCCAGTTATCTTGAACGCCCAGAGTTTCATGACGCCGGATACGCTGACAAAGACTACGGCTGGTTCGGCTTAATCGGCACCAAGGTCACCAAAGCGGCGAACCACGGGCTCTTCGCCTTTATCGGTGGTGGCCGCATGAGCGGCTACGTCAAGGCAGACTCCGACTACCGCGGCACCAGCGGCGAAGCCAGCAACCACTACCTGATTTCCGGACTCACCGTGGCCATGGCCTACGGGGTGCACCTAGGACCAGTCTACCTCGCTGCCGAACAACAGACCTTCGTCGGCTACGTCGACAAAGTGCAGCTCGACGCACTCGTCGGCTGGCCATTTCACTTCTTTCAAATAAAAGCCGGTTTATCATGGTGATGCGCTGGCTAAAGGTGGCGAGCCTATGGCTGCTCGCGGCTGGCACTGCCTTTGCCGACAGCGGTCGCCACTATACCGTGACCGGCCAATTTGTTTCACTCGCGCCTAACGCCGGAGGACAAAATGCCTATGCTCTGCGGCTGGCGACCAATGAATGGGAGGTCAGTGGCTTTAGCAATCTAGGCATTTCGGTCAAGGGGCGCGCCTTGACTGGCGCCACCTACGACTGGCGCTTTCCCGTCTGCGACGCCTCGTGCTGGTGGCAATTTTTCGTCCAAGCCGGCGTCGGTGCATCCAATGGCGGCCCCCTGGCAGAACTGACCTGGGGCTCAGTGCTGCCGCTAGTGCCCATTTGGCTACCTTTTGCCTCGCCCCGCTACCTTCCCGCGCTTCGCCTCGACTTGACCACGCAAATCATTGCCACACGTTGGCGCGCTGTCACCTGGAGTTACCCTCTATGGGCTGGGATATCCGTCGCCTTTTAATCGGCCTCGTCACAAGTTTCTGCTGCGTAGCGCCAAGGGCTGCTGCCTTTCCTGAGCCGGTCGACTTTGACGGCTCGTTGTCGCGTTGGCATATCGGCCTGGCGGACCTGCCGATCACCTATGGTATTGAAGCCGACAACCCGGGCGACGCGACAGGCTATCAAAATGCCGTAGCGGAAGCCGTCAGCCTTTGGAACCAGGTCCCTGGCAGCTATTTTCGCTATGCAAAGGCGCCGGACGGCGAGCAACCCCAAGTCACGATCCATCTGCAAAATAGCCTGAATGGCACTAGATCTACGGCCGGTTACACCTATTTTGACAAGTACGACGGCAACAAGCCACTCCACTGCAGGATCGTCATTTTAGTTGATGACTCTGTGTCTTACCGCAGCGTGGCCAAGACGATTTTACATGAATTAGGGCATGGCCTCGGTCTCGGCCACTCCCTAGTACCGCAGGCGATCATGAGCTATAGCTTGCAGGAAAACGGCTTTTCTTTAGATGTCGACGACCATGCCGCCGTGGCTCGGCTATACCCACTTAGCGGACACCGACCAAAGCTGCCACCGGGGTGCGCCTCGGGATCGGGTGACTACGGAGCGTCAACCGAATCCAGCTTAGCATTGCTCTTACTGCTGCTTATACCTCTGGCGTGGGCTGGACAAGACCTCGTAGCCCTGGCTTGGTCGCGCCTTAACCGATCGCTAGCATCCGGTCGATAGCTCGCTTGGCTTTGACGATGATGTCAGCCGGGACATCTACCTTGTAGCGCAGAAGCTGTAAGGCAGCCAAAGTATCCTGCAGGGTGATCTGCTGCATATGCGGGCAGCGCACGCTGCACAAACGCAAGATATCTCGGTCTTTATGCGCCGCAATAATGTTATCGCCCATGGCGCATTCGGTCAGCAGCAGATAATGCGGCGCGTTCACTTTGTCGACGTACTTGATCATGGCCGAGGTGCTGCCGGTAAAGTCGGCGGCGGCCGTCACCTCTGGACTGCACTCCGGGTGCGCTAAGACGACCACATCTGGAAACTGTAAACGAACTCGTGCGATATCCTCGGTAGTGAACTTTTCATGCACCTCACATTTGCCATGCCAGCCAACAAACACCTTATCGATAACCGTCGATGGTGTCTGGATCTTGCGCGGGTCGGTCTCCGGAAAGATGACGTGCTTACCGGTTTCCCTTGCAACATTAGCCGCCAGATATTCGTCCGGAATGAAAATCACCGAGTCGGTGCCCAGCGACTCCACGACTGCAACCGCATTGCCCGAAGTGCAACAAATGTCCGTTTCAGCTTTCACATCGGCATAGGAATTAATGTAGGTGACCACCGGTACACCGGGATAACGGCGCTTTAGCTCGCGCACATCGGCAGCGGTAATGCTGGAAGCCAGAGAACACCCGGCCTTTTGCGACGGTATCAGGACGGTCCGGGTGGGGTTGATGATCTTGGCCGTCTCCGCCATAAACTCAACGCCACAGAACACCAAGATCTCAGCATCGGTCCGGGCCGCCTGGCGACATAGTTCCAAAGAATCACCAGTTACGTCGGCGACCGTATGGAACAGCGCTGGCTCCATGTAGTTGTGTCCGAGGATGAGCGCCTTGCGCTCTTTTTTCAGGCGATTGATCTGTACGACCAATTCAGCCTTTTCGCGCAGCTCAAACTCTGGGACTAAGTCTCCCATCATTTCCTGCATACGCTCGAAGGTGTCGGCGTAAGGACCGTCAAAACCCATGAAAAGCCTCCTCTTAGGGCGCTTGATGCAGGTTTTCTATAGTCCCCTGAATGCCGAAACACAAGGGGTGCCCGGAGGCACCCCCCTTCACGACAAACTCTTCTTTAATTCCAGTTAGTTGCCACGCAGAAGCTGGAGCACCGCCTCAGGCGTTGCGTTGGCTTGGGTCAAGACCGACAAGTTGGCGCTGGTCAAAATCTTGGACTGGGTGAACTTTGCCGTCTCCGCCGCATAGTCGACATCCCGGATGCGGCTTTGTGCGGCCTGCAGGTTTTCACTCGATACATCGATGTTGGTGATGGCACTGCCCAAGCGTGACTGAATCGAACCCAAGGTCGCGCGGTAGGAAGCGATCGAGTTTTGCGCCGTATCGATGCGACTGAACAGCGTCCCAGTGTCTCCGTCTGGCCCTAATTCCTGCGCACCAAGTTCGGCCGCAGGGTCGGGCAAAATGGACACACTCTTATCGATGACGTCGCCAAGCGAGACGGACAAATCCTGTAGCTCATCCAGCTTAATCGTCAACACATCGGGGTCAGCGTCCTTGTCGATCTCCTTCATGTTGCCGGCAAGGTCTTTGCCGCGGTTGGATGCGCCGACGAAGATCTGAATCGGCTTGTCGCCGTCGCCCGGTTGCAGCACTTTCGAACCGTTAAAGTCCGTCGACTCAACAATCCTGCCGACTTCGTCGCGGAGCTGGACAAATTCCTTATCGAGAAAGGACCTCTCACGTGCACCCAAGGTGTCAGAG
>JAPLFX010000089.1 GCA_026390445.1 Pseudomonadota bacterium
GGAATCATCTGGAGCCACGGATAGGGATTTTGCAGACCGTTGACCAACATAGGCTCAGTGAGACGCCAAGGATGGTTGTCATAGGCTTGTCCCACGATAGCCAAATAGAACATCTCATCGTGGTCAGCGATCCAAATCGGCCGATGCCAATGCGCTAGGCCCAACCAATGCGGCAGGGTGGCCAGAAACATCGCCGCAAGCATACAGAGGAGCAGGGCTGGAAGGTGGCTCCGGATGGATTCTTGGGGCATGAGATGGACCTGGTTATGGTTTGTTTAGGCTGTATTAGTTCCTATCATAGCAAAATCCGCAAGGCATCACAGTGCCGTGCCAGAGTACCTCGCCTTCCTTCACGCGGCGCGGTGCCGGGTCTCAGTGTTAGAATGTCCAGCACGGGGCGGACGGGTGCCCATGGCATCGTCCAGTACGGTAGCCATCCGCTCGATAAATTGGGCCATGCTGCCTTGGCGTAGAACTTTGCTCCGAGCAGCCAGTCCAAGCTGATGCCGCAGTGTCGCATCAGCCATCAGCCTGGCGACCTGTGCCCGCAAGGCACCGACATCGTCCATGGCGACCAAAAGACCATCGACCCCAGATTCGATCTGCTCGATGGCCCCCCCTCCGGCCGTCGCGATCACCGCGCGCTGCATGCACATCGCTTCAGCGATGACGCGACCAAAGGGTTCCGGCTTTTTTGCCGCGTGGACAAAAATATCCAGGCAGGCATAGGCCGCCGCGGGACGCTGCTGATACGGCAGAAAGACCACTCGGTCAGCGATCTCTAAGTCACAGGCCAACTGCTTCAAGACGCCGTCGTAGCCTTGATGACCGGCAGTATCATAGATTGGATCACCGACGATCATCGCTTGCCAACGCGCATCGGCCCGAAGTAGCGGCTGCACGGCACGCAAGAACACGTCTAACCCCTTCCACGGGGCCAGAACCGAGACCATACCCACACGCAGCTTCGAGGCATCTGGGGTCAGGTGCAAGGACTCCTCTGCTGCAGATTTGGACAGGGGCAGAAAGGCCTTGATATCGACACCACAGTAAACAACTTTTGTTTTGCTTGACGCCGGCGGCAAAACTCCAGCGGACACGGCCTTGGAGTTGGCGACCAACATCCTAGTCCGCCTTTGTAAGTAGCGGTGTAGGCGTCCTAACCAAGCGTCTTTGGGGACAAAGGTGTGCAGATGCCAGACGACGGGAAGGCGTAACCAGTGGCTCGCGATCCCCGTTAGTAGCTCGGCTTTGAGGCCATGGGTATAAACCAGCCGTGGCTTTACACGCACCACGAGCCGGGTGTAGAGCCACAGATAACGCACGACGTCGAGCACAGCGCCCAGCGCAGCCTTCGCCTTAACTCCTGAGCGCCCCGCCTTGCTTAGGTTCCCGCCAAAGGACAGCACTTCGTAGCTGACGTGCAGTTGATCTAGCTCCAAAGCGAGACGACCGAGCCTAGGCAGTACGACGTGAAAGCGGAACCGGCTCGGCGGGATGCCCTGCAGCAGGTCAACCAGCATGCGTTCGGCACCGCCGAGTTCGGCGCTGGTGACGACGACACAGATGAGCGGCGGCAGGTCCGCGACTAAACTCATGCCACCTCCCGCTGCGGCTGCACCCGGTAGCCAAGTGCGGCGTATAGTTCCAAGTGCTCCCGTGCGACGCGGTCCCAGCCATACCACTGGCGATTCGCCAAGGGCGTCTGAACCCCCATTCGCAACGTCATGTGATGCGCCATCTCATCTAGGCGCCGGCCTAGCTCACCCGCAGCGTTTGGAACTCCGGCCGCCTCGTCAAGCAGCGCGACGTCCAAGATCATCGTGCCCGGATCCTCACGCAGCACTTCGGTCGCCGGCACCACCGCACTGGTGAAGACGTTGGCGCCGCATAACCTGGCTTCGATACACGGCAGGCCATAACCTTCATAGCGTGACGGAAACACCAAGGCCGCTGCCGTTTGATAGGCAAGGACCAGCTGCATTAAGGTCGCCGGCCTTTGGACGATGCGCTGGCCGAGCTTTAACTCTGCGATCAGGCGCTGCTGCTGCGACGTAAACACGCCACCAATCTGCAGCAAATACACGGAGCCCGGCAAATGGGCTAATAGTCGCAAGATCCGATCGATGCCCTTGCGCTCCAGCGTGCTCCCGACATGGAGCAGCTGGTTAGGATCACGCGGCTGCATGGACGGCACAAAAAGCGCTGGATCAGTACCCAAATAAATCACGCGCGTCGCCTCGATGGACAAAAGCTGCTGCATTTCCTGGGCTGTCTGCTGCGAAATGGCGACGGTTGCATCGGCGACTGCCAGGCCACGGACGATGCGCCGCCTAAGCCAGGTGTTGGCACGCGTTCGTTGCCGCCAAAATGCCACATCGGTCACGCTTGCCACGAGGTGGTCGCAGCGGCGTCTGGCAATCAACAGGCTATCGGCGTAGGCCGGATCGAGTAGATGCAACAAGGACGCCGCCGGTAGGTCCAAACCAAAGCGCAATCTGCGCTCCCAAATCTTCGGCGCGTGCCCAAGCGATGGCGCGTGCAGCGCTGGTGCAGCCCCTAGGCCACCGCCATGCTGCCAGGCCGAGATCAATGCCTGGTGCAACTGCTCGGCATGCAGAATCGTCGACAACCAACCATCGTCGCGGTAGCCCATAGCCAGGAGCACATCGCTTTTGCTTGGTTTCACGCGCGGCCCTCCTTGGCAGGCAGGACCGACTGCAGCACCGCAGCATAGGCAGCCGCCGCTTGATCCCAGGTCCAGCGTGCCACCGCTGCCTGCGCCGCCGTCACGACCTGGCTGCGATCGTCGGACTTTTCCAGTAGTCGGCGCAGGCTAAGCGCCCAGGCCTGGTCACTATCTTGGGCAGACAGATTCAACCAGGCGTCACGCTCGTCCCATAACTCCATGGCTCCGCATTCCCTAGACACGAGTGGCGCCACACCGTGTGCGATCGCCTCGGTGACGACCAAACCAAATGGCTCATAGACGCTGGGAAAGAGAAACACCGCTGCCGTCTCAAAATGCTTTGATGCCGGTGTCTGACCGAGAAACGTCGTTCGCGCGCCAATGCCCAAAGCCGCAGCCGCAGCTTGCCACCTTGCCACGTCGCCGCCACCGACCACGGTAAACTGCCACGGTACATCCTGCAGCAAGGCGAGGCAGCGCAGCGCCTTGGCGATTCCTTTGCGTTCCAGAGCGCCGACAAATAGCACGGTGGGGACGCCGACCTTGTCACCCTCACTTGGCATTGGCGGCAGCGTCGGGGTATCGGCGGCGTGATGGATCACCGCAATCCGACTTGCTACCGAGCCTGGTGTCCATCGCTGAACCTCTGCAGCGACGCCTCGCGAGATAGCGATCAATGCTAGGCATCGATGCAGCAGCAGACGCTCCATGCCAGCTTCGACACGGGCATAAACGCGCTGATAGAGGCCGCGCAGCCACGACGCAGAGTTGGGATAGGGAACTAGACCTTGCCGCAGGACCGCCAAGGCGGCCCCGTGGACAAATTGAACGATGCGAACATCGGCAAAAGGCGCTGCGGTACCAATCGTCAGCACCACAGGTGACGGCCTGTTCGCTAGGAAGGCGAAGGCCCTGCGCGCCATGATGAGGCCGCCGACTAAAGCCATAAACCACATATTTTGCACCAGCTGCACTGAAAGCGGAAAACGCGGCAGTCGGCGCCACTTAAGCGGCAAGTCCTTAGGCCAGTCGCTTAGATCAAAAGCCAACAACTCAACGGTCCAACCTGAGGCCACGAGTCGGCTTAGGATGGCCAAGGTCGACTTTTCTTGACCGCCAACGTCGCCTAGACGCTGAATCGCCAAGATAAGCCGTAGCGGCTGTGTTCGAGATGATGTCACCTATCACCACCAGCTAAGAAAATGCCTGCAGGAGTCCAGTCTTGATGGCTATCGGCAGGATCAAGCTCGACCTAAATGGCGTTGCCTCCTCGCCCCGAGCCCAGTCCTTGCATGCCTGCGCATCCTTAACACCAAAGCAAATACCGACCTATTTAGCTGCAATGTTCGCCACTCACTCCTTCACTGCATCGTCTTGCCGGCGCGCCAAACTCAGCAATCGACAAAGAATACCGAACACTAGAGCGACACCTCAGGTCTTTAGACGCAGGAACGAAGCAACCGTGGCCAGTCTAACTTTGCCAAAACGAATTCCCTCCGCCGCTATGGCCGGGGCCGCTGCATTGGTTGCTTGCGCCCTGTTTGCTGGCAATGTCAATCCGCTGTGGCTGGTGCTGTTTCTGATCGCAGGGATGGTCGCGACGACTGCCTATTTGGTAGATCCTGGCCGGTTGTTCAGTGCCTATATGGCCTACCTACTCATTGAAGGCGCCCTGAAGATCTTTTCCAACTACAACCCGTTCGTACACGTCGGCTCGGATCTATTGCTTATGTTGTTGTTTATCCGACTCCTTGGTCGCCGCAGTCATATGATGCAAGAGCATCCAGCCCCAGACTTTAGTCAGGTACGCCTTGTCGTACCCTACCTCATGCTGTTCTGGATCTGGGTTGGAGTGCAGTTTTTAAACCCCTGGGGCCTAGGTTTATTGCCGTCTCTGGCAGCTTTGAAAATCTATGTCATGCCGATGCTCGTCTTTTTTGCAGTCGCCTTTCTCCTCAGCGACCGGGAGCTGGAGAACATTCCCTTCTTTATCCTCTGTCTCGGTCTGGCTGAAGCCATCATCGCCACAATCGACGGCGCTCTTGGCGACGGCTACCTCCCAACCCTTCACCCGCGCTACATAGCCACGATGTCCGACCGCTTTGTCGGCATCCTCTATCGCCCCTTCGGCACGACCTCGCTGCCAGGTGCCCCCTCGGTGTGGATGACCCATTGCCTCATTGCAGCACTGCTCACCCTACATGGGCTAAACAACAACATGCGCCTAAGCAACCTGGCGAAACTCTGGCGTAAAACCATCGCCACGCTGTTTTTCCCCTTTGCCATTGCCACCCTGATCCTGTGCCAAGGGCGCACCATGCTGCTTCGCTTTGGGTTGTTGACTGCCCTGGGCGTTATCTTGTCTGGCAACAAAAAGGCCATTGCTGCCTTAGCCATCATCGGCACGCCGGCGGTTTTGAGCTTTCCCTTGCTCGATGGTCTAGCGCGCGACGGCACCTTGGCACCAGCAGACGCCCTGCGCGTTTTGCAGATCACCAGTCGCTTCACCTCGTTAGGTAGTGGCGACACTTGGACCACCGCACGGGAAGGTGCGCTAGGTGCGATGCTCCGCTTAAGCGAGGCTACCAACCTCGGAATCGGTCTGTCGCGGGTCGGTGCCGCATCGAGTCTCTGGGGTGCAGCGATTGCCGAAGACCCGGTCTTTGGTGATGACTGGTCGTTTGCCGACAACCTCTACCGCTGTTTGTTCACCGAGGTCGGACTTGCCGGTCTCAGCGCCTATCTGCTACTGCTTGTGGCGATCGTCGTTCTTTGTCTAAGGCGAGGCACCTTTGCCGGGCGCCTCATCGCCGTCAACTGTCTGGTCTTCTGTTTGGCCGGCTTTGGTAGCGAGGGCGTTTTGTATCAACCCGATGCCGCCTTCTTTTGGCTCTATGCGGCCTGGGCGCTTCGCCTGCCACGCACTGGTGAGGTGGCGTCATGAATGGCAATCCAGCGCTGCGCATCCTCGATATGATCAAACATCACAAAATGTTGCTACTCGTCAGCGCGTTGATTGGCGCTGGGGCCGGGACAGTGGCTGGCCTCACCGCGCCGACCCTGTTCCAAGCCGAATCGACGATAAAAATTGAACCACCAAAGCGCAGCCGCAGTGTCTCTAACGCCGCCACCGCCTTTCTCGACAGCTCGCAAAGCGATGCCGGTGTCGCCTTGCGTAATGCAGTGATGCTGGCCATGTCCAAGGATGTCCTCGAAGGTGCCGTCCAAACCTTGATCAAAACCGAATCCTTTGACTACGAGGCAGCATTTCCTCGCAGTATTCACATTACCGATCTAAAGATCAAGATGCGCCTGATGGCTAAGCGCCTTGGCGCCAGGCGCGGCGTCCCGCATAAACTTGATCCTGATACATTAGACAAAGAGTCCCTGGTTGGACTAATCCGTAGCCAGATCCGCGTTAGCGCCGATAATGAAGCGCAGATTATGCGGATCAACACCGAGGCGAGTACGGCCGAGCTAGCGCAGCGTATGTGCAGCATTTTAACCAATGAGTTTATCAATACCTCCTTGCAACGCGACAAAAGGGAATTAACTAAGGAAGAGGAGTATCTCGAAAGTACCCTCAAGCTGCAAAAGTCAGAAATAGAAGCGGTCGAAACTAAGATGCGCGATATCCGTAAGCAGCACCCAGAGATCATCGGGGCTGGCGATGGTCTGCGTTCTCTATTCGCGCTACGCCACCAGGAGCTGTCGCAAGAAGCAGCACGTATCGACCAGGAGATCAAGGTCGGCGAGCACCTCCGTCAACTCGATTTGAAGCGCCTTGG
This sequence comes from Pseudomonadota bacterium, assembly GCA_026390445.1. Classification (GTDB taxonomy): domain Bacteria; phylum Bdellovibrionota_B; class Oligoflexia; order Oligoflexales; family CAIYRB01; genus CAIYRB01. The sequence goes on from JAPLFX010000089.1 coordinate 6,478, forward strand.
CAGCATCGACTATCATACGGAGCTGGAGAACGAGGCGATGCGTAAACGTGTGGAGAAGGAGCTAGGTGACCTTGAGTTCCGCCGCACCGAATACACCCGCGTCCTCAACTACCCAAAAACCCACCCAGACATCATCGCTCTAGACCAACGAAGCTCCAAGCTACGCGCTCTGCTGCAGCCAAGTCCAGGCAAGGGCACCGTGCTTAGATCATCAGAAGGTAGCGGTCACCCGCTGGTCGAACAAAGACGCGGTGTCGAACAGATGCTGCAATTTATGGTGACGAGTAACGACAAACTACGCACCCTTAGAGCGCAACAGGAGCAGATCGGCCAGGCCCTAGAAAAGAACACCGAGAACCTCAAGAAGGGTATGCCGATTGAATCCGAAATCGCGTCCTTAGCCAGGGAGCTCACCGCCCATCTCGAAGTTTCCACCGAACTGAGACGTCACTTGGAGGAGGTCAAAATCCAGTTGGTTGGGTTCAGTGGCTCCGCTACGTTGCTGGCGTCACCGATTCTCCCGGTCGTGCCTACTTCACTCTCGACGCCCAAGCGTCTGGTATTCGGCCTAGTGGTAGGCATCGCCTTTGCCGTCTCAGCCCTATTCCTTCTCGATTTAATCAACCCCCGTCTACGCCTCATCGACGATCTGGAGGCCATGCATATCAGTCACTTTGGAGTCTTTCGCTTCCATCAGGACTCGGTACATGACTTCACCTCATGCCTACTCACCTTACAGAGCCCGAGCGAGAGTCAGCTGGGTGCTCATGCACTAGGCCAGGTGGTGCTGTTTTGCACGGTGTCCTCGCCGCTGCATGTCGATGCTTGGCTGGGCGAGGTCGCACGACTCCTGGCTCAGGCCGAATGCCACGCCGGTGTCTTGGTCATTCACGACACCCAGGGGAGCAGCATATGCCGTGAAACCAGCATCATCGATGGCATCGAGACGACTCGCCTCCTCGCGAGCGAGGTGCCGTTTGCCTATGATCAGATCATCGCTGACATGCGGCGAAAATTCCGCTGGGTCTTGGTGCTATCTCCCCAAGTCGATCAAGGCCCGGTGACCGTTTTTATGTCCCGGTCGGCCCAGCACATCTTTTTCATCACGCATCTCGGCAAATCAGAACTGCGGATTTTGGAAAGCTACCAAAAGTCGCTAACCTCACCTGACACGGCGCGGCAGCACGCCCTTATTTTTATGACTTGAGCTGCGGGCGAGATGTTCTCTGAGTTAGGGCCTGGTAAACCGCCAAAGTCCGCACCGCCGCTTGGCGCCAACCAAAAGCCGTCGCATGGGACTTGGCGCGTGCCGCGCGAAGGACTCGCTGCGGATCATCTAGGGCTAACATCCAGGTCGCCGCAGCGCCTTTTATATCACGAGGATCAACGCACCAACCGCAGTCGCCGAGAACTTCTGGTAAAGCACCCCAACTGCTGCAAACGGGCAAGGTCCCCCGACTCATCGCTTCGAGAGCTGGTAAGCAAAATGTCTCTAGCCAAGACAGCGAGACAAAGAGTTCAGCGCCATCATAGAGCTCGACTAGTGAGTCGCCGACATCCAATAAGAACACGATCTTGTTTTGCACGCCTAGGCTTGCAGCAAGCTGTCGCAACTCATCTGGGACTGAGCGGCTACCGACCATGACCAGTTGCATATTGGGGCGCGAGGGACTCATTTGAGCAAAGGCCTCGATCAATCCATGCGGATTCTTATGCCGCTCGTAACCGCCGACACTCAGCAGATAGGGACCAAGGATGCCGAGGCTATGCAAGATTGTATCTCGCTCAGCAGCCCCCTTTGCCGGCCGCCGAAACACCTCAGGTAGGCCAAGCAGAGTGGTCGTGACACGGTTAGGCGCGACACCAAGATGTTTGATGATCTCCCCGCGGCAGTACTCTGACGGCGCCATAATGGCATGTGCCCGAGCAATCTGAGCACGCCAGTAAAGCCCGGCAAAGCTCCACAGGCGAAGCTCATAACCTAGGTAGTCAGCGACGGTTCCTGGCAGCTCACCAGCACGCACAAGGGCGAGGTAGCCTAGGGATATGACGCTGTGGACGGTCAATACCACCGGGCAGCTCATAGGGAGCAAAGGCACGCCTTGTTCTGCAGGAGCATGG
>JAPLFX010000039.1 GCA_026390445.1 Pseudomonadota bacterium
TATCGCAGACAGCAGCAAAAAAGCGCCTGGTGATCACTGGTATGGGGCATTATTTCCCTCCAGAGGTGCTCACCAATGAGTTCTTCGAAGGGCTAGACATCGGCGCCAAGGCGGACTGGACCTACGAACGCGTCGGCATCAGACAGCGCCATTCCGTGCTCACAGCAGAACATATCCGCCAACTACGCTACGGCCTCACGACGCGGCAGGAGCTGGTCGATGCTGGCCACATCGCGACCATGGCCGAGATGTGCAGGGAGCCTTGGCAGCTGGCTCTGAGTCGTTCGGAGCACGGACAAAGATCGCCAGCGATTGACCTAGTCATCGCTGGCACGTCCGTGCCCGATTGGGACATCCCGGCCAATGCCTGTTCCATCGCCGCCGGCCTTGGCTTAGAATGCACCGCCTTTGACGTCAACTCCGCCTGCTCCAGCTTTGTCGTCGATCTTCATGCCGCCCGCGGTCTCATGCTCAGTGATATGGCAAGTTGCGTCGCGATCTTCAATGCCGAGCGCTATTCGACGCGACTTGATTTTACTGACCGCGGTAGCTGCATGCTGTTTGGCGATGGTGCCGCAGCGACCCTACTAAGCAGCCATCATAATGCGCATGGGCTAGAGCTCATCGACACCATTGTTGAATCGTCGCCCACCGGGTTTCAAAGCGTGCGCATGGCCGAAGGCGGACTGTTCACCCAAAACGGCGCCGCCGTGCAGCGTTTTGCCGTCACCAAAACCGTGGCGATCACCAGACAACTGCTCGCACGCCACGACTTGGTCGCCAATGATTTAGCTTATTTCGTCAGCCACCAAGCGAACTACCGGATGCTCACCTCAGCGTGCGACAAACTCGGGATCACGCCGGAGCAGCACCTGCATAATGTTGAACTCCGCGGCAACCAGGGCGCAGCTGGAGCACCGTCGGTGTTATCTGCCCACTGGGACCGGTTTCAAGTTGGCGACTTGATCGCGGTGGCAGTGGTCGGCTCGGGGCTGACTTGGGGAGCGGCTCTATTTAAGCGAGTCTAGTGACCGGCGCAAAGACCATGGGGCCTTCGGCTAAAAACGCGACGACGAGCTATTTAGCTGGCTCAACCAGGCGAATTCGGCGATCCTTTGACTATGGAAAGCCTAACCACTGAGCTACTGTTAAGCGCCTATACTCAAGGCTTCTTCCCGATGCCTGAGCCAGAAACAGGCGAGGTCTTGTGGTATAATCCAGACCCGCGCGCCATCATCCCTCTAGACGGCCTGCACATCTCACGCTCGCTCGAGCGTACGCTCAAACGCGGCCACTTTAACGTGACGATCAACCGTGATTTTCCTGCCGTCATCGCCGCCTGTGCCGATCGCCCAGAAACGTGGATCAACGACGAGTTTAAAATCGCCTACACGGCCTTGCACCGCCGCGGGTTTGCCCATTCCATCGAGGTCTGGCAGGACGGCACCTTAGTGGGGGGCACCTATGGTGTCTCCTTTGCCGGCGTGTTCTGTGCTGAGTCGATGTTCCACCGCGTCACCGACGCGTCTAAAGTTGCTTTGGTCCATTTGGTGGAGCACATGAAGCAACAGAGTCTGGCGCTGCTCGAGGTCCAATTTGTCACCGACCACCTAGCGACGCTTGGAGCCATCCAGATTCCGCAAGCGACCTATTTGGAGCGACTGGCCGAGGCCATGCGGCTGCCGGTGAACTTCGTCTGAGACCAGGCTACTGCCTGCAGGCATAAAGCTCGCTCGTTCCTTGACGACCAAACAGCTGTCGATAGTCTGCACTTGGGTACTGCTCCAACAGAGCCTGCCTCTGCGCATCCGTGAGTCTATCGATGACGCCGCCAGGAGCACCAAACAGCGCTTGGATGGCGGCTGCACTGAGCACCGGAGCGCCTGGGTACTCCGGGCTCTCGACGTGAGCGAGATTGCGTTTGACGAGATAATCATAGACATTGCGACTGGACGGAGCGTTGCGGTAGCGCCGTTGCCCCCAACGCAGGGAGTCGGCAAAATGCATCCTTCCTGCCTGGGCCGGCGCACCGCTGACGGCGCCGTAATGGGCCGCGTAGCCCTTAGGTAAGGGCTGGGCGTGCAAAAAGGCGCGGTAAAAGTCGAAATGGCGCGGCTGGACGCAAAAGACTAAACCATCCAGACCTAGGACCTTGCCGTAATCGAAGAGGTACCTGATCATCGGAAACAACAACCGACCTAGCTGCCCGCGGTAGCGGGTCTTAACCGCCAGGGCCGAAAGTTCGCCGTAGCGACCGCCGGCGCGGCGCAAATGACCGAGATCGAAGACGCTATCCATGGGTAAGCCGAGTGGGCTGTCCGGAATCAGGCCACATGTGGCGACCACCACTCCGTCGACGACTGCGACCACGGTCCGCGCCATCGGCACCAACTGATAAGGACTCAGGCGCATGCCTGAAGCATCGCGCGTCATGTAGCCGGCTTCGACGTAGGCCTCGTGCAGCAGGCGAAAGGCAGCCGCATGCTCCGCTTCGCCTCGGGCGCCGCGAACGACGACACCGCCAGCACCTAGGTCATCGAGGCGCACCATACGGCGGTACATCTC
>JAPLFX010000153.1 GCA_026390445.1 Pseudomonadota bacterium
GCGCGGACCTCGTTTCATTCTCAACCCAAACGCTAGCGATTTATTGCCTCTACGCAAATGGCCGACGCCGCGTTTCATCGAGTTGGCGCGGCAGCTACTCGCCGCCTATCCTGATGGACTGCTGATCCTAAGCGGCAACGACCGCGAGCGCAAAGAGACCGAACTGATGTGCGCCGCGATCCAGTCGCCTCGGCTGATCACCGTGGCGGGATCAACCTCGCTAAGGCAGCTCTTAACGCTGTTTACGCTTAGCGACGTTTTGGTGACCAACGATAGTGGGCCTGGGCATTTTGCCTCGATGACTCATATCGCAAATATCGTCTTATTTGGTCCGGAGACGCCAAGACTCTATGGACCCATCAGCGGCAATGCACGACCGATGAGCGCGCAGCTAGCGTGCAGTCCTTGCGTCAACGCTCTCAATCACCGGCTATCACCATGCACCAACAACCGGTGCATGCAAGAAATCTCGGTGGCTACCGTGTTAGCTGAGATCAGACTGAGTTTAGACGGTCAAATACCTAGGCTGGCTAAGCCCGCCTGACGGCGACTTTAGCTATCAGCCTCGGACTCTCTGTGTTTTGCAATTTAAAAAACAAGGTGCCCGCCGGGCAGATCGCCGGCGGGCGAGAGATCATGGCTGCAGTATTTAGGGCCTCCATCTTGATGGTGGTCGATGCTATGAAGCATCAGCAGCCACTCATAGTTTGTATCTGCTTGCGCTGATGTCAAGGACGACACGGTGTTATTTTTACCTCGAGATGCGGTGCTAAAAAACGCGGTCACGGTCACGGAGCGGCAAAAACTTGACAGCCGCTATGAAGGGAATAGCATGAATATAGACGCGTAGGGCGTTGTTTATATCTTAGGAGATTCTTATGTTACAACGGGCAAAACCTGTCACTCGAGTGCTACTGGTCGATGCAGATGAGGTGTTTGCAGCGGCGTTTATACGTGCGGCGAGCATCATGGGTGTCGAGGTCGAGTGGTATGATGACCTCGCTGAGGTCGGTGTTCCAGATCAACCGGCGAGCTTTCATGCGATGGTCGCTAGTATGTCGACGGATCCGGTGACCGGTTTTGATATTGCCGAGTATGCCGATACTTACTTGCCGGATCTGCCGCTCATTTTAATCGCCGAAGGGGAAGATGAGGAGGCGCATGCTAGTCGCTGGCCTGAGTCGGTTCAGGCAATTATCCCACGCTCCAGAGGGGCTCAGGCGATTCTTAAGTCAGCGATCAATTTGGCTGTCGTGGCGGAAATCGACATCCCAAGTGCAACATCGAGCCAGCGCTCCGCTGGGCGATCGCCTCGGGTTCAACATTCCTGATCGGCCCCCAACTGGTGATTTAGCGCGGTGACACATGTTCACCGACTTGGGCTCTTAGGCTTTGGCGCAAACCTAGAGCGAAGAGTACCTCCACCAGCAAGAATAGCGGGGCATTAAACACCTGGAGGAGGTTGTCTACCAATGCAGGGCGGCGACCTTCAAAGGCGTGGCCGATGAGTTGGATGATCCAGCCACCGACAAATGTTGCCACGCAGGTCGCCACCGAGGTGCGAAATGGCAGAATCGACGTCTGCTCCGCAGCATAGAGCAAGGCCAAGCTAAACGGCAGTTGCCCGAGGGCAAGGCCAAGGTCCAACTTGGCATAGTACATCGTGACTCCGAGCAAAAATAGAGTCGCCGCGGTCAATGGAAATGCCAGCAGCTCTGGTGCGACGAAGCGAAACCAGCCAAGGGCCACAAGCAATGCGTAGATAATCAGGGGCACGCCAATGAAATGGGTGATTTTGTTACGCCCATCGCGGTGATAGGCCGCATAGTCCCGAATCTGATCGACAATCGTTCGCATGGTTCATACCCCCTGTGGCGCTTGTAACCGGCTTAGCATTTTGGCACAAGCCTCACTTAAAGCTTAGGATCTTTGTAATTCTCAGGCATCTGCCAGGTCTGCCCAGTGCCGTAGAATTCGCTCAGCCCTGCGGCGAAGGCTGCGGCCCTAGCTGGAAGCCCGCGACTCAAGTAGGTATGGACCTGTGCAAGCACCGAGTCTTGAAAAAGATACCAGTCGGCAGACACGACGCTGCCGCCGGTGCCAAGATTATCGGCGCTAAATTGAAAGTTGATCCCGGCGGCGACGGAAAAGATCCACTCAAGCGCCTGAGGCTTAACCTCGACGGCGCTAAACTCCCGTTGTTCCAGCTCACTACGGCCGTCTGGGCGGTACCAGTAGCCGTAGTCTACCAGCTGCCGACGCTCGGGGCCGGCCACGCACCAATGCGCTACCTCATGAAGAGCGCTGCCAAAAAACCCGTGGGCAAAGAAGATCTGGTGGCAGCCATCTTGCTGGCTGCTAGGCAGGTACTCCGGATCCGACGGACCAAAGCAGAGCCGCGTCGCATACCTTGCGAAGAACAGGCGATCGAACAGATCGATGAGCTCTTGAGGCTGCCGTGTGGCCAACTTTTGGCTTTGGAGCATCCTCATATCTATTGGTTATGATTCATGAAATTAATTCTCAGAGGGATAAAACGGAGCTTGGCGTGCCTGGTCGCTTAAGAATTCTGAATGTCTGCCGACAATAACTGAGATGTTTGCGTTGCGCCTAGCAACAAATTCGCTCGACCGCCAAGTACCCCCTCATTAAGGTAACCAATTCAATGCAAAACAATGCAGCCGTGCAAGGTCAAGTCACCCCCGTCAACGACCTCTCCAACGAGATTCTAGACGCAATCAGCAAGTCCTATGCCACGATCGAATTCCAGCCGGATGGCACGATCATCGCTGCAAATGACAACTTCTTACGCGTCCTTGGTTACACCCTGACCGAAGTCGTCGGCACGCATCATCGCATCTTTGTCGAAAGTGCTTATGCAAGTAGCCTCGACTATCGGCGCTTTTGGGAAGAACTGAGCCATGGCAAAGCCCAAGTCAAAGAATTTAAGCGCGTCACGAAAAGCGGTACGCCGGTTTGGATCACCGCCTCTTACATGCCAGTCCTAGACCAAGCCGGGCAGGTGGTCAAAGTCATTAAATTAGCCCAGGATGCCACCAAGCAGCGGCTGGAAATCTCCGACTTTGAGGGTCAGATCGCCGCCATCGGCAAAGCCCAAGCGGTGATTGAGTTCAACCTCGATGGCACGATTATCAAGGCTAACGATAATTTTCTCAACGTCCTTGGTTACACTGCGCGTGAGGTCGAGGGTAAGCATCATAGTATGTTTGTCGACGATGAATACAAGCGCAGTGCTGATTATCGGAGCTTTTGGGAGAAGCTCAACCGTGGGGAGTATGATGCGAATCAGTACAAGCGAATCGGCAAGGGTGGTAAGGAGGTATGGATTCAAGCCTCATACAATCCGATTCTCAATCTCGATGGTAAGCCATTTAAAGTCGTAAAATATGCGACCGATATCACCGCCCAGATGACCTTGATGCAAGAGCTAAAGGCTCTATCTGGAATGGCCAACCAATTGGCCGGTGCCTCGCAATCGCTAAATACCTCAGCCAGCCAGATGCTCAAGGATTCCAAGCAGACGACCTATCAAGCTAACGAAGCGGCGGCGTCGGCCGAGCGGGTCGCTAAGGCGGTCAACGTCGTTGCCACTAACACGGAAGAGATGCAAGCGTCGATTAAAGAGATCGCGCGCAATGCCAATGAAGCTTCGAATATGACCAACGAGACCCGCTCGCAAGCGCAGTCGACCAACCTGACGATTCAGAAGCTAGGAGAAAGCAGCAAGGAGATCGGCAATGTCATCAAAGTGATTTCATCCATTGCGCAGCAGACCAACCTCCTCGCTCTGAATGCGACGATCGAAGCGGCGCGTGCAGGTGACGCCGGTCGCGGCTTCGCTGTGGTCGCCAATGAAGTCAAAGAACTGGCTAAACAGACGGCCAAAGCGACAGAAGAGATCACCAACAAAATCGGCGCGATTCAGGCCGATTCCAGCGACGCGGTGAAGGCGATATCGACCATCGGTAGCAGCATTGAAAAGATCAACGCGATCGCCGGTGCCATCGCTGCCTCGGTCGAGGAGCAGGCGGCTACGACTAGCGAAGTCGCGCGTGTGGTCATGGAGTCCAATGCTGAGGTTCAAGTCATCGCTGGCAGTATCAAGGCGGTGAGCGCGTCCGCAGATCAAACGACCAATGGTGCCACCACGGTGCTCGATGCCTCGAAGGATCTGCAAAGTTTGTCTGGGTCGCTGCAGGAGATGGCAGCTAAGCTGCAAAGAAGGTAAACCCAAGCTAAACGTGGACCAGCGTCAATCGAGCCCGGCGGGCAGAAAAATTGGCATTGGTCCTAGGACACCAAACCTGGTGGTCATCAGGCGTTTGGTGGCTAAGTAAACTGCAATTGATTTTTCTCCGGCGTCGCAAGATGCCGCCGGATGGGGGGGATTCATGCCGAATCATTCCTTAAAGTTAAGGCGGCTACCAGCCGATGGCTATAGCGAGCAAGAGGATCGTCGGCTGTTGCGCGATGAGCCACTTTGGACCAAGGACGACGAGGTTACGATGAACCAAGCAGCTCCCAAGGCCTCACCACCACCAACGTCACAGCCCATTTCCACTGCCCCCCTAGACTCGAAGTCGTCCCCGCCTGGAGGCGCAGCCCCCACAGGCGACCCCACCACCGATACGATCCGGGTCCAAGTCGTCTTACTCGACAAGCTTATGAATCTGGCGGGAGAGCTGGTTCTCATTCGTAACCAGGTAGTTCAGCACGCGAGCACGGCAGGCCAATCGGGTGACTTTCTCAATCTCGCCCAGCGCCTAAGTATTTTGACAAGCGAACTGCAAAGCGAGGTGATGAAGGCGAGGATGCAGCCAATTGGCAACATCCTGACCAAACTGAGCCGCATCGTCCGTGATGGGGCTCGCGACCTCAACAAATCGATCGACGTGCATATCGAAGGTGCCGAAACCGAACTCGACAAAACTCTGATCGAATCGATCAAGGACCCACTGACACACTTAGTGCGCAACGCCGTAGACCACGGCATCGAGCTACCTGAAGAGCGCAAAAAGGCTGGCAAACCGGAAACGGGAAGCCTGAAGGTGCAAGCCTACCACGAAGGTGGTCAGGTCATCGTCGAAATCAGCGACGATGGTCAAGGACTGAAACGTGCGAAGATCGGAGCAAAAGCAGTCGAGCGCGGCCTAATAACGGCCCAAGCGCTCGAAACGATGAGTGATCGCGATGTTCACCAATTGATCTTTGCTCCCGGACTAAGCACTGCTGACAAGGTGTCGAGTCTCTCGGGCCGCGGCGTCGGCATGGACGTGGTGCGCACGAACATCGAAAAAATCGGTGGTGTCGTCGATTTAGTTAGTACTGAAGGGGTCGGAACGACGATTCGCCTGAAAATTCCTTTGACCCTTGCCATCATACCAGCACTGATAGTTCGCGCTGGAGGCGAGCGCTTTGCAATACCACAGATTAAGCTCGTTGAACTCGTCCGGGTTGAGCCGGCTGACGACGGCAGCGGACCACACATTGAAATGCTGCAGGGGCAGCCGGTATTTCGCCTTCGTGGCGAATTGCTTCCGCTCATATGCTTGAACGAAACGCTGCAGGAAGCAACACCAAGGGATGCTGCCTCGTTTAAGCAAGTGACTAATATTGTCGTGCTCAATGCCGACAAAAGCCTGTTTGGGCTTATCGTCGATGAGATCGAGGACTCGATCGACATTGTCGTCAAGCCGCTGAGCAACTTTCTTAAATCGCTCAACACCTACACCGGCGCAACCGTTATGGGTGATGGGACGATCGCCCTCGCTCTCGATGTGCTAGGTCTAGCCGAGCGGGTTCGCTTGCTCAACGGCGAAGGCATCAGTCAGGATAAAGCCGAAGGCACCACGGTCCAGGATTCACTCAAGGATAGAGTCGACTATATCCTTCTCGATATAGGTGCTCCTGGCATGTACTCCGTACCACTTAAACAGGTTAAGCGCTTAGAAGAGCCAAGGGCCTCGACCATTGAAACAGCCGGAGAACAGCGGGTCGTGCGCTACCGGGACCTGATTTTGCCAATCGTCACTGTTTGCAACAAATTAGGTCTACAGGCTGCCAATCCGATGGAAAACCACGACCCCAATCGGTCAGTGTTGATCGTGGTCGTGGAGCAAGATGATCGAATGTTTGGCCTCGAGGTCCAGCGCATTCTAGACATCTTTTCGACCCAACTTCCAATTGATAAACGCGCGACCGATCGACCAGGGATCCTTGGCAGCATGATCGTCGAGCAGACCATTGTCGGTGTCATCGATGTTGGCGCCGTGATCGGAGTTTAGAGATGTCCATAGCTCTGGTCAAAGATGATAGTCAAAGTGGAATGGCGGGCGTCGGCACGCAATTTTCAACATTCTATGTCGCCGGTCGTCTATATGGAATCGAGGTAACCGAGGTGCAGGAGGTTGTGAAGCCTCTGCCGATGACCGCTATTCCATTGGCCCAGTCCTATATCCGTGGCCTGATAAACCTGCGAGGACAGGTAGCAACGGCGGTCGGACTGCACCAACTATTCGGGCTGAAGAAGGCAGCATCGGGCGATTTGATGAACGTGATTTGCCGCTGTGATGGCAACCTAGTCTCGCTTTTGGCTGATGATATCGGTGATGTGATGGAGCTATCGGCTTCGCAATATGAACCAGTCCCTGCGACCATTGACCCGCAGATTCGACGATTTATGTCTGGTGTTTACAAAGTCGGCGGCCCTCTAGTCAGTATTATTGACAGCGATAAGATCGCAAAATTTCTCAGCAAACAAACTTAGCCGGAAGTATCCATGGTCCTCACAGGCATCTTTCCGACAATAATTCGTTCACACGTGCGAAAAGATTTGGCATGAAGCATTTTACCGAATACCTGATCGACTCTGGGCGCTTGTCCCAAGCACAGCTGCTTGAGCTCTTTGTCAAGCAGCTCGAGGCTACTCCGCCGGTGGCGGCGATTGTCTTTCGCCACGGTCTGCTATCCGAGGCCGAACAACTCGTGGTCATGGGCAGGCAGGCAGATGAAGGGCTAACCTACCAGCAGGCATGCGCAGCAGCGGGTTTATGGACCTCAGAACTCGCTGCGGCCGTGGACGCAGCCGTTCGCCAAAGCCGACCGGGCCTTGCCCAGGCTATCGCCGCCGCAGAGCTGGTCGACGGGCCCTGCCTGAGGATAGCGCTTGCGGCCAGTGCCTTGGAGCGGCAAATTGCTCATACCTCAGCGCCTGGTCTGCAGATTGAACTTCAAGATATCAAACCAGTGCTGCTCGAAGAGTTTATAAAATTGGCCCATCATCAACGAGCGGCGCAGATGCTGTCCACCTGCAAAGCACTGCCTTTGACTGCCGGCGAAGCACGGGTGCAAGATCTGGCAAAGATTAGAGAGCATACCTTGGAACTCTACCATTGCACTGAGTTCATCGGCTGCCCTACACTGAGTAAGCTACTGATCGCCGTTAATGGGCTGATTGATTCCCTCGCCGATAACGGTGCGAACTGGCAGGACCATGATAAGCACGCTTTGCTCAATGGCCTGCAATTCTTTTCAACGTTGAGCACAAATGGAGTAAGAAGCTTCCACACCCATTTGCCCAAAGCGAGCTGATTAGGGATCACTAATGAAGGGGTCGATGCCGATCCAAAAGTATTTTCAGAGGAGTTTCGCAAGGATTTTGGGATTGGCTATAGCTCAACGAAGAAAATCACTAAGCCCGATTGAGCGCAACGAGGATACCGATGGACGCAACAGAAATCATCATTAAAAATGAGTTCCTACAGGAGGCGGATGAGATCGTTGCCGAGCTGGACTTATTCTTTCTGGACTTCGAGCGTTCACCAAACGACCTGTCAAACATCGACAGAATATTCCGTTTGATGCACACCCTCAAAGGCTCAGGAATGGCGGCGGGGTTCACCCAACTCGGCGAGTTTGCGCACGGAGTCGAAGGCCTGTTGTCGATGATTCGTGGACAAACTCTAAAGCCGAGTACGGAGATCGCCGACCTTCTTCTTCGTTCAAACGAATTGATGGCACGCCTCATCAAGGCGCTAAAGGTAGACTTCGGCAGCACCTGCGACACTAGCGAATTACTCAGCAGTGTCCTGACCATCACTGGACTATCGGTAGTTGCGGCTAGCCCGAGTGCAGAAGGTGATCTCGGCTACGGATTATTCGATGACGAGCCAGCGATGCCGCCACCTAACCCTGTATCGATTTCGGCGCCAGCTAGGCTGCATGAATCTACTCAGCAGCATATATTAGTTTGCGATGATGATCTGCCGATCGTTGAATTGCTTTGTGAGTTTCTCTCTCTATTACCGGTGAAAGTCACGGGGGTTACCTCTGCGTCAGAGGCGATGAAAGTCTTAAATACTTGTGGTGCTGATCTCATCATCACGGACCTTCGCATGCCCGAGGTCAATGGCATAGACTTCATTCGCATCGCAAAGCAGCTGGTGCCGCGCACCCCAGTGATATTTGTATCCGGATATGCCGAACGAGCCGATCTAGCGGCTATGTGCCAACTTGGAGCCTATGACTTCATAGACAAGCCGATTACCCACGAGCGCCTGACACAGTCAGCGTCCAACGCCTTGCGCTTGAAGGTCATTCGCGATGGAGTCGATGAACTATCGCGTCTAAATTTTCGCGCCTATTTGCTCAACTCCAAGCTTGTTGACCACCTTCCGGCGAACGACCAGGCCGACCAGAAAATCCTATCTGAGATTACGTCATGCCTTGATAGGATCAGTAGCTTGACTCGCCATATTTTAGGAGATCCAGCCACGGCCCTCATCGCCTCAAGTGACCTGCAAAGTTAGTCCGACTCACTGCATTAGTTGGTATCTTAGATGCAGATAAAATCGGCGGAAGATATAAGTTGACCAGCGTCAATCGAGTCCGACAGGCAGTAAAATTTGCATTGGTCGCCTGGCGATGCGCGACCAAAGCGCGAGGTAGATCCGGCGCCGGTCGGTCGTAGTGACGGCGCGCGCGCGGATGGCGATGGCCATTGCCAGTCCAAAGCTGACGCCGACATTGAGTAAACCTATGGCTAAAATGCAGGTCACAGCCTGCCAGAAAGCATGTTGGCGCCAGACGTCCTGGCCGATGGTGGTGGCGGCAAAGGCGATGGTTCCCGCGGAGAGGGTGACATGGCGGACATCGAGTGCAATACCAGCAAAGGCGAGGGCCTTCGGTGTAAGTCCCAGCAGAAAGCCTAGCGACACATTGCCGCCGATAGTCGATGCCCATGCCGCAGAAAAGTCGGCCAGTTTTCCCACCAGACGCGGCCCAAATAAAAAGCGCAACCGGCGGTTGCCGCGAATGGCCCGCGGGATATTATTTAACGCGACCCAGTTGTCAGTCCATCCGGCGATGAGCGACGATAGCCAAAGTAAGACACCGGTAAAAGCGGCGAATAACGGCGACCAGCCGAAGATGGAGTGAGATTTTAGTACCTGCATCGCCTCTTCATTGGTTAAAGTCGCGTGCCCAGTCACGTAGGCGAACGCGATATGCAAAGCCACCGCCGCTGGGACCACTCCGATGATGTTGCCAAAAATTGCTGCGACCTGCGACCTGATCAAATGCACGACTTCGCGGATTAATTTTGCCAGTTCGCGGTCATCTTTGAGGTTGGTCATATGCGCGGCAATGACTGGGGCCGTCATCGCCGGTTGTTTGGTCGCGAGAGTGAAGCCAAGCGACTGGATTACCAAGAAGCTCACCGAGTAATTGATCGATGCCAATAGACCTTTAAGCAGGTAGCTCAGTGCGATCTCGGAGACGAATAATTTAATGATCACCGTCGCGCCTGTGACCAAACCACCCCCGGCGGCTCGCCGGATCATCAAGCCATACTCGCTGCGATTGCGCGTAATGTAGTGGTGTCCTGTATCCGCGTTGCGCTCAGTGATGCGCCGCGACAGTACCAGTGCATTGTCATTCCACAGGGCGCGTAAACTCCTATGCCGGAAGGTGTCCATGACCAGACTGCTAAGAAAGGGCATGAGCGTCTCAAAGCGAGTGCCGCCGTCTTGCAAAATGATGGCTAGGGTATCCATGCGGGTCAGAATCGCTTCAATTCTGGTCATCGTATAGACTAGGTTTAGGCTAACGCCTTCTTGTTGGATCGTCCCCCGCGATGCAACGATTTCGCTGCGGCAGGCCTGGATATGAGCGAGATAGAGTGGCAGGTCGGGAATTTTTTCCCCGCCAAAGCGGCGCATGGTTAGGCTGCCGACAAATTCTTCGGTGGCCTCCTCTAGAGGTATAAACTTAGAGGTGTGGGGATCGCTCCTGCGTCGCCGTAAAAGTGGCGACAAGCCCAGGCTTTGGGCTTCACAGCTAAGCAAGAACAGCGCCTCAGCCATGTCTCGAATCATGCTGTTCCAGGGCAGTTCGTCGGGGTCGATTTCAAAGTAAAGCAGGTCGCCTAAGGCGCGAAACATCTCCAGATCCAGCTGAGCGAGCCAGGCAGCATCAGCAGCGTGTGGAAATAGCACCTCAAAGGCCTCGCCCAAATCCTTGCCGTCGGTATGTGCGGGTATCAGCTTCTGCGTGAAGCGCGAGGCCGCCTCTGTCCACAGACCGTGGCCGCCCGGCAGACCTGTCGAGCGAAAAACTTCCAGTGCATCGATATCGCGCAGGATCGAACGCAGGGTTTTGGCGAATTGATGTTTGTAGGTGGGGTTGCGATCTAAGGTCTGTAGCAGGTGGCGCAGACGGACCATCTGGGCGTGTCCTGAGGCAAAATCAAGCCGCGAAGCGTCGCCGGATTTTGGCCTGGTCCGCATCCACTCGAGCAGCTCGACCAGCCACTCCAGGCGTGCAGCCAGGGGGCGTGAGGGGTCAGCGCTGGAAATCAAATAGTCGAACCCGTAGCGACCGGATTTAGCGCGCACCAAGCGATCGTAAATGGTGTTTAATCCAGACATGCAGCCTCCAAGTACAGTCTATGAGCGTACAAGCCATAGCCCGGTATGTTAACACACTCGGATTAAACAGCCTGAATGCGCTGGTCATGGACGCCGTGGGCGCTGCGAACCGCTGATTTACATCGTAATGATGGGAGGTTGGTGAATGAGGCGAGAGTTTTCCGCAGGGCGGTCACGCCAGATACTAGCCCGGCGGCTAGCATCTGGCGGTCACGCTATTTGTTCGACTCTTTGAAGTGCTTCTCAACAGCAGCCTTACAGGTCGGTCCAAACTTATCTTTGTTCTTCTTGACGCAGTCGCTGAGCTTCGTTGGGTCCCTTTCCTCTGTTTTGCAGTATTTTTCGATCTCCGCCTTACAGCTGGCAAAATAAGGGGTGCCCTTTTCCTTGAGCTTTTTTGCTTCGTTGCTGACATTCTTTTCGGCCTTGTCCAGCCAGCTCTCCTTAGCTTCGCCGCTTTCAGGCTTTTTCTCGTCCTTTGCACCTTCGGTCGTCGTACATCCTTGGAGGTGGAAGGTGGCAGCGGCTGCCACAATGATGAACATTCTCCGCATGGGCGATCTCCTTACAAAATTGAATGGGCTTCAAGGCGCTCTTGCTCAACTAATACTAGCAATATGATCGAGCTCGTCCAAAGCAATCGGCGTTGGATCAAGGCCGTGCTTTAGTGATTTACCGTCCGCCGTGGTCCATGCAGAGGATGCGCCTCCTTGATCGGTTGTACTTGCTGCATGGCCCGCGCATAGTCTCGGATGATTGCTATGGTGCCGACGTCCTCGTTATACACGGAGTACCAGCCCTGCGGCTCATGCGGGGGATCGCCGATCCAAGCGTCGCCGGGTTGCCAAGTACCACCCACGTGCACGGGGCGCCCTTCGCCAGCCCATGCCCAGAAATTAACCCCGTTTAACGCGCTGCCGGCGCTGGTCGATGCGTAAACGGTCGAAAAGATGTCGCGGTAGTAGGCGTCGCGCTGGTGCGACGTAGCCGCCGGCTGGAAGCTGCCTTGGTCGCGTGCAATGCCAAACTCTTCGAGTACGGCGGGCTTATGCAGGCGCTCGGCGATAGCCACATGCGCAGTGATGTAATCGTGGGCTAGGCTAAGCGAGGGACTATAGGTGTCGGTTCGCTGCGGGTCATACCAGCCCCAGTTTTGGATCCAGATATGAAAGGTCAGGTAGTCGATGTTCGGCAGAGCATGGATCACCTCCGGCAGGGTGTTGGCATAGTCTGACGGCGTGCTGCCTTCACTGCCAGTCGAAATGAGATGGTTGTGATCGAGGCTCCTAATGCGGTTTGAACTATCCTTGACCCATTGGACGAATTCCACGGGGTGATCCATGCCTCGAGGCTCGTTTGCTAGCTGCCAAGCCATAATCGTCGGATCATCACGGTAGGCCTGGCCAGTTAGGCTGTTGACCCGTCCAACGATCTTGTCGACGAAGGCGTCGTAGTAGGCCTTTGCCTTGCTGCTCACGAAAAAGCGCGCGGAATACTTTTCAAACCGGTCCCAGTCCCCGTGATCGGGATAGGGAATCGCACTGTCTCCCTCGGCCCAAGAGACATATTGTGGGAATCCTCCTGACCATTGCCAAAAATCACTCAAGCAGAGCACACCGCGCATGCCGCGTTGGCGCATTTCCACGAGCAAAAGGTCTAGGCCACGGTATATCTGCTCGTCATAGATGCCAGGCGCGGTTTGCAGCGCCGGACGCATCCGATAAGGCGCGGTGTTTGGTCCCTCGCTACTTGCCATGATGCGTAGATTGGTGACGCCAAGGGTCTGTAGGTGGTCGAGCTCGCGGCGTAGTCGAGCCTGGTCGCCACCGGCGCCGGCGCTGGCCAGATTCATGCCGTACCAAAAATTGGTACCGACGTAGTGATATGGTTTGCCCGCCAATAGGAATTGGCTGCCTTCGACGCGCACAAACGCATCGCGCGGATCTTCGCCTACAGCTGCTAGACACCGGTTGGCGGTGGTAGACGTGATCATTGCGATCAACGCCGACGCAGCCCAAAATACCAATCGCATTTCTGCCTCCTTTGTTCGCATGCAGCCAGACAGGTATGCGCATCGATACCGCCGATGGGGTAAGGAGACGCAAGGCCTAAACACATGTGATTTTGAGTCTGGTCGAGCGTATCAAGGCGGGACTGATGCGTCACGGGATTATAAAGACCGACTTCACTATTCTGATTTTGAATACATAGCGGATCTGGCCCAAGAAGCGCATGTTGACTGACCGGCCAACCTTCGTGAGTGATATTAATAACTTGTCGTTTTATCAAAGAAAATTTTTATATAAGTCATATTGACATGATGACAAAATTCTGAATTTTCGTTATTAAGAACGCGTACTCAGGTGCTTTTTAAAACTCTCATGGAGAGACCTCATGCGCGCTTACAAACCCTCAACGGTCCGTTCCCCTAGCTCCTGCAGACGGATGGTCAACGTCGGCGCGACTCTCACCCTTGCCCTTTCCTTTGCTTTGGTGGCAACCCAGGGGCAGGCTGAGGATGCGCCAGCAAGTCAGATTCCAGCCGCCACGCCAAGTCCTGATGCAGTGCAAAATGCACGCATGGCCACCCTTGAGGGATCGAAGTCGCCCTGGAGCGGTCAGTTCCAGCTGTCCTACAGTGGCTCCTCGCTCAATCATCCGTTTTCGGATAAGGCGCCAAACCCAGGGCACGAAATTCCTGAACCCTTAGTCACCCTGTCAGGGCTGTTCTCTGCGCGTTACCGCATCGATCCAAAGACGACCTTTGGGATCGGTACCGGAGTGATCACCGAGACGCCGTTTCAAGGTCCAAAGCACACCTCTCTTTCTGATCCGCAGATCGACTTGGCGCGTTCCTTTAGTCTTGGTCCGATTCACAATCGCGTCGACGTCACGCTGGTGCAGTACACGAACCACCAGTCGTATCAGGATGGCTACCGCCAGCAGCTTGATGTCTCCAGCGAGTCGTTCTATGAATTCGACTCAGGCGTTACGTTGGGACTAGCGTTTGCAGTCGACGGCAATACCTTTGCTAGTTCGGGTGACTACGACAAGAGCAAGCAGACTGAATACGCCTTTGCCGTCAACCCCTATTTTGAGTACGCACTGAATAAGACCTTTAACTTACGCTCGGTGATTGGCATCGTCGATTACCACAATCGCGATATCCCGGACCCAGCGAGGTATACGCATCCAGCCGTCTACCAGACCTTTGGGCTCGGTATTTCAGCAACCAAATCGGTGTTCCTCTATGCCTTCGTCAAAGGTCGGCCATACAGTGACAAACCGATGACGACGCAAAATACGACAGCTGGCTTTAGCACCATCATCAATCTCTTTTAGTCAGCCTGTTTTTATCCGCCGCGCCCAGGGTGTTCATGCCCTGGGCCTACCTGTCGCCCGTGTCTAACTCCGCCGAAAGATGAGAGTTGCGACGACCCCCGAGCATAAAGTAAGACTATCGCACCGTTCATTCGCCTTTTTTTCCTCTACGGGAGGGCTCGCTTATGCTTCTTCGGCTTAAAGCGTCCATGTTATCAGCGCTGCGCATCGTAAGCTTGATGTTGCCTTGGTCAGGCACGATGGCTCAGGCTCAAGATTTTGACAGAAACGACTTAGACTCATGGCTTAGCAGCGAGCAAACCTTGGCGGCCGCCAAGATCAGTGCAAATCTGCTCGGAAATGGCGCTGTCCTGGCATCGCCGTCGCGCTCAGGACCTGACTACTATTTCCACTGGACCAGAGATGCAGCGCTGACCATCGATGTGGTGCTTGACCGGTATGTTGCAAGTAATCAACTCGAGGATCGGGCCGCCTACCTGCGGCAGGCCCAGAATTACGTCGATTTCTCTTTAAAGATTCAGTCGCAGCCGACGCTCAGCGGCAGCATCCAGGACCACTTCGCTAATTTTGGCGAGCCAAAGTTTGAAGTCACGGGCATCGGCTATCAGCAGCCTTGGGGCCGTCCCCAGACCGATGGGCCAGCGCTACGCGCGGTCAGTTTGATGCGGATCTACAAGTTGGCGCTGCAGAGACTGGATGCACAGCAGCAGTTCAGCGCCAGCATGCCCGGCATGAAAAACGCCATCCTCGCTGATTTGGAATACACCGCCTACCATTGGCGCGATCAGGGATACGATCTGTGGGAAGAAGTGCGCGGTCAGCATTTTTATAACGCCCTGGTGCAGCAACGGGCGTTAGTTGCTGGCGCGGCGTTTGTTAAGACCTATGGTGTTCCCGGTGACGCGCCTCGTTACCTCGCCGAGGCCGCTGCTCTTGAGGCGCAACTAGCACGGTTTTGGGACCCCGGTCGTGGATATTTCGTGGAGACCATCAACCGTAGCGGCGGCCTCGATTATAAGTCGAGTAATCTCGATAGTGGTGTCGTCCTCGCCTCGCTGCATGCCCTGGGCGAGAACAGTTACTTGTTGCCTAACGATGACCGCATCCTCGCCAGTGCCCATGCTCTTAGATCGACGTTCGCAACACTCTTCCCCATCAACAAAGTATCGCGTGATCGCGCCCAACTCCAGTTGGCTCCCGCGATCGGTCGCTATCCCGAAGATCGCTATGACGGTATTGGGGTAAGTCAGGGTCATCCGTGGTTCATCGCTACCGCCGCCCTAGGCGAGCTAAGCTACCGCGCTGCATCCTTGTACGCGGCGGCTGACCGCATCGTGATCACGGCGCAAAATGAGGCGTTCTTCGCCGATCTGCCTGGCATCGGTCAGAGGCTGCGCCGTGGTGATACACTGGCCCGCGGCGACGCTGCTTTTCGCGACGTCCTAGACGCATTGCTGCGTAGCGGTGATGAATACCTAGCGCGAGTTCGCTATCACGCCGCCATGGGTGGTGAGCTGACCGAGCAGTTCGATCGTTACACTGGCTATGAGCGCGGCGCGAGTGATCTATCCTGGAGCTATGCCAGCTTGTTCAAAGCCGTTCAAGCACGAAGCCAGTTGATCGCGGTGTTGCAGAAGTAACACCATCTGTGATTAGGGGTGGCGCCTTAAACGCGGCCACTTCTTCTTGCGCGGCTTTTCGACGCCAATAGTGCCGATTAGTTGCGCAATGGGCTTGCCCTTGGGAGTCACTTCAAGGACCAGGCCCGCCATCCCAGCCAGAGGGATAAACAGCAGCATGCCAGCGGGTCCCCATAGCTCACCGCCGATTAGGACCGCGAGCAGTGAGGCTAGTGGGTTTAGGTTGACCTGGTGGCCGACGAGTGCCGGCGTAATGACATTGCCTTCGAGAAAATGGATCACTGCGTAGACTAAAAGTACGGCCAAGGCACTCGACGGTTCGCCGGTTGAGATCAGGGTCAGGAGTGAACAAAGCGGCGCCACGACGATAATCCCGACGTAGGGAATCAGTATGGCAAGTGCACCGAGTAGACCAAACAGTGCGGCGAACGGCGCTTTAACCAGAAAAAAGCCGATGGTGTCGAGGATGCCGACCACGGCGATGACGGTCAGTAGACCTGCGACATAGCGCTGGCCGACCGCCGTAATCTGCTCGATCATCGCCACGCTTTCAGTGCCGACGTCGGTGCTGCAGATGGCGACCAGGGTGCGATGGAAATGACGCCGATAATAGAGCATCAAAAAGGCAAAGATAGCGACCAGCGAGCCAGTGCCGGCGGCCATGACGAGTGCTCCGACCAGCGTCATGGCATATTGACCGCCGGCGCCTAGGGATCCTTCGAGGGCGTTCTTCGCCATTTGCAGCAGGGCTGATGGTTCTAGGCCGAAATGATCCTTGGCAAAGGTCTGGACCGTTGCCGTGAGCTGTATAAACCGTTGTTGTAAGGCTGGCGCGTCTTTTTGAAACGATGCCGCCTGATCGCTAATGACCCCGACGATGCCGGCAAATGCGGCACCCACTAAAGCCAATCCCAATAGGATCGCGACACTTTTTGGCAGCCAGCGCTCCAGGCGGCTGACGACAGGTAGCAGCAGTTGTGCCAAGAAGGCCGCCAGGCAAAGCGGCACTAAGATTGGCTGGCCAATGTGCAGAAGGATCAGGGAGGCCAAGACGACAACCGGCCAGGCTAAGCTACGTGGCACAAACACACTCCAATTTGCGAAGGGGCGGCAGAGCGGCCGGCTCGTGTGGATTTCGATGAGAGAGGCCAGCGCTGGCCCGGTTCAGCTGGAACTATTAAATGCAATTTTTCGAGATGGCTAGAGGTTTCGGTACCCATATTATTCAAAGTAATTATGATGGCTTATAATATATAATAAAATATTAATTGTTATATAAAAAAATTAATATAGAACTAGATATTGATGCTGTATGTCCAAAATTAAGTGTCTGAATCAGCCTCACCATCACAGTCGGAGAACCAATGCGGCTACATCTCTCCCTTCTCAGTTTGGCCATGATCTTAGCGACTGGCTGTGGTGAGCAGGAGCGCCGTCATCAAAGTCGCTTGAACGGCGGTAGCTCCGACCTACTTGCGGCAACAAGCAGCGACGTTGACAGTACGAAAGACTTACTCGCCGCGGCGCAGGCTAAGATTGACAGCCTCAAGTCGGCATTGGCAGCGGAAAAACTAGCAAACAGTTCGATCGTTAGCAGCAGCCTCGTCTATTTTAGCGGACTTTGGCTTGCTGAGAAAAAGAGCCTGCCTAACATCGACAAGGACTGCCGTCTGTTCCTTCGCGTGAGCACCAAGCCCAACCTCATCACCCGGGCGCTCGCCTGCAGCGGCGGCCGTGTCGAAATACTCAGCTCCGTCGTCGACCATCTCGCCTTGACCCCGGGCGACTACGACGGCGGCATGGCGGTGCTGCCGATGGGGCCAAAGACCGCTAGTTCATGTGGGCCGAGTCAGATCAGCCTCACCGCAATTCTCGACAATCTCTATTTTAACACCGCCACTCATTCCGGGGCTGCGGCAGCGACTTCTGCTCACACCACCTTTGCGGGTCAATCTCTCGACTTTACCTATGGCTCAGCTGACGATGATCTCAAGGGCACGTCCTGTGACAATATCGGCGATGA
>JAPLFX010000210.1 GCA_026390445.1 Pseudomonadota bacterium
TTGGTCGTGGAAATGGACGAACGCTACCGTCAGATGCGTGCCGTCGGTGCTCGCAGCATCGATGGCTTTAACGACGTCGTGCGTAGTCGTAAGAAGACCGAGTTTCTCGACTTTGACGGCAAGTGGGTGCCGATGCCCTATATCGTCCTCATCATCGATGAGATGGCCGATATGATGATGCTCCTTGGCAAAGAGATCGAAACACCGATCACCCGCTTGGCCCAGAAGGCTCGCGCCTGCGGTATCCATATGGTGATCGCCACGCAGCGGCCAACGGCGCAGGTCGTGACGGGACTCATCAAGGCTAACTTCCCCACGCGCGTCGCCTTTCGCGTCATGAGCGGCCTTGATTCTCGCACCATCCTCGATCAGAGCGGGGCAGAAACCCTGCTCGGCAAAGGCGATATGCTCTACCTCGCCGCTGGTCGTGCACGGCGCCTCCACGGTGCTTATCTCCCAGAGTCCGAAGTTCACTCCATGGTGCGAGCTGCGAAGGCAAAAAAAGCATGAGTTCTTCCCAAACGTTAGCCAAGGTTCGCCTGCACCCTGACAGTGAGCAGACGCGGATCGTCTTCTCCAGCAGCGCCGAGGAACAATTCTACAACCAGTGTCGCGCCACCTTAGGTGCTGGCTGGCAGGTCTACCACTCACGTACCCTGTCGACGATGGATGGCGAAGAGGGCCTACGCGACAACGAGATCGACTTTGTCTGCTACCATCCAAGCTGCGGTATCATCGTCGTCGAGGTCAAAGGCGGCCGGATTCGCCACGATGCCCAAACAGGACTTTTTTACTCGATCAACCGGCACGGTGAAAGCTTCGCCATCAAAGACCCGTTCCAGCAGGCGCTGGTATGGAAGAGCCGCTTTTTGCGCTATCTGCGCCGCCATCAACTGCGCGTGCCGGTCAGTCATGCGGTGTGCTTTCCGGGGGCTGCCGAAGAGGAGTTTCCTGAATCATCGGCCATGGTTCCAGAGATCGTCATCGGTCGCACCCGGATGAAAAACCTCGATGCTGCGCTCAAGGCGATCGCCAAGAAGTCGCAACCAGAGAAGTACCTCGACTTTGCCAGCGTCGGAGCAGAGCTCGACCGTTTGCTGATCGGCTCGACGTTTACCACCAAACTCTATCTGCGCGACTATATCGACACCCACGAGCACCGCGTTCGCGACGTCGAACATATTCACGAGACCCTGATCATGCCGATTGCCAGCACCAAACGCTTGGCGATCGAGGGCGAAGCCGGCACCGGTAAAACGATGCTCGCCGTGATGTTGGCTAAGCACCTACGCGATCAGGGTAAAAAGGTCCTGCTGGTCGGCTCCAATGCGCTGCTCACCTTGCTTTTGCGCCGCGACTTAGGCGACGGCGTCACGACCATGAGCTACGCCGAACTAGGACTCAGTTACGGCGTCAACCTCCTGGTACCCGCCGGCGATTTCGTCGGCGAAAGGGATGACTGGATTCAGTATGAGGCTCCGGTACGCCTCAAGGCCGCTATCGCCCAAAGCACCACGCGCTACGACGTCATGATCTGCGATGAAGCCCAGGATGTGCAGCCGTTTTGGTGGGACGCCCTCGAGCTGCTGCTCGCCAGCGCCGACGCCTTGGGCGAGGAGGCGCATTTTTACCTGTTTTTCGACAGTAGTCAGGGCGTCTTTGGCTCGGGCGGCGGCGAGCACGCCTTCGTGGCCGCCGATACCCTGCCGATTAAGCCACCGTACTTTCCCTTGGTGCACAACTACCGAACGACGCGCGAGATCGCGACCTTTGCGCGCAGCTTTCGCGTGCAAAAGCCGACCATGCTCAGTCACGCCGGCCGCCTCGGTTATGTGCCGGAATTGATCGTGTATCAAGATAGCGAGGATGCCCGTCGCCTGCTTGGGCGCCTCGTGCGCAAGTTGACGCGCGAAGAGGGACTGAGCAACGAGGACCTGACCATCCTGTCGGCGCGTAATCCAGCAGCAAAGGAGTCCGTGCTGTATCAGACCGACGAGGTCATCAAGATTCCGCTCCACCGCCTGACCCATTCGCAAAAAAACACCTGGCGCGAAGCTAAAGCACCCAAAGAGACGATCGGCTTGACGACCATCGCCGGATTCAAGGGGATGGAGACCAACGTCGGCATACTGCTCAACGTGAGTGAATACAACCTGCCACTAAGTAATGCCATCATGGCCAGCTTGATCTATGTTGCCTGCACCAGGGCCAAACACATGCTCTACATCTTTGTGCAAGCAGATGATCCAAAGCGCCAAGCCTTCGAAGCGGCCATCGCCGCGATTCACACCACCGGCGCCATGGTGCTCGACCCAGGGACACAGGGTGATTTTGAGTTCCTCGGCCGGGTCACCCACTACAATCCTGACCGTGTCGGTTGGTTGGCCGTCGATGATCCATCCTTTAAACAAGGGAGCATCATGTTCTTCCCGTCCGACGTTCAGAAGTCGGATATTCGTCATATGAAGGTCGGTTCGTTGGTTAAGTTTCGCCCGCATGCTGAAGGTTCTGTGACCATTGCCTGCGATTTGATACCGGCCACTCGCGGCGCTTAAGGGTCGCTTTGCTGCTCGCCCCCATTCCCTGCTGTACCTGATTCTCCTCCTTCTCCTCCTCCTCCTCCCGCTGTTTTTGAGGCACCCATGGACTCCCGCCTGCTGCTGCTGACCTTGTCTCTGCTACCTGCCTGTGGAAAAAAGGGGGGGGATGATCAGCCATTCATTCCTCCCGCGATGGTGGCACCGCATACCACCGCGGAATTCTTCGATGGCTACTTTGCCAGTCGCTATTTCATCGCCGATCCTGCCTGCCAAAACAGCGTGACTGGAGGCGGCAAAATCGACCATGCGCATGTATCCGTGTGGCGAGACGGCAAGGTTGCACAAACAAACTTTAGCTTTCCCACAGCGCAGGCTCGCCCCGCCTTGTCCACTAAGGGAGTCTCCCTCGCTTTGTATGGCCTCTACCAGCAAACCGACTGTGGCAGCGCCACCGATGCTAGTCAGTGCCAAAGCACGCCACCGGTGAGCTTGGTTGCCGCCTCGACTCCGCTCAATATCTGTGACACAAATCGGGAGTTTGTGCGGACCTCGGTTGAAGCGGTTGCTCTCACCGGTCTCGCCATGCTGGAAACCGCCTCGGTCTTCTATCGTAAGGTGGACGGCCACTCCAGCGACTTACCCGAAGCCAGCTTGTTGGTCTTGCCAAAGGTGGAAACCCTCTATCAGGACGGGGCCACCCGCAGTGAAGCGGTCGACAACCTGAGTTATGTGCCGAACTTCTCCGGTAGCCCGACCTTCGTCATCTTCCCAAAGGGAGCGTTCAGCGTGTCGATGGGCCGCTGGGTCGACGTCAACTTGTGGGAGATTCCGTGGACCCTTGCCCACGAGTTTGGCCATCATATCTTTCGCTTTCATAGCGACATCGCCGACGCCACCAGTGGCATCGCTGGCGCTGTGCCGGTGCACTCCTTTCCAACGGCTCCTGACGCCAACACGGGTTTTACGCTTACCGCCGCGTCGGGGACGCGTCATATCGGTGACGCGGATCTACTGGCCGCCGTCAACGAAGGCTTTGCCGACCTCTACGCCTATTACGTCCAGGGCTCGGTGCCCGGCATGACAAAAGGCATCGATTGCTTCCACGAAAATCGCGATGCCGGCATAGCCCTGTTTGCCGACGCGCAACCGAAGGTCCTTAGTGCGGCCGTCCTAGCTCAGTTTATGTCTACCACCAAGGCCAGCGCCAACATCGATTGCAGTGTGCCTTTTTATCAGGATATTCACGTCATCGGTGCGATATTCGCTTACGGCGTTGATCAGATCTTTTCGGCTTCTGCTGGGCAAGACGCCGCTAAAAAGACGGCGTTGATGCTAGACTGGGCCAAACGCATCGGTCAGGTTTATCTGCCCACCCAAGGCACAGCCAGTGCTAACCTGACCTTCGGCACGTTCGCTCATGCCGCTTTGGCGACAATTGCGAACGGTAGTAGTCTGCCCATCGCCGCCTGCGATGCGGCTAAAAAGGTTTTTCCGACCTATAGCGACGCTTGGTTCCCCGGCGAATTTACCTGCAAGTAAGCGCAACGGCTCGCTGCGCGACCTTGGCTTGCTCGGCACGACGTGAACAGGTCAAAGTAGACGAGCGCTGCGTTCAAGCAAAAGGTCTCGGTAAGCCTGTTGTGCGGCCTGCGCCAGAAAGCTTGCTTTAATCAGGGATTCACAGCTTTTCGCCTGGGAGGCTAGCCGGGTCAGGGTCGCTGCCGCGACCCGTTCCGGCAAGCCAATGGTCGATGCAAATTTAAGGAAGTCGCCGCGCGTCAGCTTCGCCTTTTTGCCATTGAGCGTTAAGGCAAGCTCCTCGCCATCAATCGCCTCTGAGAGGACCAGCCTGGTCGATAGGAGATCAAAGGCAGGGCTTAGAACAAAATCATCGTCATCCTCTACCATGGCAAAGTTTTTGAGGTGCATGTCGGCATTGCCAGTTTGAAAGCAAAATACGGTAAGCTCGAAAAAGCGCAGCAGGTCATCACCACGGATGGTTGAATACCTTGCGATATGCTTGCCGACGCGTTCGTGCGAGCCGCGATACTTATGTTCTGTCAAAGTCTCCGTGAGCTGGCAAAGATCTTCTAACGCAAGCTTGCTGCCATTGACGCGGTCAAAGCGCCGCGTAATGTACGCGAGCTGACGATCCGCCATACGGATGAGGCTGTTTGCGGCAGTCTTGATGCCCAAATGGGCTGCTAGTAGCATCGTTAGATGTTCGTTTTCTGGTAGCTCAGGATACTGCGGACTTGGTGGCTTCAGGATGTAGTTGCCGCCGAGCGCTCCGACTATGGTGAAACGCTCGGGAGCTTGCTCATCTAAAGTCAGAGATAGTTTACGCTGTACGCCGGTGAGCGCGATGTGATGGCTAATGATCCATTGAGCTAGGTGCTCAAGTTCGTCCATCGTGGTGTCAAGGCGCGGAGGGTGGCGCTGTCCAAAGACCGATTGCGCACATTTAGGATGGAACTCTCCCGAGCTTGTTGATTGGCAGCACTTGAGGCATCTCATGAATGAACCTCTAGAGCTAGATGGATGCTGACATTGCCGATACAGTCGCCGCACGCCACCAGCAGTAGTCCCATACGGTCATGGCTTTTTAGCTTCCAATTGCGCACGGCGACGTCGAGTAGCCAGCCTTCCGGTATTAATCCGTCAAAGAATGGAAACAAAACGCGACTGGTATATGGTTCCTGCCGAACCGGTAAGGTACGACTGACAGCCTTTGAATGTGGCTGAGTGGCGTAGGCCACATCGTAGACAAAGATGAAGGCGCCATCAGCCGACTCGGAGATTTCTCCGACCTTCGTGGTCTCGATATAGACGTCACCTTTACGCATCGGTGGTGTCTCGGCGTGTCAGCGCTCGCGGGGCCAATTCTGCCCCAAGAAATTCGAGTACTTGATTGACCTTGTCTAAGCGGAGGCTAGCCTTGTCGCCCTCCAATTCACGGATGAACCTGAGGCCCACGCCAACTCGCTGTGCCAGTTGTTGTTGGGTATAGCCCAACTTGCCCCGGCGCTTGCGGACGAACTCCGCGATAGGTCCTAGCAACTCTCGATGTTCACCCGGCATGTCCTCAGTGGCCACGTGTGTAGGCCCTCCTCTATACCCGATCAGGAGTATTTTCTTCGCCTCTTGGGCAATTATACCCGATCGGGTTCAAAAGTCTCCTGGGTGGCACGAATATACCCGATCGGGGCTGCAGCGATGGCAAGGATACCGTCTTTGTGATCCATGTCTTGGCGGACATCTTGGCGAAGGTCTTGGAACCTTCTTGGTTTATTTCAGCGGCTTATCTACAAAAAACGCCCTCAATGATCACCCGCTAGCTTTCAACAAAATCCAAATCTTTGCCAAAGGTCTCAGGTAAGCGCCACAGCGCCGCAAAGGTCAAAGCAAAGCATCCCGCACCGACAATCATCGCGCCGCCGGTCAGGCCAAAAGACCCGCGCAGCCAGGTCAGTGCCATGGTCAGGAGCACGACCGAGCCGCGAATGAAGTTCGGCGCGGTGGTCGCCACCGTCGCGCGTAGATTCGTGCCAAACTGCTCGGCGGCAATGGTGACAAACAGCGCCCAATATCCCGCCGAGCAACCGAGGAGAAAAAAGACCCCGTAGTAAACAGCAGGGCTCATGCCGTGCAGCAGCAAATACGCCGCGCAGCCCGCCATGGTTAAGGTGACAAAGACCGCCACGACCTTGCGCCTGCTGCGCCACCATTGACTGATCAAACCGCTGGCTAAATCACCAACGATGAGTCCGGCGTAGTTACATAAAATGCTCGTCCCTGCCGTAATCTTGCCGGTCGCTCCTAGCTCAGCGCAGATCTCTGGCGAAAAGGTCACTAAGACTCCGATTACAAACCATGTCGGCATGCCGATGAGGATGCAGCGCAGGTAGCGCCATAAGCGTTCTTTTTGCGTAAAAAGCTGAAAAAAGTTGCCCTTACTAATGCCTGTCTTGGTGCTGAGCGACGAGAACATCCCAGACTCCGCCATTTTAAGGCGCAGGAGCAGCAAGAGTAGACCCATGACGCCACCGACCACGTAGGAGACTCGCCAATCAAAATTCGCTGCCACCGCTGCGGCGACGATGGCGCCTGAGACGCCAAATCCAGCGACAAAGCTGGTGCCGTAGCCCCTGGTTTCACGCGGCAGTGTTTCGCTGACCAGTGTCACTGCGGCGCCCAATTCTCCAGCTAAACCGATGCCGGCGAGCAGCCTCAAGACCGCATACATATCGGTTGTGGTCGCAAATGCATTGGCGATATTGGCGAGCGAATACAGCGCAATGGAGCCAAACAGCACCGAGATGCGACCATGCCGGTCGCCCAACACGCCCCACAACACGCCACCGATCAACATGCCGATCATCTGCATATTCAGCAGCTGCACGCCCACGGTGAGCAGCTGATCCTCGGCGACGCCGAGACTACGCAGGCTCGCCACGCGGACGATGCTAAACAAAACCAAGTCATAAACATCGACAAAGTACCCGAGTGAAGCGACTAAAACCGCCCGATGTAGCAAAGCGGAGCGCCAGGAGGACCATGCGGACTCAGAGGAATTCATAATCGCCACGCCTTTTGCAATGGTGATGGTTAAACAGCTTAAAGGCTCACGCCCAAGCCGCCCTGGGCAAAGGTGTCGCCATATTTGTCGCTGTTGTACGAACCATAACCATAAAATCCCGGACTACCCAGCATCAGGCCGATCCCGGCAAAAAGCCCTCCCGCACTGGCTCCGAGCCCAGCCGAAGATCCCGCTCCAGCGCCGATACCGACGCCAACTCCTGCTTGCACGTAGGGCCGGAATTTACTGGCGCCGAACAGGTACTTGACGTCGACATCTCCAGCCGCAGCGACGCTGCCACCGGTGGTCTTGGTCTTGCTAGAGCTGCTTTTGTCCGTCGTCGTCTTATCGGTACTGGCGTCGATCCAGCCGAGCCCGACCTCGAAGGCCCATGGTTTGCCAAAGTAGAGTAGGTTTAGGCCGATGGTCGCATCGACGGGGTTGTGGTAGCCGACGTTCGCGGTCCACTCGGCCCTTGCCAGCGGCGCCTGCACCGAGCAGAGGGTGACAAGGAATCCTGGAACCCACTGCTTTAGCCGCATCATTGCCTTCATTTCAAGCCTATTTCCCGCAATCGCTGCTGCAAATAGTCGCCTGCGGTGATCGGTGGGTAGACCACCTTTCCACCGGTCAGTGCGACGCAGCTAGGCAACGGGGTTAAATCCACCTCGGAGCGTGGGTGGACAAAGAACGGTAGCGAGAAGCGTCGGTCCCGCGAGTTGCCGGGATTGATGACGCGGTGGGTGGTGCTTTTAAACAGGCCGTTGGTGATATTTTGCAGCATATCGCCAGCATCGACGATGATCTGACCCTTGGTGGCCTCGACCGGGCGCCAACTGCCATTTCGCTCCAGTAGCTCCAGGCCGCCAGCAGTTGCCGCAGGCAGCAGGGTGATGAGGTTGATATCTTCGTGGGCAGCGGCGCGGATACTCTTGGGGTGCGCGTCTAAGCCGATCGGCGGGTAGTGAATGACGCGCAGGATGGAGTTACCGTCTTTGGCCAAGCTCGAAAAGCGCTCGGTCGGCTCGCCGATGGCCAGGGCGCAGGCTTCCAGGAGGTCGCCGGCACAGGCGTCGAGTCGGCGAAACAAGGACGAATAGACCGCTTTAAATTCTGGTACTTCTGTTGGCCAGATGTTGGCCGGGTAGACCTCGGCCAAGGGGTGGTCTGGGGCTAACTCCTGACCGACGTGCCAGAACTCTTTAAGGTCAGGGGCGTCCGCGTCTTTGGCGTGTTCCCGGCCGAACGCGGTGTAACCGCGCTGTCCATGCAGCTCACGGCGCTCGTAGCCTTGCTTTTCCGCCTCGGTCCTTAAAAACAAGGATTCCGCTAGAGCGTACGCGCGCTCGATCAACTCGTCTGGGATGCCATGCCCTTCGAGGACAAAGAATCCAGTGTCAGCCATGGCCGCGCCTATGTGATCGACAAATCGCGCTCGACCATCCGGCGCATCCTTAAATTCCCTCAGATCGACGACTGGAATACCTTGCTGAGCCATCGCCTTGAACCCCCAGAAAAGACAGATCTCAGAGGGTCTTAGCAGGCTTTCTGGGGAGTCGGCAAGGGCATGCTTGTTTACTCGGTCTTTTTAGCATTTTCCCTGGAGGCTACCGGCATGAAGCTGGCGGTGTTCATGGCTTTTTGGTTTAGTTTTAGGTCGAAGTAGGACCACAGCCCCTCGGCGGCTAGGTTGGGGCCTTTGATGTGCCAATTGGCCTCCAAGAGGACGACGCTGCCGACGACGACTTCGGGGGCGTCCTTGGGGGCTAGCCCGGCGAACCAGCTGGTTAGGCCATGCGGTGAGCTGCCGGTGAGGGTGCCGGTCTTGCCACCGACGATGTCTTGGATGCGGCGGTATTTACCGCGCCTGAAGGCAAACGCCGAGGTGCCGCTCTTGACCGAGGCATCGAGGACCGAAGCCAGGCGGTCAGCGGTATCCTCGCCAAAGATGCGGCGGCGTTCAGCCACCGGCGGCGGTAGCGGCGAGTCGCGAAAGAGGCGCAGCGGAACCTGGGCGCCGCGATTGGCGATCGTTAGCATGATATAGGCCGCATGGGCCGCGCTCAGGCCAACCTTGCCAAAACCAGCGGCGAAGCTGCCGACGGTGTGGGCGCTGGCCGACTGCGGTACGGGCGGGTGGAACGGACTTTTTTCGATCTTAAAGTCGGCCGGGACCCCGGTCTCCCAGCCAAAACGGCGGGCGAATTCGGTGATGATGCCGATGCCGAGTTCGTTGACGCCGATTTTGGCGAAGTAGCCGTTGCATGATTTGCCAAAGGCCGTGCGCATCGACATGCGGCTGCGGTCGTTGGGCGAATGATCGCGTAGCCATTCGCCGGTCTCGCGGACGTGTGAGCAGCCGCCGGTCAGGCCAACGCTGGCATTGGCATCGAGGTCGGCGACCTCAAAGGCGGCGGTGGCGACGACCGTTTTAAACAGCGAGGCAGCCGGGAAGCCCGCATGTAAGGCGGTGTGCGTGCGCCCGCCCCAGGCATCGGGCCGGCGACCTTGGGCGATGGCGAGGATGCTGCCGGTGTGCACGTCGGCGACGACGACGCCGCCGATCGGGCTGTGGCTGTCGGCCAGGTAGCTGGTCAGGCGTTGCTGCAGAGCAGGGTCGATGGTGGTGGCCCGCAGGACACCATCGGTCCCGGCGAGGTATATTAATCCGTCGGCACTTGCAGCGGGCAGGTCCGGTGGCACCACGGGCAGAGGAGCGCCTTCAGCCAGCAGAACACGGCTAAAACCGAGG
The DNA here is from genome assembly GCA_026390445.1 of Pseudomonadota bacterium. Lineage (GTDB taxonomy): Bacteria > Bdellovibrionota_B > Oligoflexia > Oligoflexales > CAIYRB01 > CAIYRB01. The sequence continues at coordinate 9,872 of JAPLFX010000210.1, forward strand.
CCAACCCCGCAAACGGTCGCCAGGACCCGAGCGGTGCGCGCGATCATGTGGGATCTAATCCAAGTCATAGTGTTATGGTACCTGAGATTGTCAGAGTTTAAAATCGCCAGCTCACGGCTGGAGACAAATACGTGGACCTCCCGGCCGGCGCTGGGTGCTGCAGAAGGGACCGAGGTTGCTGATTGTTCGCTATTTGCTCAAAGAACTGCTGCCGCAGTTTCTTTCTGTCTTAATCATCATCTGTTCGATCATCGTGGTGTCCCAGCTGGTGCGCTTGTCGGAAGTCCTAGTTACTTTTGGCCTGTCGCTGGAAAATGTGTTTCTGCCATTTCTCTACCTCATCCTGCCGTTTCTATCGTTGACGATCCCAATGGCCTATCTGTTTGCGGCGGTGCTGACCTTTGGACGTCTGAGCGCCGATGGTGAGTACGCGGCCTTGTTGGCCGCTGGATATCCGCTCAAGCGGGCAGCAGTCACGGTGATGACGGTGTCGGTGTTGCTCTACGTGGTTGCGGCGGCTTGCGCCATGAATCTAGAGGCCTGGGGACGGCGCGAGTTAGTGCAGTTTTTTTACCGCAAAACCCAGACCGAGCTCGACAATATGGTGAAATACAAGATGCAGCCTGGAGTGTTTCTCGACGGCTTTCTAGGCTATGTCTTGTACGCCGAAAAGATCTCATCGGACCGGACCCACTTTCAAAACGTGATGTTGGCGCCTGGCGGTAATGCAAAAAATTCGAACTTCACGCTGTTGGCGCCATCGGGCAATCTGACTGGTTCCGTCGAGACCGGGGACCTCAAGCTTTCCTTGGACCACGGCGTCGCCTTTTCTACCGCGGCAGGCGCAAACACCAAGATCTCGATTCTCAAGTTTAACAAGACCGATATCGATATCCTGCGCATCTTTCGTGAGCAGATCCTCGGCGCCGATGCCGCCGAGGATGACTATCGCAGCTTTCGCCCGCTGGAACTGCGCAAGTACATCAATGAGCTGGCGGCCTTGCCTAAGCGCAGCGACGAGCAAGAGGGCAACTACAAGCGCGCTGACTTTCTCTGGCACACGCGGATTGCCGGGCCGTTTGCGGTCATCACCTTCGCGATGTTTGGGATGGCTCTTGGCGTCACCGACCCGCGCCGTGGCAAAAGTATGGCCTACGTCGGTGCCATCTTGACGATTATGGCCGGCTACGTGTTGATGATGGGTTTCAAAAATTTCGCCGAAAACGGTACCATGAAGGCAGTGATTGCGGCCTGGCTGCCCAACCTCGTGTTGCTGTTGGTCGGCAGCTTTCTCGTCTACCAGAAAAACCGCCTCCCTCCGTCGGAGAACACCTTGGATATCGAGAATTTACCGTTTTTTAACAGGTGGAAAAAGGTCAATAGAATCAATCCTAAAGCGCGCTGATGGGGCCGCCCATAGGCCGCCAAACCATGGTCTGGTGGGCGTTTCGCCGTTAGCGTCTCGTTCACGCTAGTCTCGGGTAGGCGTGGTACAACGCCCCTTGAATAAAACCGGCCGTTGCGCCATGCTTCTTCACCATCAAGACCTGTGAACTATGGCGAAAAAGCAGTGTGAGGATCCAAGATGAGACGAGTGGTGGTGACAGGCCTTGGTTTGGTAACGCCCTGTGGCAACGATGTCGAGTCGACGTGGGACGGCGCCATTCATGCGCGTTCGGGTATTACCAAGATCACCAAGTTTGACGCGGAGGGCCTGTCGGTCCAGATCGCTGCTGAGGTGAAAGATCTCGATGCCAGTTCGGTCTTCGATGTGAAAGAGGCGCGGCGCACCAGTCGGTTTGTGCAGTTGGCTGCAGTCGCCAGTCGTGAAGCCTACCGCGATGCTGGTCTGGATGCGCATAGAGACAACCGCGAGCGGTGGGGTGCCTCTATCGGTGTCGGTATGGGTGGCATCGAGGAGATCGAGTCCAGTACCTTGATCATGAAAGAGCAGGGACCAAGGCGCGTATCGCCGTTCTTCATGCCCTACACCATCGCCAATATGGCGGCCGGCGTCGTGTCGCGTCTGCTTGATCTCAAGGGCCCAAATATCTGCACGACGACTGCTTGTACGAGCGGGACCCATGGGGTCGGCGAGGCCTTTCTCTACATCCGCAACCATATGGCCGATGTCATGATCGCTGGTGGCGCCGAGTCCGCCATCACCCGGCTATCGATCGCCGCGTTTGCATCCATGAAGGCGCTCAGCACCAATAACGATCATCCGGCCGAGGCGTCGCGTCCTTTTGATCTAAACCGCGACGGGTTCGTCATGGGCGAAGGTGCGGGAATTTTGGTGTTAGAGGAATACGAGCATGCCAAGCGCCGCGGCGCGAAGATCTACGCCGAGCTGGTCGGCTACGGCATGTCGGGTGACGCGTACCATATCACCGCGCCCGCACCAGAGGGCGAAGGCGCGCAGCGCTGTATGAAGATGGCGCTGGAGGTCGGCAGCGTCCCGCTCGACCAGGTGGACTATATCAACGCGCATGGCACCTCGACCGGACTCAACGACAAATACGAGAGCACCGCCATCGGCAAGGTGTTTGGCTCGCATGCCTATAAGCTGGCCGTGTCATCGACTAAAGGCGTCACCGGACACTGCTTGGGCGCTGCAGGTGGTATTGAGGCGGTGCTGACGGTCTTGGCCATGCATCGTTCGCTTATTCCTCCGACGGCCAACCTGCATACACCGGATCCAGAGTGTCCGCTCGACTACACGCCGCTCAAGGCTAGGGAGCGAACGCTGCGCTACGCCTTGTCGAACTCCTTCGGCTTTGGCGGGACCAATGGCACTGTGGCGTTTAAGCGGTTTTCTTAAAGGCCGTGCTCGGGCACGTCGTCTTAATGAAGGTCGTTGCCGCCGCAGCGCATCCGGTTCCTAGCCGGTCCACCTCAGATAAACAAAGCTACTATCATCCTTTGGTGGGTGCTGCTGCCAAATCGCGGCACAATCGGTCGTGATCCGCTGGTGCACGAGGCTGGGATTCTGCTCCGTCCGGAGGATTTCTTTGAGTGACCGAAGCCGCAGTTTGTCACCTTCCGGACCTTCGTTGTCTAAAAGGCCATCGGTATAGGCGAAGATGCCGTCCCCTTTACTCAGGTGGAGGCGGGCCGTGCCGATCATAAAGTCCTCAGCGAGACCGAGCGGGTTGGCACGCGCTAAGACCACTTTGATGGCTCCATGTGACACATGTAGTACGGGAGTATGGCCGGCATTGGCATAAGCAAGGTCGCCGGTCCTGACGTCGATGGCGAGGAGTGCCATCGTCATCAATCGGTGGTCTTGTCGCCCAGACCCGAGCACTGAGTCGTTCATGACCTTGACCAGGATGGCCAAACAGTCGTCCATCGTCGCCGTCTCGCCCTGCGATTTGATCGCCGCCATCGCGCCCTTAAACGTGCCGGCAGATGCCACAGTCACCAAAGCAGAAAGCATATCGTGACCGGTTACGTCGCCGATCACTAGGTAGAGACGGTGGCGCTTTTCGTCGTAGCTGATTCCCAGCCAGTCGCCTCCGGCCATCTCGGCAGCTTTAAAATGGCTGGCTATCTCGATGCCGGGGACACTGCCAGCGGCTACGCCAAGCGAGGTGTAAACCGCCTGTGCTTCGACCAGACTGGCCTGCAAGATATTGCGCTCGGCTTTGGCTCGCGCCAGCTGCAAGCGGGTTAGCTCCTGTTCTCTTAGCTCTTCGTTGAGGTGACGAATACGCTGTTCGCTGCGTTCGACGCCGACAAAGGCGGTGTTAAAACGCTTAGCTAAGAGGATCGATTGGAAGCAGATAAAGACATACATGCCGATCGGCGAGAGCCGCGGTAGGTCGAGCCTGAGATTGACGGCGATGATCTCGACGATCGAAAGGATGGCCAAGGCGACGAATCCCGCCAGAAAGATGCGGGCGCCCTGCCGACGATGCAGGATCGCCTGGGTAATGGACTGGCCATAGACCACCATCAAGACGATATTCAGGCCCTGCATGATGATTCGCAGCGGGCTGAAGATTTCCGAGCTGGTCACTAGCGTAATCAGTGTTAAGGGAACGGCCAGTGCCCACGAAATATTGGCATAGCGACGCCGTGTTTCCAGCGGATAGATGACGTTGATGAACTGCGCAAAGACCGGAATCGCCAAATAGTAGGTGACTAGTTCTAAGCGCCACGACCATAGGGCCGGCACATGCAAGAAGGACATGCCGATATTGCCTTCGCCGACGATGATATTGCGCGCCGCGATCAGCAGGCTAAAGATGGCAAACCATAGATTCGAACGCTCGTGGCGTCGACTGATGTACATATAGCCGTGATAAAACGCCATGAAGATGATGGTGCTAAAGATAAAGCCATCGAATGCCAAGCGCAGTCCTTGGCGGATGGCCATGGTCTCGGCATCGCCGATCAACATCTCGGCGGTCGTGCCGCCGTAAGCAGCATTATAGTTGATCGTCTGCAGTAGGATCTCTAGGTCTTGCCCTGACACTGCATGGTAGACGTAGTAGCCACCGCCACCGCCTTCGGTCCGCGGCACACTGGGATCATAGGTGCCGAACTCGCGCACGGCTTCGCCGTTGATGAAAAGCTTTACCCAACCGTAAAAGTAGGGGAGATGCAAACCAATCTGGCTGGTCCCGGGAGGCAACTTGATGTGCAGACGGTAGCTGGCCTGACCGTGCTCGGTGAGAGGCTGCGAATCAGCCATGGCATCGCGCCAGATGGACGGGATGGGAAAGTACACGGCCGGTTGGGTGTCTGTGGCACCTGGTGTGATCAACTGCTGCCAAAAGAACTGCCAGTCGCCGCTGAGCGAGACCGGTTCCCACGCTTGGCCTTCCTGGGACAAGTCGAGGTGGCCGCGCTCGATGCGTGGATTCCTGCTAGCACGTGCCGTCTGGCCGCAGGTCAGCGCCGCGATCATGAACAGAAGCAGGGTCATATGCGATGGTTTATGCAGGTGGGTCGCCACCGTGTCGAACCCCTTGGCTTTGCGTCCAGATCCATCGATCACTCTAGATGGTTGTCGGCAGTCTTTCGGGTGACCCTGAGACCAGGGCCTGTAGCGGCACTGGGATTAAATCATAACAGACTGTAAATTAAGTGGTAAGAAAGGATTTGGTAGTTTATGTCAAACCATTCTATACAGACCTTGGCGGTCTAAGGTGGTCGCGCAAGACCGATCAAAGTGTAACAATTATGAATTTAATGGACCTCGCATGATCTGGCGTTCGCAGCTACTTCCTATCCTCAGTTTTACCGTCGCCTTGTTCCAAGGCTGCACCCACTTTCAGCCGCTGAGCAGCGCTGAGGTCGAGAGTTTGACGACGTGTCGTGCTACCGATCTTGCGACCATGCGCAAGTCTCTGCTGCTCAACGGCTACGAAATCAAAAGTCAGACCGACGCGGACTTGGTCACCGAGTTTAAGCAATACTCAGGCTTTGGTGGTAACCAGTATCTTCGCCGGATCACCATCGTCAAGACCGGTGACAAGACCTATGCGTTTCGCACCAGGTTAAAGCATATTTCGCTGGAAAACCAACATTCACCCGTCCTGCCGTCGGACACCGGCAACAAAAGGGACAAGAATAAAACGATCGTCGAGGTCAATCTCGCAGCACCGGTGAGGGTCGAGGACGAGGACGACGAGTCATACGTCGAGAGCGGGCGCGGCGAATATGAAGAGGTTCAACGTGAGGTTTGCGGGAGTCATCATCCCACGCCACCTAAGTGATTCGGGCACAGCGAAGTTAGCGGCTAAGGAGCTACCGATCAGGTGACGGACGCAACCACCCACGCAGCAACGCGGCCTCCGCCGCCGCCACTGATCGAGGCGCGCAACTTGAGCCGTAGGGCGCCGGGGCAAGGAGCTTGGCTCTTTCAAGGCATCAGCTTGAGCCTGCACGAAGGCGACCAGCTGGCATTGCGTGGTCCGTCGGGAGCCGGTAAATCGGTTATTCTGCGAGCCCTGGCCTTACTCGATGCTTGTGACCAGGGCGACGTGCTTTGGCAGAACGCTCCCATAGAGGCAGCTGCCGTACCGTCCTATAGACAAAAAGTTATTTACTTGCAGCAGCGCTCGGCGATGCTGCCGGGCAGCGTGGCGGACAATCTGCGCTTGCCTTTTGCCTTTGCCGCCAGCGCCGGTAAGTCCTATGACGAAGCCCAGGCACGATCTTGGTTCGCCCGACTGGGTCGTGGTGACGATTTTTTGACCAAGAATGCTCGAGATCTCTCGGGTGGTGAGGCGCAGCTTGTCGCCTTGGTGCGTGCTCTGCAACTCGCGCCCCAGGTGCTGCTACTAGACGAAGCGACATCGGCCCTCGATGCGCAGACTGCGGCATCCTTCCAGCAACTGGTCACCACTTGGGCGGCTGACCGACCGAGCGGCTTAGACCACGGCTTGTCGCTGGGCCGGGCTCTGATCTGGGTCACGCACGATGAGAAGCAGCAAGTCAGTCTCAGCAATCGGGTCATCAAGATTGTCGGTGGGCGCATTCCATAAGCGTGCAGGCGAAAAGGACGTGACTTGTATCAATCCCTAACCTATCTGCAAGTCGCCTTGGCCGGTGCCCTCGTCCTCGTCAATGGTGCGTTATCCGCGCTCCTCCAGCTCAAACTCGGCAAGCAGCTGGCGATCGCTGCGGTGCGCATGGTGGTCCAGCTTCTGCTCGTGGGACTGGTCCTGCGCTTTGTGTTTGCCCATAGCTCGTGGTTTCTGGTGGCAGGGATCATCGTCATCATGTCCGGACTCGCGACATCAGCGGCCGTGCAGAGACCGGACCGCGTCTATACTGGGATGTGGTGGGATGGGCTGATGTCGGTGGTGCTCGGTGGTTGGACCATGGGCCTGTTTGCTGCGTTCGTCGTCCTTCGCGAGGATCCTTGGTATCAGCCACAAACCATCGTCCCCCTGATGGGCATGATTCTGGGCAATACGCTGACTGGCGTCTCGCTAGGGATCAACCACTTCACCGATTCCGTCGTTGGGGAGCGCGATCAGATTGAGGCGATGCTTAGCCTTGGCGCTAGCCGGGCTGAAGCTGCACGTCCCGCTCTGAGTAAGGCGGTACGCACCGGCATGATTCCAACGATCAACGGGATGATGGTGGCTGGGATCGTCAGTCTGCCCGGCATGATGACTGGCCAGCTGCTGTCGGGCATCGATCCGGTCGAAGCCGTTAAGTATCAAATCGTCGTGATGTTTCTGATCGCATCCGGAGCCAGTCTGGCCACCGTCGCCGCGGCCTTGCTGGTCTATCGCCGCGTGTTTAGCTCTCGTCATCAGCTTCAGGGCTGGATGTTGCGTGAGCGCAGGAAGTGACGGCCGCGTAGGATGTGGGCATTCAATTTAGCAACGATCTGCTACCGAGGTCTCATTAAAAAATCGGCATCGCGGCATAGTTAAGTGGATCGGAGAATCCGGTTGCCTTGTCCGACGGGGTACCACTTTCGAGATGATGTCGACTACAGCCAACCGTTCCCTCGAAGCAGCGAAACCACATCATCGTGTCGAAGTTTAAATGATTCTGAGTCGCGAACTCCTTCGAACGTTCGATGAAATGCGGATAGGACTGTAGGACCTTGGCGTCCTTGTCCAAGATCTGCGTGAATTGGTAGCGAGTCCATTCCTTCTTTTCGGTCGCTCGGCTGATCGTAGCGACGATCTCGTCGACAAAGCGAAACAGCTTGGTGCGGCGTTCCCACACCAAAAAGTCTTGGCCCGGCACCTTTGGGCGTAGGTAAAAGTCAAAATAAGCCACACCATGAGATATCGCCGTGCGGAGTCCTGCGACCGTGACGTACGGGGTAATCGTTGCAAACTGCTGATCGGCCTTGCTGCAGCTGCCATCTTTCATGCCCCACTTAAGCTCCCGCTCG
>JAPLFX010000226.1 GCA_026390445.1 Pseudomonadota bacterium
GACTTTCTCGGCCGGCCTGCCTATACCCTGCCAGATATTCAGCGCATGGACCTGGCGGAGGCCTTGCTTTCGGCCCTAGCCCTCATCGACCAAGGCGTGATGTCGCGGCAGAGCAATGAAAGCTGGGGCCTTGAGCACCTACTACCTTGGTTCGAACCACCCGAAGCGAAACCCGGTCAAGCGGCTGGACAGCTGTTAAATTACTTGGGCGCCATCGATGACCAAGGGCGACTAACCGCACGCGGTCGAGCCATGGCCAAACTCCCGCTGCATCCACGCTTGGCAGCTATGGTTCAGCGCGGCCTAGAGCTGGGCTGCGGCAGTCAAGCCCTAGCGGCGGCTTGCCTCATCGGCGAGGGAATGTTGCTGCGGCGCGGCGTCGCCGCAATCACCCACGAATTCTCCGACATTCTTTTTCAAATGGAACTGATTGCCAGCCTAAGCCAGAGACGGGCTAAGCGTTTCGGCGAAGCGGCCTTCGATGAACGAAAAGCTCGGCAGATCCTCAACGGCTACGAGCAAATAGCTCGCCGCATGCAACTGGGACGCTGGCCGACGCTATCTGAGGCTGAGCAAGACGGACTGATCTTGTGTTTGCTGGCTGGGTTTCCCGAGCGGGTGGCGAAGCGTCGCATTCTGCCACCTAGTCCTAGTGGTAGCCCACGCAAGGAACGCATTTTATACAATTTCTGTTTAGGTCGCGGCGGCACACTGGCTGAATCCTCGGTCGTCCAAACGGCCGATTTGATCCTGGCATTGGATACCGCCGAGATCAGCGGCCAAGGCGATGGTCGCGGCACCATGATCTATGTCGCCGCACAGCTGCAACCGGATCACCTTTTGGATAGTCCGGCCCCCCTTCTCAGCGACGTCATCGTGACCACCTGGAGTGACGCCGCCGAGCGCGTCGATGTCATGCAGCGCTTACTTTACGGCCAATTGATCGTAAGCGAATCGCGAGCCAAGGTCAGCTCGGCTCAGGCCGCCGAAGTCGAAGCCCTGCTTACCCTAAAACTAGCCGAGCGCTGGCCAAAACCCTTCCCTGACGATAGCGACCTCAGCACCTATCATGCCCGCGTTGAGGCCTTAGCCGGCTGCAGCGAGCACGCTGAGTTCCCGCACTTTTCCGGCGACATGCTGGCATTGCTGCAGTCGACCATCTGTGACGGCAAGAGGAGCTTCCGCGAGATCGCCGCGCAGCCCCTCCTTACCTACATCCTGGAGCAGCTGCCACAGCACCTCCAAGCCCTGCTGAGCCGCGCGGCACCCGGCGAGCTTCGCCTCAGCAATGGTAAGACGCTTAAACTCAGCTACGAAGTCGGCAAGCCGCCCTTCGTGACGGGCTTCATTCAAGACTTTTACGGTCTGAGCGAGACACCGCGTATCGCCCGCGACAAGCCGTTAACCCTGCACCTTTTAGCACCTAACCGCAGGCCGATTCAGGTCACCAACGACCTAGCTGGATTTTGGCAGCGTCACTACCCAGCGCTACGCAGCGAATTCGCTCGCCGCTATCCGCGCCACCACTGGGCTGAAGACCCAAGTGCAGCGAAGCCGTTCCTATACTACAATCAACTGAAGGCTCACCAACTTTCGAAACCATCGCCATGACTAAGAGGTAGCACCAATGGCCCTTTGTCGATTTCCTATTGCAATCGCTACGATCATAGCCACTGGGCTCACCTTAGGCGGAGCCCCCACAGCCTTGGCCAAAAGGGGCGTAGCAAATCCAGACATCGGCAGCGACGGTAAGCCGCAGATAAAATCACCGACAGCGCTTGTGGTCGACCTCAAAAGCGATGCCGTCTTATATGAGAGAGACGCGGATGTTGTCCGCCCCATCGCTAGCATCTCGAAAGTCTTCGCCGCGCTCGTCTTTATCGAAGAATGCAAGATCGATATGGATGCTCTGCATGAAATGTCTCCAGCCAACCGCGATGCCGCGCGCGGCGGCGACAAAACCAAGTTGACCACTGGCTGGAGCTATAGTCACCGCGATCTACTTCATGCCGCGCTGATGCGCTCAGACAACCGTGCCATGCCGGCACTGAGCGAAGCCTGCGGCATGGACCCAACGATGATGGCGCAGAAGATGACCTTAAAAGCGCAAAAGTTGGGGCTGAGTAAAACCTTCTTTAGAGAACCCGACGGCTTGTCTTTAGAGAACGTCTCGACCGCCCGCGAGGTCATGGTGGCGCTGCGAGAAGCGATCAAGCTGCCGACGCTCACCGAGATCATGGGCAAACAGGAATATGAAATCGTCGCGCATAAGGACGGGCGTTTGCGCCCGATGAAGATCCGCAACACCGATCGCCTGCTGTCAAAAAACATCGCGCAGATCCTAGGCGGCAAGACCGGTTACACCGATATCGCGCGCTACTGCCTAGCGATAGCCGCCAAGACCTTTAGTAACCGCGAAGTCGGCATGGTCTTTCTTGGCGCCGAAGGACGCTTCACCAGGTTCGCCGATTTTACCCGCGTCGTCCGTTGGTTAACTCCCGACACAAAGCCTGCGGCGATCGCCAACGTGCCGCCGTCTGGGGATAAAGCGGTAAAGGTTGACGAAAAATCGCTAAAGTCGGAGGATAGGCCGGCCAGTGTGAAGGGCAAAGACCCGGTCACCACGGTGCCCTCAGCCCAAGCGGCGGAAACCAACGAGCAAAATACCGACCAGGAGCAGGATGAATGAGCCGACGTCGTTTTTGGCAGATGCCACGGTCCAAGTCGCCACACTCTTAAATGAGATCGAAGAGGTGACGACGAACTACGCCGCTGCAAGTGGCATTCGTTGCCGCGTTGGTTGCGGTCAGTGCTGCCTGAAACCTGGCATCGATGCGATGCCGCTTGAAATGCTCCCCCTAGCGCAAGCGCTAATAGAGAGCGAGACCTCAGACCAGTGGTATGATGCGGCTGCGGCTGATCCTGATGGCATCTGCGTTTTTTACGCGCGTGATCCAGGCGATCCCACCCTCGGGCGGTGCACCCAGTACAGCCACAGGCCGAGTTTGTGCCGGATGTTTGGCTTTGCCGCCGTCAGCACTAGGGCGGCACGCCCCCCATCCCTCGCTGCGTGCCACTGGCACAAAAAGCTACAACCTGAGGTGGTGGCTGCAGCCCAGGTCGCGATCGATGCCGGTGGCGCCGTCCCCTTGTTCTCCGAATACTCGATGCGCCTCAGTATGATAGCGCCAACCCCGAGCTTGACCCAACGCGTGCCGATCAACCGCGCCCTCATCCAAGCGATCGAACGATTGAGTATGGACCATCATTCCGTCATGTAGCGACCTGACCAAAGCGACGCATTGACAGTTGCTTGATCGGCCCCATGTTATCTCTTGTCCGGCGTCCAACCGACCAAGCACAAGGGACAACACATGGATTTATTTGAAAACCGCAGCATTCCTGTCCTCGCCACGCGCAACGTGGTGATTTTCCCTGGAACCACCCTTCCTTTGAACGTTGGGAGGGCCAAGAGCCTGGCGGCCATCGATACGGCGCAACTCGGCGATGGTTTGATCGTAGCGATCACTCAGCGCAGTGACGACAACGCCGATCCGTCCGAAGGTGAGCTGTATAAAATCGGCACCCTGTGCAAGATCGAGAAGCAGCGTGGCTCTGCAGAGCACGGCTATCAGATTCTGGTGCGAGGTGTCCGTCGGGTGCGAATCACGGCGCATCAATCCGACAAGCCTTACCTCGCAGTGACGGTCGAGGCGCTTGATGATGTTCGTGATGGCGATGAGAAGACCATCGTCGCCCTGGTCACCAACATTAAGTCGATGGCCAAGGATATCTTGGGCCTGATCCCCGGCGATACGCGCCAAGTCGCCGAGCTGATTGCGGGGCTGGATGACGCGCAGCTTCTCACGAATCTCTGTGCCGAGTATCTCGAAGTGCCGCTGGCGACCAAGCAGGAGCTGCTGGAGATGACGTCGCTTAAGCAGCGCTCATTGAAGCTGCTCGAGTTGATGCAGATGCAGAAGGAGGCTCTGCAGCTGCAGAGCGAGATTCGCGAAAAATTAGCCACCAAGATGGGCAAACATCAGCGCGAGGCGATCCTGCGCGAGCAGATGCGAACGATCAAAGAGGAGCTCGGCGACGACGACGGCAAGGCCAGCGACGACTACGCCGACAAGGTGAAGGCGTCGCCGATGCCGGAGAGCGTGAAAAAGACCGCACTCGATGAGGCCAAGCGCCTCGCCGACCTAGGCAACTCCTCCCCGGAAACCCACGTCATCCGCAATTATCTCGATTTGCTGCTAGCGATGCCATGGGACACGTCGACGACCGACAACCTCGACCTGGTGCAGGCACGGCAATCACTCGACACCGACCACTACGGATTAGAAAAGATCAAAAAGCGGATCATTCAACACCTAGCGGTCTTAAAGCTGAAGCAAGATCGCAAGGGTTCGATCCTGCTGTTTGTCGGCCCGCCGGGAGTCGGCAAAACCAGCCTGGGTCAGAGCATTGCCAAGGCCCTCGGCCGCAAATTTGCCCGGGTCAGCCTGGGCGGCGTGCGCGACGACGCCGAGATTCGCGGCCATCGCCGCACCTATGTTGGCGCCATGCCTGGGCGCATCGTCCAGGCGCTGAAGCGTACCGGAGTCAATAATCCGGTATTCATGCTCGACGAAATAGACAAATTGGGGCGCGGCTACGGCGGCGATCCGGCGGCCGCTTTGCTTGAGGTGCTCGACCCTGAGCAAAACAGTGCCTTTGGCGACCACTATCTGGATGTGCCCTTTGACCTCTCAAAGGTGTTCTTTATCGCCACGGCCAATAATTTAGAATCGATCCCCGGGCCTCTGCTCGATCGGATGGAGGTCATCGACCTAAGCGGCTACACCACTGCAGAGAAGTTGCACATCGCCAAAAATCACCTAATTCCTAAGCAACTCACCGAACACGGGATGAAGCCCGAACAGCTGCGGCTAGCTGATGACGCTTTGATGCGCCTGATTACTCATCACACTAGGGAAGCCGGAGTGCGCGATTTGGAACGCAAGCTCTCCGAAGTCATGCGCTATATGACCGAGAAGGTCATCGACGCCGATGGCTTGCCACTGACGGTCGAGCTCAGTGACCTGGAAGAGGCGGTTGGGCCGGAACGCTACGTCCACGAGGTCGCGGAACGGGTCGTTCCTGCAGGGGTCGTCACCGGCCTGGCTTGGACTCCGGTTGGCGGTGAGATCTTGTTTATTGAAGCAAGTCTGATGCCAGGCAGCGGCAAGCTGACCCTAACCGGGCAGCTGGGCGACGTCATGAAGGAGTCAGCACAGATCGCCCTAAGCTTGGTCCGGTCGAATCTGCCATCGTACGTTCCTGGGTTTGACTATGACAAGAAGGACATCCACATTCACGTTCCAGCTGGCGCGATTCCGAAGGACGGCCCATCGGCCGGGGTGGCGATGCTGACGACCTTGGCCTCATTGTTTACGGGCAGACGCGTCAGCCCGGTATTGGCCATGACCGGAGAAATCACCCTGCGCGGCTCGGTGATGCCGGTTGGCGGCATCAAAGAAAAGGTCATGGCAGCACACCGCGCCGGCATCGAACGCATCATCCTGCCTAAGCGCAATCAAAAAGACTTGCGCGATGTCCCCGATGAAGTGAAGGACAAATTGAAATTCGAGTTCGCCGAGACCGCCGAAGAGGTGCTCAAGTTTGCCCTGGACCTAGACGTGGTAAGCCCGCTGACGCACCTCAGGGCCGCAGCTCCAGCCGCGGCACCTAACCCAGCTCAATAATAAGATCAGGGACTTAAGGGCCGCCTCGCCACTTGCAAAAGTGGTGGGACGGCCCTGCCACTTTGCCTGTGCTTATGATAGCTTGGTACTCCTTTTTGCGTTTAAGGAAGCCTGATCCCTATGACCGCTACCGCCTCGCCCGCGCTCCAGCCAACTGACCAAGCCATCGTTGATGCCGAAATGGCGCTGCATAAGATCGTGCAGGAGGCCGTGCGCGAGGCCGCTCTGGCCACGGCTCCAGACATGAACGCAATCAAAAGCCGCCTCATCGAACTGCGTGACGAAGCGATCAC
>JAPLFX010000157.1 GCA_026390445.1 Pseudomonadota bacterium
TCGCTGAACAGTGTGTCCATCAATCCGATGATCGTCAAACTGAGTCCAATTGATCCGGCGGAGACCATTTTTCGTATCAAACTTTCTGATTTCACTCTGAACCAGGGCTGGAAGCTCATCATGGGTGATAAGAACGCCGCAGCTAACTCGACCAAAGTTGGTGGGGCCACGGTCGTTAAAGGCGACTGGCTGGTCTACGCCGTGTCGCGTCCTGAGATCTATGACCCAATTATGAATATACCGGCTAGCGTCTCAGCGTTTGAGGCTCAGCTTCACCCCGACTACAGCAAGGCTGTTTATATCAATGCCACCAATTCGACCGTGACCTTCTACGGCCGAGTCTTGCAACGCATTCCCCTGGAAATCGGCGGCAAGCCGGGAGGCTATTACTGGCGTAGCTATGATATTGATGGCCTGCCAGAGCAAGCTGCAGCCTTTGCTGCGCCGCAAGCGCTTCGTAATGCCACTCTGCCAACCCTCGTGGCTGGCGAGTACTTCTTTAGTCTGCCTAATGGCATGCAAGGGTATTATGTGTCAGGATTTGCTATGCAAACCCGTCTTGATGCGCAGCTGTTTGTGGCGACAGATTTTCGCCGCCCGCAAGACAAACTGACGACTTGCGTCGGTGATAACGTCAAAAGCTGTGGTTTGGTGTTAAACGGTGAATCCTGCATGACCTGCCACGAAAACGGCGTCAATGTACCCAAAACCATCCAGGGGACCTCAGGCGCTGGTACGGCTCAGGAGATTTCTGCCTTGCTTGCCAAGGATGCGAAGCGCTTTACTGACTCCCTCGCCGAGATGGGCTACGGCATCAGCAGTACTGAGCCGATCAACGCGACGCTTGCGGCATTCCGCAAACGTGCCGGAGTCACCGACTCACGCGTACAAGCAGGCGAGCTCGAAGGCGTCATGCCGGTCGGATTGATGTTTAAGCGCTGATTTTTTGCCACCAGGCCGAAGGATTTCTGACTAAGGACATAAAAATCGCACCAGTTTGGCGCGGTCGGCAGGCTGCAAGTAGGCACATGGATGGTATTAAGATCCGAGTCATACGGGTCAATCCCCCTTCTCTGATGGCTTCGGAGGATCGCACTAGGTGTTGAGGATTTATTATAAATATATGATAGAATGAGGGGTTACCGCCTTTGATTGGCTTTGTTGCAAAAAGTCCTGCCCGCCAAACACCGGAGCTATAAAGGATTCAAGGCAAGACCATGGAGTACCTCAGCTGGGATCTGGCTACATTAAGCCGCGCGACACACTATCCCAATCTCTCTATCGCCTCGACTCACGTCGGTCTAAGTCAGCCACAGCTGTCGCGTATCGTCGCTAAACTCGAGGATCAGTATGGCGTGCAGCTGCTCGATCGCGAGGCGCGTCGGAAATCCTCATGGACTCCCGCGGCCCTTCGTCTCGCCGAGATCTATATGCAAACAGCTCAGAGCTTTCGACTTGAGGTCAGCACCCTATCAAGCAGTATGGCGATGCGACAATTGCGGGTCGGGACCTTGGAGGGCTTGGTTCCAGTTGCGATGGCCTTTTGTCGAGCCGTCCTCGTAAAGACCAGCGTCATGGCGGTGCATCTTGACGTCCTTGATACCGGTCCACTCGAGGAGCGATTTGCCGGCAATGATCTTGACATGATCTTTACCGCTCGCGATATGGGCGTGAAAAAATATCCCAAGCTCTGTGTCCTCGGGTACCAATCGCTGCAGCGAATGGGGAGTGGCGAAGAACTGGTATACAGCATGTTCGAGTACACATCGACTTCGCATAAGGGGCTTCCGACCAGCAAAACCTTTGTCAGTAACTCCTTGCATGTACGCCAGGCGTGGCTGGAACGCTTTGGCGGAAGCGGCACTCTTCCTTCGGCGGTCCGCAGGACGAAGACGGGGCACAAAGAGGAGGTGACGGTTATGGCTGTGGCCCATGAGTCTATGCCGGACGATTTGTGGCGCGAGTGTAAGGCCTTTCTCAAGCATCCCATTTAGGATTCATAAATTGAGATCTTGAGGAAGATGGTGGCTTGATTTTGAGATGACTCTAAAATGCCTAATTATTAGGGTTAAATCAGCCTCTTGAGGACGCTGATCCGGTGCCGCGCCTGGTCATCATAAACGCAAACCTTTATAATCGACAGATCCACCCTTGATGTTCGTCCCCGGTGATTTAGGAGGCCTAAGCCGTGCGCTTTGTCCAGATCTTGCTCATGGGTTTGTCGTTCAGCGCCTGCAAAACCTCGAACACGGCCAGCCTAGAAGAAGCTGCGCAATCGACTGCGGCCGTCAAAACGACTCCCGTTGAGGCCCCAGAATCCAGTCGCCAAAAGTATGCCAAGCCGCATTATGGCTTCTACTTTCTTGGTTCCGGCGATCAGACGGCGCGAGCGGTTCCTGGTGAGCGAAATCCGTTCTTCGATCCAAGTCGTCCGACCCTGATTTACTTTCACGGTTGGTCCCCTGGCGAAATGAGCAAGGACGAGCCTCGCTCATTTAATAAACATAAACGATTTCCTTCGGCACCAGATCTCGACTTGGTGAAAGCCTGGACCGACCTAGGCTGGAATGTTGGCATGATGGACTGGACCCAGTTTGCCGACACCTCCTTTGAAACGGGTGCGGTCGGCGTCATCCCCGCTAAGTTCAACTATGACTTGGCGGAGCGTCGGGTCTGGGGCCACGATGATCGCGGCGAGCTGGTCTACTACCTATCGGACGGTAGTCGCCATTCGTCTACGGAAGCCAGCGTTGCCGATATGTTTGCCCATGAATATGTTGCGTTTATGAACGGCGTAGCGAAAAGCGGTACCGAGGTGCGCTTTTTTGGCCATAGCCTTGGCACTCAAATGGCCACGACCGTCGCCTACCGGGTGTTTCATATGGGTACAGCGGCTGCACCTATCAATCCGGCGATTTTGCCGGTGCGGATATCTCTGACCGACATCACGGCGACCAACTGTCCGAAGGCTTGGCTACCGTCGGCCACGACTCGCAACCGGGGGTCTAACCCGGAGTGTATCGGCAAGAATGGACCGGGCGATTGGGTTAGCGAGCGTTTGGGCGATGCCGTCGATTTTTTGCAGAATAGGTCGCAAAGAGTCGCCTTTGATGCTTATCGCTGCTGGGCGATCTCCTCTACGGGGGTCCTTGCCGACCAGGTGAAGCCGCTTTTGGATAAGATGGTGTTTACCGAGATGAAGCCCAACACGGGCGTTGTCGACCTTCTCGCCAAGCACGCCTTCTGCATGTGGAACTACCTTGCGTCGGTCGCATTGCCTCCACCCTTAGTCGATGGGGCCGCGAGCACCTCGGCGGTGCATCTAGCCGATGTCCCTCCGGCCAATTGCAACGAGCTTGGGGTGGACGGTGCTGATAGGGCTGCACGCGGGGTGTCGGCGAGCGCAACGACTGAGCGCGTGCGGCAACTCATGAGCGGCGCCGTCTATTTTGTTCAGACTAAAGAAAGCGTCGGCCCCTCCAACACTAGTTATACCGTGACGTGCAAGACCAAATGATATTCTCAGGTCGCCGAGCTTAGTTTTGTAACCTCGTCGACTTGTCCCTGGTATAAGGGACTCTGGTGGCAATGGCCCAGAGCCCTAGTGAACTCAGGGCGCACAACGTCAT
>JAPLFX010000045.1 GCA_026390445.1 Pseudomonadota bacterium
CACGGCGCATCTGGGCAGCTGGGAGCTGTGCGCCTACTATGCCCAAAAAGCAGCCAGCAAACCGCTACATGTTCTGGCTAAGCCATCGCGCAGCAAGCTGCTGACGGCCTTTCTCGACGTGCTGCGAGGGCGTATGGGGACCCATGTTTTATGGACCGACAAAAAGACGCTGCTGCGCGATATGCTGGAAGCCCTGCGCCGCCGTGAAGCGCTGGGCTTTGTCATGGATCAAAAGCCAGAGGGACGAAGTGGCCCGGTCGTGCCTTTTTTTGGGGTGGCGACCGAGTTTGTCTTTGGGCCGGAGAAGCTGGCGCGTAAGATCGGTTGTCCGGTGATCGCCATCTTCTGCGTCCGAGAGGGCCCATTGACCTACCGTTTGCTTAGCGAAACTTTGTTTGGGCCACCGCGCCCGGCGGGGCCGGCGGGGCCGGCGGGGCCGGGGGTAGACCCAGCCTGCGCTCAGTCTACTGCGGATGGTGCCGTGACGGCACGCTGCGCCGAGGCGATTGAACGGGTGATTCGCGCCTATCCGGAGCAATGGACCTGGACCTACAAGCGGTGGCGGGAGACAATCTGACCTGGCGTGGCACCAGAGGCAAGCTGGCATCGGCAGAGGGTATGAGCATGGCCGTATTTGAATCATGGCTGCATCGTTGGTTTCACGCCTCGGTGCGCGGCCTGGTCGAGTTTGTCGTGGTAGCTGCGGTGTTTATCTGTGCCGTGCCAACGCCGCAGTCGCTGCTGTGCGGCGCCGTTGTCAGCGCCCTTGGCTTGGTCCTGCGCGTTTGGTCCTCGGGTTACGTGCGCAAGGCCGAGCAAATCGTCGGGCCATTTCGTTGGTTGCGCCATCCGCATCTGCTCGGCTCGCTGTTGCTTTTTTTGGGCCTGTGTTTGGCGGGCCGTAACGCCCCTGTCACAGCGGTGTTCTTGGTGGCGATGGCCATCCTGCACAGTAGGGTTTACCTCCGCGCAGAAGCCGCTGCGGCCGCCCAGATTGGGCCGGCCTACACGCTCTACCGCGGCGCGGTGCCAGCGCTGCTGCCGCGGTTGTGGCCATATGCGCTGGCGGCGACCGGGCTGCAGCCGCGCTTTGCTTGGCGCCAGGCCTTACTGCGTGGCCGTCAGCGTGAGCTGGGTGCCGGGGTAGGCCTGATTTTGGCTTGGGTCGCGCTGTACGGGCTCACCCTAGTGCCGCCTCTGCACCAGACGCATGCGGTGGTGGCCTTGGTCGCTTTGGTGTCTGTCGTTGCGCGCTTTGTTTATTATGCTAGCGTGCGGCGTAAGCCTCGTTAGCCGGTCGCTTATCTCTCCATGCTGCATTCAGGAGGACTATCATGACTTCATCACATACTTCGCCGCATACCTCGCCATATCCCGACTTTCTGCAGATTCAGGAGCTGCTGACTGAGGAACAACGTTTAGTGCAAAGCACGGTGCGCGATTTTGTTGCCAAAGAGATCGAACCCAAGATTCGCACAGCCTATCTGGAGGAGCGCTTCCCCACCGACATCATCCCTAAGCTGGGCGCCCTAGGTCTGCTCGGTTCGAATCTCAAGGGCTATGGCTTACCGGGCATGGACCACATTTCCTACGGTCTAGTGATGCAAGAGCTGGAGCGTTGTGACTCGGGGATTCGCAGCTTCGCTTCGGTGCAGGGCGCCTTGGTCATGTTTCCAATACACGCCTTTGGTAGCGAAGCCCAAAAGCAGGAGTGGCTTCCGAAACTCGGCAGCGGCCAGGCGGTCGGGTGTTTTGGTCTGACCGAGGCCAATGGCGGGTCCGATCCCGGGGCCATGCAGACACGGGCTGAGGATAAGGGAGACCATTGGGAACTGAATGGATCGAAGATGTGGATCACCAACGGCAACCTCGCCGATGTCGCCGTGGTTTGGGCGGCGACGAAGGACGGCATTCGCGGCTTTGTCGTGCCGACTAAGACTCCTGGCTTCACCGCGCGCAAGATGGAGGGAAAGCTGTCGCTGCGCGCCTCGGTGACGTCGGAGCTGTATTTCGACCATTTAAAGTTACCTAAGGACGCCGTACTGCCGCTATCCCAAGGCTTGAAATCACCGCTTAGCTGCCTAACGCAGGCGCGCTACGGCATCGCCTGGGGCGTGCTCGGCGCCGCCGAGGCATGCTTTGACGAAGCCGTGGCCTATGCCAGCGACCGCGTCACCTTTAAGAGGCCGATTGGTCATACCCAACTGGTCCAGCGCAAGTTAGCTATCATGCTGTCGCGTCTGACCCAGGGTAAACTCTTGGCTTTGCGCCTCGGTCAGCTGAAAAACGCCGGTCAGCTGCACTTCGCGCATGTCAGCATGGGCAAGCAAAACAACGTCGAGATGGCGCTCGAGACCGCGCGCACCTGTCGTGACATCCTCGGTGGTAACGGCATCATGATCGAGTACAAAGCGATGCGCCACATGTGCAATCTGGAGACAGTGTTTACTTACGAGGGAACCAACGATATCCATCTGTTGATCGTCGGAGCTGAGATCGCCGGTAAGCAAGCCTTTGGTGTCTAGGCTAACCCCAGGTAACCAGAACCTTCCTCGTCTCTTAGCGGTTTTGTGCTAAGTCTAGCCGGAGGACTGGCAGTAAGGTTTGATCGCGGTAGGCCGATACCTTAGTCACGTGGGCCACAGGTGCGGCTCTCGTCTCGGGAGCGGCATGCAAAAGGCGATCGCACAAAAGCTAGCGGAAGCGAACAAGCTCATCTTCGTCAAACGGTATGGCGAGGCGGAGCAGCTGCTCGACCAGTTACTGCAGACCCAAGAAGGTGGCGCAGAGCTACTGGTCCATATGCGGCGCATCGAACTTGGCACCATGCTCAAGAGTTTGGCCAAGCTGCGTACCCACTATTTGCAGCGCATGCAGGCAGAGCGTGATCATGGCGCCATTGAACTCTGTTTGGCCTTCGTCGAACAGCAAGGCGAGCTGATTACCCCAAGCGAGGCGACGAGCGTCTTTCAGGATATCATGCGGCGCCACGGTCCAAGCGCGCCGGCGTACTATGGCATTGGCTGCAGCATGGAGCAGCAGGGCAACTTTGAGCGAGCTATTTTTAACTACCAGCAGGCACTGAATCTTGATCCCGAATGGTTCGTTGCCTACTTTGGGCTGAGTCAGGTCCACTATCAGATGGGTGACGAGCGCCGTGGTGACCAGTTCTTCTACCTCTTTGAACAGGCCGCCCCCTTTAATGTTTATGGCAATTTTGAAACCCATAGGCAGCTATCCACGGAGTTTCTCCAGCGTGAGCGCTACCTCGAAGCTGAGGCGGCCATCCAAGCCTTATCGGCCTGGTGGGTGGAGCATAAGGGCACTTGTCCCCTGGAAATTCAAATCTACGAGATGCTCGCCATGGCGCGCATCCAGGCGGCCCAGGGTGATCATGTTCATAGCGAGATCCAAAAGAGTCGGGCCCATGCCTTGGCCGGAGGCGCACTCGATGACCCGCGCACCAAGGAAAACGTCCTTTATTTTATCGCTAAGGTGACCGAGGACTTTGAGGGTCTGACCCCGGCCTTGCCATTTTACCAGCGCATTTTGAGCTCCGAAGGAGCATCGCAGGGAGTGGTGCAAAAGATTGGCAGCCAGTTGCTTGGGCTTGGCGAGCACCAGCTAGCGCAATCGATGTTTACCGAGGCCTATCAGGCACATCCAGAAAACCCTGATGTGCGCTTTTGCCTCCTGGTAGCCAACCTGAAGCTCGGCGGTGTCAATGTCGAGGAGTACCTGATCGGTCGGGAACGGCTGCGGCAGTTAGTGGAGAACAGCGGCGACAAAGTTGAGCTGCTGGCCTTGCTCCATAGTCTGCTGGCGAAATTTAGCGGTGACGCCGATGTGCAAGGGCATATTGCCGACGTTTATCTGCGCTTAGGTAATATCGATCGCGCCGGTAAACACTACGACGCCATGTATCAGCTTGACCGCGGCAACCGCGTGACGGCGCTCAAGTATGCAGCCTTTGTCATGCAATATAAAAGCGCTGATCGGGCCATGGAGATCCTTAGTTCGATCCATACGACTGAGGGTTTGCCCGCCACGAGTCAGGCCGAAATCTATTGGCTAAAATCGAGTTTCTATTCGCAAAAGCAAGATTTCCACATGTCGCTGCAGCTGCTTCGCAAGGTGCAGACGATGGACCCATGGAACGTCGCCTACCTACTGTCAGAGATTACCAGCCTCATGCATCTCGCGCCGCTGGATGCCGATCTAAAAGAAGTCGATGCCATGTTAGCAGGTCTAAGTCATGGTGATGAGTCGCCAGAATCCTGGGTGGATTTTGATCAGCGCACCGGACTAATGCTCGAGCAGCACGCCTATGAGCTGGTCTATGCCCGGCGCAAACTACGCTATCTATATGCGAGTGGCGCACCGGCACCACTTTTGGCACTGGTTCAGGCCGCGTGCAAGTACGACGCGGGACGTGCGACCTATGACTTTATGAAGTTGCTCAACACCAATTTTGATAGTCCAGATATTTATTGGGCACTCGGGATTCTATTCAAGGAATTATGGCAGCTAGAGACGGCAACCGTTTGGTTTGAACAGATGCTGCTTTTTCCGGCGTTACCGCCCATGGACCAAGCGAAAGCCTATCTGGAGCTGGCCGATTGTTTTGTCTGGCGCGGCAAATCCATCGACAAAGCCGTCGAATATGCCAAGTTGGCGATTGATCTAAACCGTGAGCGCGGCGAGAAAAACCTAAAAGTTTTAGCTCACTGCTATCTCAAGGCGGGCCTTATAAGACAGGCGACGGCGGTCCTGTCCGAGCTACCACCCGAGGTAAGCGCGGAAGCTCGCTATTTGCAGGGTCTACTGCATTATCGAAATGGCAGTCGTGAGCTTGCCAATCAAGTCTGGAAACCGCTTTTATCGACCGCCAGCGAAAGTCTGCGCTTGCACACGATGAAGCAAGACGTCCTCAAGTACTATTTTGAGGGTGTGCCCTACTTGAAGGCGAATTAAGCCTGTATCAGAGCTTGATGCAGACCCTACCTTCCCGTTTTGGTAAGGAAAAATCCTTTGCCGAATGGAGAAAAAC
Organism: Pseudomonadota bacterium; assembly: GCA_026390445.1. Lineage (GTDB taxonomy): Bacteria > Bdellovibrionota_B > Oligoflexia > Oligoflexales > CAIYRB01 > CAIYRB01. The sequence goes on from JAPLFX010000045.1 coordinate 5,051, forward strand.
ATTGACGGGTGGGGCGTTTTATGGAGAATAGGTCTCGAGCTAAGACGAACATATTTTATTGCTAAGCATGGTTGCCGGTAACCCCTGGGCTGACATTGGATTCCTCTGATTTCTTTGGAGGATTTCGACAAGGCTCAAGGAAACCTAAAGTTATAGGTCGAATCGACCGATAGCTGCAGCCGTAGTTGCTCTGTTCATGACCAACGCTGCCCGCGTTGGTTGTGCCAAAACGACCACTAACAGGGGTGATGTTGTGAGGTTCAAAATCGAACGGGTCGGGGGATCGAAAGCCATGCAAAGTTTGTCCCAGATTTGTAGTAATTGCACCGTCGAGTCCAAATGCCGCAAGCGCGAATTTAGCGTCGAAGCATGGACGGTCTTGGTGATCTGGAATGAAGTTCAAGCCGCCGCTGTCGATCAGCCGCTGTGCGATGAGTGCTACAATGAGCTGCGCGAAACGCTCATCGATCGAGCCAGCGATGTCGCCGAGGCATTGTTGGTTGGTGCTGGCGCGAAACCAGCCGGAGGAACGAAGCACGCCGCTCCTGGTCGCTCGAAGGTGCGCAGGGCAAGCTGAGTTTATATCTCAGCCTGCAAGATCCCTGTTGCGGAAGGTTTGTTTATCGGCTTTTACTTGTTTGCCAAGTCGGGCCGTCTAAAGTTTTGACGCTACCTGTCGACATATCCTCCAGACGTTACGCTACTCGCGCCAACCAGTCTTGGAGGGTCCTCTCCCATGCCAGGGAATCTGCTCACCAGTGTCCAGAATCTTTGTGTCATCAGCAAAAAGTCGCTACTAACCCCAGATCAAGCTTATGCAAAAGGACAAGGCGCCTACGGTGAGGCGTTGCGCTTGATGTGGGCGGGTGAGTATGCCGAGGCAGCGGATAAAGTCGCTGCGGCATTGGCGGCGGAGGATGTTCCTGCCGTGCAACGCTTCGCTTCCTATCGGTTGTGGATCGAGGCCCTCGCTGAGCAACAGGATCACGCAGGGCTACGGCAGCTAGGTCAACACCTGTTTCGGCTTGGCCAGGGCGATGAGGAGGTGCAACCGACCTTTGCCGCATTACGTGGGATTGCACATTTCGAATGCGATGAGCTTGGCGCCGCCCAGCTCCTTGCCCGTGCCGTTCAAGGTGACGAGCCGAGTCCTTACAGCCTTGAGCTAGTTCAGCTAGTAGCGAGCCGCGCGCCGGGTCATGCGGACCCAGCGCTTGCGCGTAGTCCTTCGCCACTGATCGATTATTATCATTGGCAAACCCTAGCCCGGGGTCTGTTGCTCGGCCAACATCAGAGCGCACTGGCGCGGCTGCTGCTGACTCTGCGCGAGCAATCCCATGACGCGGTGTTGCCCTATTTGTTCGACTACCACCAGCACATCGACCATGGCGACTACCAAGCTGCAGCTATCTCCGCGGCGCATTTAGTCGAGCTGTATCCCGACTCCATGGACTACGCGTACTTTTGGGCTTACGCCTTGTACGAAGATAAGAATTATCCACAAGCTCGGCAGATCCTCCAGGCCGTGGTGAAAAAGCACGGCGAAGACGATCCCGAGGTTGCTGGCTTGCTTGGGCACTGCTTGGCAAAAAGCGGTGATCTAAAAGCTGCGACAACTTGGCTTAAACGCTCCGTCGCACTACTCAAGGTGGCTGGTCTACCGACCTCGCATGTCAGTCTGCAGCTTGCCGATGCCGAAGACGAGATGCGTGGAGAAGAGCTGGATCCGGCGCTGACCATTCCCCGCATGACACGCAAATGGCTGGTGAGCCTGTCGCCACGGCGTTATCACGAGCTTTTGACCAGTCCAGTCGGTACCATTGATCGCCTGCTCAGGCCGATGGGACCGGAGCCGAAGGCGGGAGACTTTTGCTTTTTTGCCACGACGACGCAGGTTGATCCGCAAGGTAGCGCGCAGTGGCGTATCGTCGCCATTTATACGCTTGATAGCGACCCGATTTGGCATCCGACGCATGGCTATCACAGTGCGCTGCGGTTAGTGACGCGACTTACCGATGGCCTGCCGGTGGATATTCAAACACAAAAAGAACCAAAATCGCTATCAAATAAACAAAAAAATACCAAAACTAAGCGGCGTGATCAGCACATTAACTACGGTGTCTACGAGCTCGACAACTACGCCATCGACATCATCGAGGATGCCGTGCGGATGAGTCGTGATGATATGATTGAACGGCGGCGCGGCTCCGCCGAAAGTCGTCGGCCCACGGCCTAAGAAAGGAATCTCATGCGTATCGCTCCTTGGATGGTGCTCACATGTGTAGTCTGGACTGGGCTTCTCTTTGGCAATAGCGGCGGGGCACAAACCCAGTCGGCAGAGGGTGACCCTAGTCAAGTGCAAGGCGAGCCGGAGGTTATGGAAGCCGAAGCCGCGACGCCTGAGGTGACGCCCGATGCGGCACCGGCTGCCGCCTCGACTGATCCTGCTGCGGTTAAGCCTGCCAATGAGCTGGCGCCACCTCGCACGGACGGCGTCGCAGGAGAAGATGCCCTCCAGGCCCCTGCAGGTGCCGCTGCGGCGGCGCCAAGCCCAGTTGGTGCCGTAGGTTCCAGCAGCAATCCTGGAACTACAGGTAAGCCCGACCTTATCTCCAGCGGTGAGCGGGTATCGGTCCGCGATGGTGATTTTTCCGTGACGCCGCCAAAGGGCTGGGAGGTGTATGAGCACCTGGGCGACCTGACTCTACTCATGCAGATGCCGCATCAAGACGGCGTGAAATACCAGCGCACGATTCAAGTCGCGAGCTTTAGTAACCCTCGCTATATCGATGAGACCACGGCGAAAGAGTATGAGGAGGTCATTACCCGTAAGTTTGCCGCCACTTCGGCCGCGATTGAAGGCTACCGCATCCGCAATCATTTGGTGATCGATATGGCCGATGGTCGGCAGGGCCTGCTGTTTTACAGCGAGTTCACCCTGGATAGTGTCGCCTTGATGCAGGCGCATATATTGGTCTCCTCGGCGGGTCGGCATTATCTCATGACCTATACCGACGTGGCGGAACATTTTGAAAGTGAAGCGGCCAACCAGTTTCTCACCGAAGCATGGGACTCGATGATTTCAGTCCAACTCGGCGCGCCGACGCCCGGGCGTTTTACCGCGATCATCTATGGTGCCGCTGCGGCTGTTACTACTGTCTTGGTGGCACTAGGCCTCATCTGGTTTAGACGCTACCGCGCCGCGCGCCAATACCGAGACTACGCCGATGGTGACAGCGACGGTACCCTCGAAGGCAGCCTTCCCGCGACGAAGATGAGTAGTACTGCCGGCTCTGCCCTGTCACAGTTCACGACAAAGCCTCAGCACAGTGCCCAGTCCTCGCACTTTTCGAGCCTTAACTCCGAGTCGTCCGAAATGCTGTCCAAGCCCGGTAAGAAGGCCAAAGCCCAGTCCAGCGAGGATGCTGCTCCACTCAGCATGGTGGCCAGAACCACCAAGAAGACCAGCAAGAAGCCCGAGACCATGTACAGTGAACGCGATGAGCCGCTGGGTCTGGATCTGGACGATGACGAGGCGGTTTAGACCTGGTTTGCGCGTATAAGCGCCTTGCACCGCGGCAAACATTGGCTATACTGCAGCCCTCGCTTCCAGTCCACGTGCAGCGAGGGAAAGTGCGGGAATCAACGTGTTTGCAGCGATGCAGTTTACCAAGGGAATATTGCGCCTCATCGACCAGCGCCTGCTGCCGCAAGAGGAGGTTTGGCTCGAATGCCGGGGTCTTGAGTCCGTCGCCTTGGCGATCGAGGACATGGTGATTCGTGGCGCACCGGCGATCGGCTGCGCGGCCGCATACGGCCTCGCTCTGGACGCCCAGGTTGCAAGCCTTGGCGGTGGCACGTGGGACGACTACAAAGCGCGGTTCCACGCCGGTATCAGCCGCTTGGCGCGGACGCGTCCAACCGCGGTGAACCTATTTTATGCTCTAGACCACATGCGTCAGCTTGGTGCCACGCTGGCTTCGACCCTGTCCATCGCCGCAGCAGCGGAGGAGATCGTCAAGCTTGCCGGAGACTTGGCCGCGGACGACCTAAAGACCTGCCAGGCGATCGGCGCCCATGGTGCCAGATTAGCCGAAGGACGCAAGCTGCGGATTCTGACGCATTGCAACACCGGTAGTCTGGCCACGGCGGGGTATGGCACCGCCTTAGGCGTGATTCGCTCGTTGCACGCAGCAGGCCAAGTCGAGCTGGTCTATGCCGACGAGACTCGGCCGTACTTGCAGGGCTCGCGCCTGACCGCCTTTGAGTTGCGCTCGGAGGGGATTCCCTACAAAGTGATCGCCGATTCGGCCGCAGCATATCTCATGCAGTTGCAACAAGTTGACTGGGTGATCGTTGGTGCTGATCGGATTGCTGCCAACGGCGACACCGCCAACAAGATCGGCACCTATGGTCTTGCCGTGCAGTGCCGACATCATGGTATTCCATTTTATGTTGCGGCACCGCTAGCCACCTTCGATACGACGTTGGCCACCGGAGTGGAGATTCCGGTGGAGGAACGGACCCCTGACGAGATTCGCTACACCGGTGGCAGGCAGATGACGCCCGTGGACGCTCCTGTGTACAATCCGTCCTTCGATGTCACGCCGGCTACCCTAATTGCCGGACTGATCACCGAGAAGGGTGTCCTCAAGCCACCCTACACCGAGTCCATTGGCAGGCTACTGCGCAATAGCAATTGACAGATGCGGGGGTCTTTGCGACAAGCAAAGCTCGCTGGTGATAGGTTTGGGGGTATAGCTCAGTTGGTTAGAGCGATACGTTTACACCGTATAGGTCCACAGTTCGAATCTGTGTGCCCCTACCATCCTCGGCCGATGGCCTAGTAGCCTCCTGGCCGCTGGCCTGCGATGCCATGACGCGATTCCTCCCAGCATGCAACGTCCTGTCTTTGCGAGCTAAATGCCGACTATGTGAGTTTGGCTAAAGTTTTTTGCCGGCCTGTCCGATAAGGGCTTTAGTTCAGCAATCAGGAATGCTGGCCTTGTAGGTCGGCATAAGCCGGAGGCATTCTGTTATGGTCGT
>JAPLFX010000185.1 GCA_026390445.1 Pseudomonadota bacterium
GAGCAAGCTGGGACGCATGATCGGATGCCAGAAGACCATTGCGATCAACACCACGACTCCGGTGACCGACTTTTCCGATCGCTATTCACCTAAGATCTGGGACCAATATCCGAACCTCAGCACTGACCTGTACTCGATGGATAATCCGCAGAGCGCCGAAGCCATTGCCTTTGAGCAGACGGACGCCCTGCTGTGCGCGCGCTGGAGTGCGTACACCGTGATGGAAACCTGGCAGATGGCTGACGATGCCTACCATGAGCTGATGCTCACCACCGATCCCGGGCTGCTGCAGCAGGGAGCAGCACTTACGGCGACGAACCCGGCGATCGTGACACAAAATGGCCTGCCAAAGAGCTGCTATGGCTTGCCGTTACAGAGAAATAACAAGTTCCCGCCTTATAGCCTTTAAGGTGTTCCGACCACGCGTCCAGCATGGTCGCGTGTGAGCTGCTCAGGGGTCGTACGCAACTGCCGATTGGGACTGCGCTGCTACGTTTTCAAGTAGGCTGGGTTGATGCGTGGTCGGCGGTAGGTGTCTTGCTTGCAACTCGAGCAATGACTTCGATGAGCAATCCTGGCTTAACCGGTTTGCTGATGTAGTCGACGCAGCCCGCAGCTAGGCACTTCTCGCGTTCGCCACGCATCGAGTGGGCAGTCAGCGCGATCACCGGTGTTAAGCAGCCGCTGGCGCGTAGTTGCTTGGTGGCTTCATAGCCGTCCATGAGTGGCATCTGGATATCCATCAATATGACGTCAAAGGTGCCGGTTTTGGCCGCGTCCACCGCCTGCAGTCCATTGTCCACCACTGCGATCGTTGCGCCGCTGTTTTTGATAAAATGAGCGATCAGAAGTTGGTTGTCTGGTACGTCTTCAGCTAGAAGCACGCGAAGTCCCGTCAGGCGCTTGTTGCCGATGAACCAATCGGTCACAACGGCGCCTTTTTGCGTGAGGTCGGCGTCCGTTTGATGCTGTAGCATGCGCACGCCTTCTAGTGGGCCTGGATCGATGGTGATCGTAAAGGTGCTGCCTTTGCCTATCTGGCTCTCCGTAAGCTGCACATCACCACCGAGGGCTTTGGCTAAATGTCGGGCCAAGATCAAGCCTAGGCCGGTCCCGCCGTAACGCCTTGTGACGGAATTGTCGGCTTGGCTAAATGGCTTAAATAGTCGGCTGCGCTGCTCTTCGGTGAGCCCGTTACCGGAGTCAGATACGGTAAACTGAAGCTTGGCCGCATCGGTTTTAGTCGCACCTGGGACCAAGCTGACGGTGATGCCAATACACCCGTGATCGGTGAACTTGACGGCATTGCCGATGATGTTGAGCAGGACCTGACGCATGCTGGTTGCGCAAGAGCAAATGCTTTCCGGTATATCGCCAGCAAATTTCAGATCAAAGGCCAACCCTTTGCTCTCCGCACGGCCGCGTAGTGAAACGATGGTTTCGGCGAGTTCCGGCAACAACATGAAACGAGACTTTTCAATCTCCAGCTTGCCCGCCTCGATTTTGGCGATATCCAGGACATCATCGATGAGTTCGGTCAGGTGCTCGACATTTTTGCGTATCCTCGTTGCGCATTGCAGGATTTCAGGCGCTTCCTGCTGTGGATTCGCCAGCAGCTCGGTGTAGCCGAGGATTGCACCAAGAGGCGTTCTGATTTCGTGGCTCATATTGGCAAGGAAGTCGCTTTTGGACTGGCTCGCGGCCTCGGCAGTGTCTTTCGAGGCGATAATGGCCTCCTTGAACAACTGCTGTTCGGTCACATCCTGGATGGCGAGAAGGATCCGAGCATCCTGATTCCCTTGCTGCGCCAAGCGCCTGGCACTTAGGCGCATGGTCCGCCGTCCAAGCAGCGGAAACTCGTGATCGACGATGAAATTCTCCATCAACTCGTTTTTAGGGAGGATCTCTTCAAGCAACTGCCGTAGCCCGGGCGAGTTCCACTGGCCGTTGCCAAGGTCATAGATCTTGGTAACGGTAGTCTCAGCGCGGGCGACACGAAAATGCGACAAAAATGCCTGATTTGCCGTGACGATCCGCAGCGCGCCGTCGAGCACTAGTAGCGGCACTGGGGTCGTCTGAATGATGGCTTCGGCGTAGTCATAAGCGACGTGAAGATCGACAAGACTGCGCTTTAAAAAATCAATATCCACCAATGTGATGATGGCGCCGTCGATCTTATTGTCCCTGGTTCGGTAGGGTTTGATACGCAGCGAGTACCAACGGTCACTTTGATCTTGAACCTCCAGTTCTCGAGTGTTCAGTGAATCGATCACCTCGGCGGCAAGTTGCGGCAGGGTTGAGATCGACAGGGTGTCACCGATTGTCCTCAGTGATTGTCCGATATCCTTCGCGCTGAGCTTGAGGAACTTTTCGGCCGCCGGAGTGAAGCGTCGGATGAGGAGATTCCCGTCAAGTATAATGATGGGAATCTGTATGGAACCGAACAGGTTAGCTAGGTCGCTGTTGGCAAGCTCCAGCTCCTTATTGCGGTGTTCTAGCTCGTCATTGAGGGTCGTCAGCTCTTCGTTTGCCGCTTGCACCTCCTCTTTAGCGACGGCCATCTCTTCGTTGCCGCTTTGCAGCTCCTCGTTCGCCGATAGGATCTCCTCGTTTGCCGACTTCAACTCCTCATTGGTCGTCTGCTCCTTTTCGATGATGGTATTCAGCTGCGTTTTGGTCTGCGTGAGCTCGAGCTCGAGGCGCGCTAGCGCGGGGGCGCTGTCTGTCGTTATGGTCGCAGATTGTGGCGAAGGCTCAGGGCGCGGCGCGAACAACAGGATAAAATAAGGTGGTGACTTAGCATCCGGGCTGAAGGGGATGACATTGATGTCAATTGCGGTGGCATCGGGACCTGGGCTGTGGTTCCAGGCGATCTTCTTGATCGGCTGGTTGCTGGCCTCAGCCTCTTTCAAAGCAGTTCGCACCTCGGCAAGAAGAAAGCCACGGCACATCTTAAAAATATCGACGGTTACATCGCCCGGTGGGTGGACCAAATAAGGGCTACAATCACCCCGAAACTGCACAACCTCGTGTTGGCTATTGATGACGACCCCAATGGCCGCATGCTGACTTAATATGGCTTGATCCGCTTCGCTCTTAAGATCGACTTTTTGCGGCATATCGCTTGGTTGAGCCCTGGGTGACAGCTCGGCGTCCACAGGGTGGCTGGATGGTTCTAGCAACAGGTGCGGTTGCCCTTGGGCACGCGCCACCGGGCTTCGGGCGAAGATCTTATGAGTGCTGTCGGTTACGGTAAATAGCTGGTCGCCCGTGCCGATCGTCTCGGAACTGCCGAGGGTCAGAATGCCGCTCGGGTTTAAGGCAAAATGAAACGTCGATAGGACCTGCCGTTGCACCGCTGGGGTGAGGTAGATCAGAAGATTGCGGCAGCTAATCACATCCATCCGTGAGAACGGCGGATCGCGCGTGACGTCTTGCTTGGCAAAGAGGCAACAATCGCGCAGCTTCGGGACGACCCGGTAGCCATCGCCTTCGGCACGGAAAAAGCGCTCCAGGCGCGTAGCTGAGACGTGCTCGGTGATGTTCGAGTCATAGTAGCCCTGGCGGGCCTTGGCTAAAGCGCCATCGCTGATATCGGTGGCGAAAATTTCGAGCTTCAACTTGACGGATGCGGCCTCCATCGCTTCGATCATGATGATGGCGAGCGAATAGGCCTCTTCGCCGGTGGCGCAGGCTGGGACCCAAATCCGCACTGGTCTGCCCTGCGAGTGTTCGCGCAAGATTTGTGGCAACACCTGCGTCGCCAGCGCGACAAAGCTTTCTGGCTGGCGAAAAAAACACGATACTTTGATGAGAATATCTTCGTAGAGGTGATCCACCTCGGTCGGGTGTTGCCGCAAAAAAGACACGTAGTCGGCGAGCTGAGTCACCCGGTTGATACTCATACGGCGATCGATGCGGCGTTGTACGGTCGCCAGCTTGTACCGGGAAAAGTCGGTGCCGCGGGACGCCAGAAGGATGGCAAAGATGTCCTTTAGGTGACGGTGCGCCGGGAGTTCAGGAGGAACGGACTCGGGTTGGCCCACCGTCTCGACAGACTGGTGCAGTGCCATAAGACCTAGCTCCGCGGCGATCAGCTCGGGAGTTAACACGTGCTCGGCGCCCGCGGCGATCGCCGCAAGGGGCATGCCATTGAATTTAGCGGACTGTGGCTCCTGAGCAAACGTTGCGCCGCCCTCGGCGGCCACCTTCGCCAACCCCTTGGCGCCATCCGTACCCGTTCCGGATAAGACGACTGCGATGGCTGATGCCCCGCACTCACTGGCCAGAGAATAGAAAAAATCATCAATCGGGGTGTGTGCTTCCTGACTCAAGCGGGGGGTCAAACGGAGCTTACCTGCGGCCACTGTCATTTGCGAGTTGGGCGGCATGACGTAGATGTGACCTGGGTCGACCTTCATCCCATCGATGACCTCGACCACGGGGAGTTTGGTGGCCTTAGCGAGGATTTCGCTAAGGAGGCTGTGATGGCTCGGGTCTAGGTGCTGCAACAGCACCATGGCCATGTCTATTTGCGGGTCAAGCTGGCCGAGGAGCAGGGAAAAAGCTTCAAGACCGCCGGCTGAAGCGCCGACTCCGACGATCGTCAGGGCCTTGTTAGATGGTTGGCTTGCTGCGGTCAAAGGGGCCTTGGCGGCGCCCGCTCCCGCATCTGACTCTTTAGCGGTTAACCGTCTTGCTTTGTCTCTACGCGTCATCATGGTCTCCGATTGCGGCCTAAAACCATTGATTTCTCGCCAGAACATCAACTGGGCGATACGCCTTGACCGTCGTGACGCGATGGTTCAGAGCCCATGTAAAATAGCCTCCACACCCAACATGGTCACATCTCTCGTCGAACTTAATTTTTTAAGGCGGCTCTCAAGCCGCAATATCCGATGGGGCCAGTATTTAAAGGCATACATCGGGAGACGATGCGTACCTATGGAATACAAGCTTTAGATCAACAATACTAGACCAATCAATTGGCCATCGGGCCTATGAACAGCGCAAGCCCTTAATAAATATCCTTGCCAAATCAATGCGTCGGCCCTACGGTTACTGCCGTATTGGTGCAAGGACTGGAAGGGTCTAGCTCCATTGGATAGACGACGGCACTCAGTCGTTAGGGTCCAAGAGGGTGTCACCATGACCCATCGAATATCGATAGTCTGCGGCTCAGGATGAGGCAGCTCTTGATAGCGCTAAAGGCCGATGATACTCAAGATAGATCAATTTCAGTTTTAGTCCGCAACCCGCGACGATCGTACCCCTACAGGAGGCATAAGCGTGTCAGTTACTACAGCAGTGCTAGGATTTCCCCGGATTGGCGCCCAACGGCAACTCAAAAAGACCCTCGAAGCTTACTGGGCCGGTAAAGCCAGCGCGGAAGAACTGCAGCAGACTGCGGCCACGCTACGCAAGACCCATTGGCAGGCGATTCAACAGGCGGGTGTCACCTATGTGCCCAGCAATGATTTCTCCTTCTACGATCATGTCCTCGATACCGCTGTGACCTTGGGCGTCGTGCCTGCCCGTTACAAGCAAATCCAGGACCCGCTTAAGCGCTTTTTCGCCATGGCCCGCGGTCGTCAGGACCCAGCCAACGGCGTCGATATCCCAGCGCTTGAAATGACCAAGTGGTTCGACACCAATTATCACTACATTGTACCGGAATTGGCCCCTGACCAAGCCTTTGCCTTCGATCCAAAAAAGATCGTCGATGAATTCACCGAAGCCCGCAAGCTTGGCATCGAGACCCGCCCCGTGATCCTTGGACCAGTTTCGTTTCTGCTACTGTCCAAAGTTGCCAACACCGACAAGACCCACGTCGCGCCCCTCGACTTGTTGCCCAAACTGCTGCCGGTCTACACTGAGATCTTCAAAGCCCTCAAAGACCTGGGTGTTGCTTGGATCCAGCTCGACGAGCCCACCTTGGTGCTCGAACTCGACGAGAAGGCTAAGGCGGCTTTCCGCTCGACGCTGCAGCAGGTCGCTGGTTTGAGTGCGCGGCCGAACATCGCCTTGACGACCTACTTCGGTCCCTTGGCTGAGAACCTCGAGCTCGTCCCAAATAACGGTTTTGAAGCCCTCCATATTGACCTCGTGCGTGCACCGGAACAACTCGCTCCGGTCCTGTCGTGGATCGGCGCCAAGACCAAGCTATCGGTTGGCGTGGTCGACGGCCGTAACATCTGGCGCAATGATGTCGACGCCTCGTTGGCTTTGGTCAACCAGGCGACCAAGGCCCTCGGCGCCGATCGTGTCATCGTCGCTTCCTCCTGCTCGCTGCTGCACTCACCAGTCGATTTGACCATCGAAGACAAACTCGACAAGAACCTCGTCACCTGGTTGGCCTTTGCTAAGCAGAAAGTCGAAGAGCTCGGCGTCTTGGCCGAAGCCAGCACGCAAAAAGAGCCGACCTCCCCTGCATTCTTGGCAGCGCGAGCCGCGATCCAAAATCGCCGTGACTCGGCACTGACCAAAAACGCTGCTGTGCGTGAGCGCATGAAGGCCGTCACCTCGAAGATGCATGATCGCGCTGGTGCCTTCTCGGCACGTGCCGAAGTGCAACGCAATCGCTTCAAACTGCCGGCCTTCCCAACGACCACCATCGGTTCGTTCCCACAGACGGCTGACGTCCGCACCATTCGCGCCGACTGGCGCGCAGGCAAAGTCGATCAAGAAGCGTACAACCGCTTTTTGCAGACCGAGATCAAAGACTGCGTGAAGCGTCAAGAAGACCTCGATATCGACGTCTTGGTGCATGGTGAGTTTGAGCGCACCGACATGGTCGAGTACTTTGGTGAGAAGCTCGAAGGCTTTGCCTTCACCAAAAACGGCTGGGTCCAAAGCTACGGCTCACGCTGCGTGAAACCACCAGTGCTGTTCGGTGATGTCTACCGCCGCTTCCCGATGACCGTTAGCTGGTCGAAGTATGCGCAGTCGCTGACCAACCGCCCGATGAAAGGCATGCTCACCGGACCAGTCACGATCTTGCAGTGGTCCTTCGTGCGCAACGATCAGCCTCGCAGTCAGACCTGCCAGCAGATCGCCTTGGCCATCCGCGACGAAGTGAACGATCTCGAAGCAGCTGGGATCCCCATGATCCAAGTTGACGAGCCAGCCCTTCGCGAAGGTCTACCGCTGCGTAAACGCGATTGGGAAGCCTATCTCAAGTGGTCGGTCGATGCATTCAAGCTATCGACCAGTGGCGTCGAGAACAAGACGCAGATCCACACCCATATGTGCTACTCCGAGTTTGGCGACATTCTGCCGGCCGTTGCTCGCCTCGACGCCGACGTCCTGTCGATCGAAACCTCGCGCTCGCATATGGAGCTGCTCGGTGACTTCGGCAAGTTCTCCTATCCAAACGAAGTCGGTCCGGGCGTCTACGACATCCACTCACCACGCGTTCCTAGCGTCGATGAGATGACCGACTTGCTGGCTAAGGCGCTCAAGGTCTTGCCTGCCGAGCTGCTCTGGGTCAACCCAGACTGCGGTTTGAAGACGAGGGGCTGGGAAGAAGTGACAACCGCTCTGAAGAACATGGTGTCCTCGGCTAAGATCATGCGCAAGCGCGTCGAAGCCTAAGGAGGAAGGGAGAGTCGCTCTCCCTGATCTCGTAAAAAAGGCGGGTGCCCTTCGGGGCAGCCGCCTTTTTTTTACGGACTTTGGCCCTTTACATTGGTTTGCCAGCCGTGGGCGTGATTTTTGCATCCTGTGATGCAGGTTTCATCGCAGCAAATCTCCAAAGGAGATCTCATGGATCGGCGGACATTCTTTAAAAGCGTGGCCACAGTAGCAGGTTCCTCTGCATTAGCAGGGCCCATCCTGGGCCGGTCAAAGGCGCTGGCGACCGCTAATGCATCGAACTCACGCCTGGGTGTCTCCGCTGGCGATCCACAAACCGTGCCCGATGCCTTTTTCGCCCCCGATCTGATCCAGCCGTCCGACCGGACTGCTGCAGACAAACTCGGCTTTGGCCAGCGTACGGTGCTGGTTGTTGGCGGCGGTTTAGCTGGACTGTCCGCAGCTCTGGAGCTCGCTGAACGCGGCTACAAAGTCACCCTCAAAGAGGGCGGATCGCGCTTCGGAGGACGCCTACACACACGCTCCGAAAGGCTGCGAACCGGCACGTTCAACGTCGAGCACGGCCTACACATGTGGTTTTATCAGTATTACAACCTGCAAGACGTGCTACAGCGGCTGGGCACATGGGATAAGTACTTCGTACCCTTTGAAGAAGTTCACTTCCAGTTCCGTAACTACAAGCCAGAGACGATCCGCTCGGTCGGTCCGTACCCATTGAATCTACTCAACATCCTTGCCGAATCGAGCAACCTTAATCTGCTCGACGCCCTTGGTACCGTCGGTGGTATGACCGACATCACATTCTACGACCATGCCAGCAACTGGCAGCGTTTCGATCACATCACCTTCCCGGAATGGGCGAAGAGGGCGCAGATCAACCCGAAATTCTGGGATGTGATCATGGAGCCTGCGGCTTCGGTCACGCTCAACGACCCACAAAAGGTCAGTGCGGCGGAGATGCTGCTCTACATGCACTACTATTTTATCGGCAACCCAAAAGCCTTCCATAGACGCATACCGACAGTGGATCATGGCACGGCAGTGATCGATCCTTGGGTCGAACGACTGCGCAATCTGGGCGCGGATATGCAGCTCAACAGCCCGGTCAGTGGGCTGCGCTGCGAGGGCGGCCGGGTCATCGGTGAACTCATCGGCGGCAACTATTACGACTACGTCGTACTGGCGACCGATGTGCCGGGCACACGGCGCATCGTTGCGGCAAGCAGCTCTGCCGACCGCACTAGCGAGTTCGGAGTTAGTCAACTTAAGAGCCGGATAAATGGGTTGTTCACTGCTCCGCCTTATTCGGTGCTGCGAGTGTGGTTTGACAAGCCGACAAGGGCGCGTCCAGCTAATCAGGCGGTTATTGAAACACCCCAGCACCGGCCGATTAATCTCATCGCGGACTACGCGATGATCGAACAGTCCTACGCTGAATGGGCTAAAGTCAGCGGTGGTGCGGTATTGGAATTCCATTTGTACAATGGCCCACAGTTCGTGGGTCTCGGCGCGGATCAGGTATGGAACGAGATTCGGGCGACCGCATTGGAGATCTTCCCCGAGTTGAGCGGAGCACGGACTATAGACTTCTCGCTTGGCAGCTACGATACCTTCACCTCGTTTAGTCCGGGACAGGGCCTTATTCGGCCGCAAAGCGATTTCGCACGCTCGGTAGGGCTAGAAAACCTGGGCTTGGCCGGCGATTGGGTGTCAACCGGCTATCCAACCGCCCTCATGGAGCGAGCGGTGTCCACCGGCCGCGAGTGCGCGAACGCGATTCTGCGCGACGA
>JAPLFX010000104.1 GCA_026390445.1 Pseudomonadota bacterium
TATATAAATCCCTTCACCATTTTTCGCCAGATACATCACACTTGAATCCGTTGGACACAGGTTGATGCCGCTGGCGATCGTCGTCTGGAGGCCTTGCTTGATCTCATAGACCGGAATGATGTCGTTTTCAAATCCTTTGAATCTGCGCTCCCCAAGCAGGGTCATTTCATAATCCTGGCGAGGTAGGAGTTTGCAAGCACTGTGTGAAATCAACATTTGATTTGGCTCGGCGCTGTCGCTCAGGCGCTTGGCGAAGTTGACCACCTCGCCGATTGCGGTGTAGGTCTGAGGCACCATGCCACCACCGTAAAATCCGACGTTGGCATAGCCGACGTCGATGCCGATGGTGATACGCAATTCGTTTTTCCAATACTCAAGATACTCCTCACGTCGCTCCATGATCCGGGCCCTGATTTCCAGACCGGCATTGACCACCCGCTGGACAAAGTCATCGGAAGGTACTGGATGATTGGAGAACGCGAGCACTCCATCACCGAGGAACTTATCGATGGTGATATCGTACTTAAGCAGGATCGACATCACATCGTGCATAAACATCGAAATAACCGCACCAACGTCATCCTTATCAAGACGAATGATCCGCGATGTCGAGTTTTCGATATCAACGAAGATGACACATATTTTCTGCCGCTGGATCGGACGTATATCGGCAACTTTACCCGACTGTATCGCCTTGACCACTTGCGGACTGAACTGCCGGGACAAGAGTCGCAAATGGACGCTTGAATCAATTTGAGCACGAATTGTTTCATCGCGGTTGGCGATCTCCTGTTTTAGCAACAGTCGCGCTGCATGTTCCTTGTTTTGCAGATGATCCTGAAAGGAGGCCATGAATAAGCTAATCGCCGCTGTGCCAAATATAAAGAATGAATTCAGCAATATAGCCGCGTATTGTTTGGTATCCGTGCCGACTTGCAAGGAACAGATCGCATAATAGGGAATGACGATGACGGCTATGGCCAGATAGCGAAAGTTCTTAGAAAAGCGTACCACGGTGATGGCCCCGATCATCACCAGATTCAGTCCTGCATAGTAACCGGAATAAAATCCTCCACTTAAATAGATTAGCGCGGTGACAATCAAGCCGTGACCAAAGGCGGAGAAGACCGCCAAATATTCCAACTGACGCAAGGTGCTAATGCGACGATTGAGCAGCGCCACGATGAGGCACAGCGGCACAATCATGCCGCGCACAAATAAACTCTTCCAGCCTGATTGGGTAATGTAGATTAAATCTGCGAACAGAAAAAGCAGATAGAGTGGTGCCGAGAGATACGCATGCACAAAGTGAATGCTTCTCTGCATCTTGATTTGCTGTTCTGCTAGGATATCCATGTCCCTCACATCACTTATCCAATAGGGCAAAGAGATTGATATTCTCGTCTTCCATTTCAATCGATAGAGTCCCTGGCAGTTTGCGTAGCACCTTCTTCATGTCATCTGCGGAGCGGTGAATCAAGTGCCAGTCGCCACCGCACTCCATGATGAATCTCGTCGGATTTTCGATGTTAAAATTGCCGATGATCATCCGACCCTTGTCGGCCAGATTGCGATACAGTGCCGAAGCGGCAATTCGTGCCACGGCATCACTGAAATAGTCAAACAGGCCGGCACTATAAATCATGTCATAGGGCCCACCTTCGAGACCGGCTTCGAGGATATTCTTAATCGCTAGGTTGACGTAGCTGACGCGAACCTCCGCACCTGTTTTGCGAAATAGGCGACCAAGCGACACCTTCGCCATTTTCAAAGACTGCAGATCTTGATCGAGAAGGTCGATCTGTACCTGCTTGGCTAAATCGGGGCAACGTTCTAGGAGCAGTTGAATCTCGCGCGCCGGACCCGAGGCCACCGACAGGATGCGCACCTGTCCACCTTTGCGCTGTTCGACGAAATCCTTGATCTTTCTGAAGAGGAACTCAGACCGATTGCGAACGGCACGGCTGGCTGGCGCTTCGAGAATCGCCTTGTTGAAACAGCGTGCAAAGAGCGTTTCACCTAGGAGATCGTTATTATAAATATGATTCATCATTTCAAAATCCCCGGCATAGCCATAGGGCTTTTTGTGAATGCGATCGACAAACGGTGCGGAGAAGATAAACTCGCCGACTTCTTTGCGAAAAAATTCCTGCGCCTTCAGTTGGAGTGGCCTTGAGAGGGGCTTAATACTGCTTTGTAGATCATCGACCAGGGCCGTAAATGTATCGCGCAAGAAGGGCGAAAAGAATTCGGCAAAGGTTTGCTCCATATGACGGTTTTTCGTCGCACTACTATGCGCCAAGATGGTTCGCCCGGCATCGTTTACGACCTTGGATACTGCGTAGAATTTGCTTTTTAGCGCCAATGTCTTCAGCTGAAACTCAACTGGGATAGAGGCGTCGCCAATAAAACTACTGCGCGCCAACTCGATGACGTCGAGGGCCGTCCGGTAAGAATCAAGCATATCCATATCGATCTCGCCCTCGACGATCTCGATGCCGCACTTGAGGCGGTCGCCATCGCGCTTTTGCTTGTACGTAACGCGCACTGACAATTCGGTCACATCGACTGCGCCCAGCGAGAAGGTCGCGCGATCGGCAAACTCAAAGTCCAGTGATTGGTCAATAGCAATGGAAAGACCAAAGGTCGAGTAGTCGATGACGTGGTATTTAACCCCTTTCATCTCCAAAGTGCAGGGCATGTCCGGCTCGCGACGCCCCTCGCGGACCACCTTGAAGCGGTCCTTTTCGACGGTAAATTCTTCGTGGTCTAATTTTGGTGTTGCCGACATGGATAGCTCCTAGAGGATGGACCGATGCCCAAGGCGGGCCTAAACACCTCACTCACGAGACGCTTCGGCAGAATGGGGTACTTAGACAATAGCTGACAGTAAATATTTATTTTGTCACATCAGCAAAGTCTGGCGATGATCCCTGTAAGTACCGCTTTGTGGAGGGCGGCCCCATCGTTAAAATCTCGTACCATTTTGTTTGGATTTTAGCTGCGCTCAGGTGGATGACGACCAATTTGCACATCAATGAGTCGCAACATCAGGTCAGTGTCTGTGCAGCAGGCTACTGACGCCGGCGCAACTCAGCAAGGTCCGGTAGGTTCGCATAAAAAACCTCCACCAAGCTGAGCCCCTGGGCCGGCGCGGTACGACTAGCCAAGCGGCGGTCGCGCTCGCCAAGCAGCGTCGCGACGGTGCCAGGAGCCTTACGAAAGGTGGCGACATCGACTAGCGTCCCAACCATGATGCGAAGCATTTGTTTAAGAAAGCCCGGGCCAATCATCCAGATTTCCACCAATGGGCCGCGCTGTTCGATCTGCAGCTCCACGATGGTGCGCTGTTTGGTTTTGCTCGAGGAATCACCGGCGCAAAACGAGGTGAAATCGTGGGTACCAACAAATGCGGCAGCTTCTTGCCGCAACAAAGCAATGTCCATCGGCGGATAAACCTGCCAAGCATAAGGAGCGACCTGGGGACTGCGCGTTGAACCTAGCCATAGGCGGTAACAATAGGCTTTGCCCGTCGAACTATAGGCCGGGTGAAAGTCCTTCGGCACCTCAGTGATCCTGTTGATCCCGATGCTGGTTGGCAGTAGCCCATGCAGATGCCGCAGCCAGCTCTCCAACGCAAACGTCACCGGTGTGCGGATAATCGCAACCTGATGTTGCGCATGCACGCCGGTGTCGGTGCGCGAAGCGCCAATGACTTGAACGGGGTGTTTGAGCAGGCTGGCGAAGGCCCTCTCCAGGTGATTTTGCACGCCTTTGCCGCTGGGTTGGCTCTGCCAACCATGAAAGGCCTCGCCGATATATTGCAGGTCGACGCGATAAACAGGGACATTGCTGTGCTTAGTATAGGGCTGCAAGGAATCTTCTAATCAATGTGATGCTGTAGGTACAGAGCCGCGCCGTGCCAAATAAATTCCAGCCACGACTAGAGCGCCGGCGCAAACTTGCGTCATCGACAGGCTCTGACCGAGGATCATCCAGCCAAGTATCGCCGCAAAGACCGGCTGTAAGACCAACACCACGGACACCAGACCGACCGGCAACCTACGCATGCCAAACGCAATCAGTCCCTGTCCCAGCACCTGCGAGATCAGAGCTAAGGCGATCACGCACAGCCAGCCGTAGGCGGTCGCTGGCATCAGGCGTCCTGGTGATACCATCGCGCCCAACAACAAAAATACCGCTGCGACTCCAGTCCCATAGGCCATCACCACATTGACCCGGTGGTGCTGCAACATCGCCTTTGAAGTCAGCTGATAACCTGAGTAGGCAAAGGCGCAGCCTAGACCCATCAGATCGCCAATCCACGTCTGACTGGTGCCGGAAAAGCTAAATCCTACCAGCAGAATCATGCCGCTCAAGGCCAAGCCGGCGCCAACTGGAAAGCGCCAATTGAATCGATCCTTAAACCAAAGCCAACCAACCAGAGCCACCAGAATGACGGCGAAGTTGACCTCAAGCGTGGAGTTGGCGACGGAGGTGAATTCAAACGACCAGTGCCAGAAGCCGAGATCGAGCGCGAAGAACAGTCCGGGAAAAAACAAGCGCCAGTCAAAGGACGGCGGGCGCGGCGCGGCCTGAATGCGGTGCTCGCGCGCCATCGCCAAGAGAAAAATCGGTGTGGCGATCGCCATGCGCCAAAACGCCACCGCGACCGGCGCCAGGATGAGATCGCCGCTCGCGCCGGCTTGGTGATCGAGGTTCACCGCCAGCTTGGCGAAGATCGGCGCGAAAGCGATGCCCAGCGTGCCGATCAACAGAGCGATAAAGCCGACCTGCTGCCTCTTGTCAGGCGTCTCGGCGGTACGCGCCATGACAGGATCTGCGATCTGAGTTGGCACCGGCAAGGAGTCTCCCAGAAGCGGCATGGTGATCAGGCGACGACCTATCGACTATGCCGCGAGACCCTTCGCTGTGTCCATCATCAAGCAGCGCCGTACCAGCCACCAGGCAATGAAGACTGCTGGCATGATCTGATTGAGCTGATTGAGCTGATTGGGCTAGCTGAGCTGAGCGACCGCCGGTCAGCGTCTTGCCGACATCACCGCGCAAGTATATGATGCCGCCGTGATACCCCCAAGTCACCGTTGTTTGCGAGGTCCTGCTTGGCTCGTTCGCCATTGTTACGACGCCTATCACGCCTGCTACAGGTCGCCGTCGACCTAGAACGAGGACGCCTGACCCGAGACGATGTCGCCGTCACCCAAGCGATGCGTCACAGCGGCCAGCCTGCCTCGCAGGTCCTCACCGAGATGAGTCGGCGCCATTTTACCTGGGTCACCGGCTCCGGGATCGTTGCCTTGTCGACCGGCGCCCTCGCTGCCGCAGCCAAATTCACCGCCGCATCAGCCACGCGCGCGGACCAACAGGTCAGCGACCGCGGCCGCGTGGTGATTGTCGGCGCTGGCACTGCTGGTCTGACCACGGCTTACAGACTGCATCAGGCCGGTGTTAAAACCTCGGTCTATGAAGGCTCACGCCGCGTCGGTGGGCGCATGTTCACCGAACCCAATTTCAATGCCGACGGCATGTTTTGCGAACGCGGCGGTGAGATGGTGGATACCCAACACACCGATTTGATCGCCCTGTGTACCGAACTAGGGTTAGCCATCCAAGAGGTCAAAAACGTACCGGGGGCGGTGACCCGGGATTGGTACTTCATCGGTGGACACATGCGCAGTGAGGAGGAGGTCATTGCGGCTTTTACCCCCCTCGCCCAAATCCTCGCCAAAGATATCGCCGCGCTCTCGCCTGGCGGTACGCTCACGGTACCCACCTACAGTTCGGATCTGGCCAAAGATCCGCTCGTGCAACGCCTCGACCGCACCAGTCTTGCCGAGTATATCCACCGTAGCGGAGCTGATGCCTGGCTCAAAAAGCTCATCACCAAGGCCTATATCTGTGAATACGGCCTAGAAGCTGCCGAGCAATCCGCCATAAACCTTCTTATGTTTATTGGGGCGGACACCTCGACCGGCTTTCATATGCTCGGATCCAGCGACGAGTCAAAGCGTATCGCCGGGGGCAGCCAATCGCTACCCAACACCCTCGCCAAGCTCATCCAGCCGAGCACCGAGATCTGCTTTGAACATCGTCTTCTGGCGATCGTCGATCACGGCGGCAAGTTTACGCTGACCTTCACCAAGGGGAGTATGTCCACCGTCGAGGTCAGCGCCGACCAAGTGATCTTGGCCTTGCCGGTATCCATGCTGCGTCAGGTTGATCTAAGTGGCGTCGAGCTGTCACCGGTCAAACGCCGGGCGATCAAGGAGTGGGGCTTCGGCACCAATTCAAAATACATGCTGGGCTTTAACAGCCGCATCTGGAATAGCCAGAAGGAGCAGGGCGGCTTTGCCTGCTACAGCGATACTGTAGCCCAAGAAATCTGGGACACCAGCCGGGGCCAAAGCGGCAAGAGCGGTATTTTGACCGCCTTTCTCGGCGGCGACGCGGGCCGCCGCGTGACTCCCTGGGCGCGGGCCTCGCTACTAAAGGCGATCGATAGCGTCGTGCCCGGCGCTCATGCAGCTTTCGACGGCCATACGCTGCTGCAGTCTTGGCCCAATGCGACGCTGGCCAAAGGCTCATACACCTGCTGCAAGCCTGGCCATTACACTAGCATCTACGGTGCTCCACCCGAGCCGGAGCTAGACGGACGTTTGCTATTGGCTGGAGAGCATTGCAGCAATGATTGGTCCGGTTTTATGAACGGGGCTGTTCAAAGTGGCAATCAAGCCGCCGCTCTAGTCCTGGCTAAAGCCGCCAGGTGAGCGCGGAGCACCGGCTTCAAAGCCAGTGAACCGCACCGTGCCGCCGTATCTCATCAACAACCACCAGGATCAAAACTTCCGATCAGACATGCTTGACCCAGGAGTTGCACCAGCCCTTGGCTTTGACCGCACCACTTGGCAGCATCAAGCATTTGCCGACCTCGTCAGAGCCGATGGTTCCAGTCTTCGTGTACATCTGGCAGCTGCTACAAAACTGATCCTTGGCTTCGACAGCGCCACGCTTGACGCGCTTGGCGGTCGTCGCGTCGGGGCTATAACCTAGCGCTTTGGCCGTTGCATCGGTTTCTGGCACCAGCTTCAATGCTGGCGCCGCGGCAGCGGGAGCTTTGGGCGTATCAGTAGCGGCAGTTTGCGCTAAGGCACCGGTCGATGCGAGGACCACTGAGCACAGCGGCACGCCAACTGCGACGCCACGAAAAAAACTCCTTCTATTCACCACGACTGGCTTATCCATCGCTCACCTCATGCAATTCAATCAACGATCGTTCACAACCTATGTGACCCTACAATATAACGCGCGGGCGAATCCTGGACCATGCAGCAAAACATTGCAGCTAAAATTTTTAAACGACTCCATCCACATGGCTTTGTTGCATAAATCCCGCTCTCCTGCCTTCTCGTCCTCCCAGCTGCGCGGAATAAAGTCGCTGCCCAAAAACTGCGAGGCCGGGAAGGCAAGAGAGCAGGACTTATGCAACGAAGCCCATCCACGCCGATAACACATCGATCTTTCTAACCAAAAACCCCCAAATCGAGGCTTTCCAAATCCTCGGTTAAGGGCGCATCGATAAAATCAGCCAGGTGAATCTCGGCGACATTCAGGTGGTGGGTGAACGCCGAATAGCTCAGGTAAGCAGCCAAACCCTGGCGATTGGCCACCCAGCGCGGTAGGAGCTGCGGCACGGCGATAAAGCCTGTGGTGACAAACTGCTCCAAGGCGATGATGTCGCCTAGCGTAACCCGACCGAGAAACAGCAACTGCGGAAAGTTGATCTTGCGCTGTTCGATCGCTTTGCGCAAAAAGGTGTGCACCGACAGCAGGCCCTTCAGATAGACCACGTCTTTGGTAAAGACGAAGCGGCCGCGCACATCACCGCCGCGAAAGATACGGGCCGTCGACTGAAAGCTCTCCTTCTCCGACTGTCCAGATTCCAGAAAGAAGCGAAACAGCTCGACGAAGTCGCCACCTTCAAGCGCCAGGTGGATCGCCTTGATGCGCAGCGCGATGCGCCTGAGCCGCGGCAGGTCCATCGTCGCCGTGATCAACTCGGCAAAGGTGGCCAGCCCCTCCTGCGTGCCCGTCGTGCGTGGAGAGCCTAAACCAAGGCTTTTGAGAAAAGGCTGGGCCCTGCCGTTGCGCATGGTCGCCGAATGCACGTAGACCTCGTGCTCGAGCAGCTGCTCAATCTCAGCCCGAGTAAAGCTGGTCATGCCGCGGATGCGCACGCGTTCGGCACCGGCGGCGGCCTTGGCGGCGAGGTTCTGATCGACGACCACGTCGATGCTGGCTGGTGCGAAAAAGCCCTGCGAGCGGATCTTGAGCTCAGCCGCCACGGCCTCGGGCGAAAAGCGCT
This sequence comes from Pseudomonadota bacterium, assembly GCA_026390445.1. Classification (GTDB taxonomy): domain Bacteria; phylum Bdellovibrionota_B; class Oligoflexia; order Oligoflexales; family CAIYRB01; genus CAIYRB01. The sequence goes on from JAPLFX010000104.1 coordinate 8,384, forward strand.
CGACCGGGTCCTCATGCTCAGCGCTGGCGCCAAGATCGGTGGTGATCTTTATAAACTGGTCCGCCAGCGCCAGGTTGGAAAAGGATCCAAGTTTATCGGTGGGACTGCCGTAGAGGATCTCAGAAAGGACGCGGAAATCCGGCTTACCGACGCTTTCGAGCATGCGTGCAGCGACGATATAGCTCGCGGCGGTCTGGATGATATAACGACCGACGGGATGATCCTTGTCCGAGGCATCGATGATCTTTTGCAGGGCGACGCGTCGGTCGGTCAGGTCGTAGGCCGGATACTCGACATGCGGCAGCCGGGGCTGCTTACGCTTCCAGGTTGCCATAAACTCGGCATAGACGCGGGCAGGCCAGCCCAGAGCACTCAGGACTTTGATATTGCTCGCCGCTTCGACGAGCTTACTATCGAGTTCGCCAAAGTATTTTAAGTCCTTTGACAAAGCGCCTAGAATCATCGTCGACTGTCCCTCTTTGGCTCGCTTATTCCCGCGATTGCAAGCGTCGTTCAAGGCGACGGGCCAGACCTGACAGAATCAACACGATGATCAGGTAAAAGGCTGCAGCCCAAACATACACTTCCCACGGACGAAAGTACTTGGCTCCCAGTCGCTGCGCGACGTAAAGCGTTTCACTCAGGGCGATGACCGAGACTAAGGAGGTGTCCTTAGCCAGTGCAGCTAGCTCATTCACCACGGGCGGAATCAATCTCTTGATCGACTGCGGCAAAATCACCAAACGCATGGCTAAAGCATAACTCATACCGAGCGCCCGTGCAGCCTCCATCTGCCCTTTGCCGATCGACTCGACTCCCGCGCGAAAGATTTCGGCCAGGTAGGCTCCCGCGTTCAGCGACAGAGCCAGAATACCTGCGGGCATCGCGTCGAGACGAATATCCAGCAGCGGTGGCAAGGCAAAATAAATAAACAAAATCTGTAGCAGCAGCGGCGTACCGCGAAACATTCCGATATAGATTGAAGCAGGCCAGCGCAGCCACCGGTACGGCGACAGGCGACACAGGGCGAGCGCTAGACCGAGCAGCATGCCGCAGATCGCCGAAGCAACCAGCAGCAGCAGCGTCATCTGCAACCCAGCCAGCAACGACGGCAGCACGGTGTCAAAACTAAATTGCCAAAATCCAGCCGGGATATCCGCCGCCTCGTCGATCATGTGCCTAGCTCGGCGCCAAAGTACGCAAGCTGCAGCTTGGTCAGCGTACCGTCGATGCGCATCATCTCAATTTGGTGAAGTAGCTCCTTTTGCAGCTTATGCTCATCTTTCCGCGTGGCTATACCGATCGGCTCCGGTGCCAGAGCGCGACCGGTGATGCGAAAGAAGGCCGGGTCGCGTTTGACGTAGTGCCGCGCCACCGGCTCATCGACGACCAGCGCGTCGGCCTGGCCGGCGCGCAGCGCGGCAAACACGTCGGTGGCGCCCTTAAATGCCTTGATCTCTTTGATCGCGACGCCGCTCTTCTTAACCTTTTCGACGTACTCCGAGGACGTGGTATCGGCTTGGACGCCGATGACTTTGCCAACCAGATCTTGTTCTTTGACCACGGCCGCGCCGGCCTTTTTGGCGACATAGACCTGGGACATCTTCAGGTACGGCACAAACTCCACCTGTTTCGCACGTTCCGGCGTGATGTTCATCGCCGAGCAGATGATGTCGTAACGCTTCGCGGCGAGGCCGGCAATGATACCGTCCCAAGGCATGACGACAAACTCGACGCTAACCCCAAGGCGCTTCGCCAATTCTTTAGCCAAGTCGATATCGAATCCCGCAGGCTTGCCATTGTCCCCCTCCATTTCCATAGGCGGATAGGTGGTATCGACCGCAACCAGCAGCTTTCCCGCCTTTTTGATCTGCGCTAGACCATCATCCGCAGCGATCCCGCGGGCGCTACTTACAACTGAAAATAACAAGACGAGGCGACCAAGACTCTGGCGAAGCGAACGCATATCAACCCTTCATGACGGCAAGGCAAAGCCTAGTCTTACCAGATCATTGGGGGTCAGTCACTGGTTGTAACTCGCTGATCTCTATAGCGCCCTGGTACCGTTCCCATGATCTACCAGAATCCAGCCCAGTCCGCTTTCCTAAGGCCGCGCTCAAAAATGGTAACCGGCCATGATCTAATCTTTCCCACCAGACGTTCTCGTTTTAGTTCAGCGCTTGCACCAATCCACCAATTATTTCATGAGTTAAAAAGTTTGGTCAGCTCCCGGACGAGCCACAGTGGCGACACCGGCAGCCGCCGCGTTACTCACGTAGCGGACCTCCAAATACAGCGGCTTGTTAGAAATCTGCAGCGCCGCAGCATGGCTTTCAAGAACCTGTCCGCCAACGATTTTGACCTGTAGACTACTCGATGCGTTGACCGTCGCAAAGGTC
>JAPLFX010000093.1 GCA_026390445.1 Pseudomonadota bacterium
CTAATCGAAGCAATCACGGGGGTGGTCAGCGTCTTATTGGTCAAAGTCTCGGTGCCACCTTCCGTGACGACGACCCCTGACGTCGGGAACGTGGCCGTGGAATTCACTCCGGTCCCACCAACCGCTGTTGCTAAAGTTCCGCTGGTGATCTGTGCTGCCGAAAGATTTGGAATATCCGCAGCCGTTAAGGTCGTCGCAGCAGTGACCCGGCCCTTTGCATCCACCGTCACCTTGACGTAAGTGCCGGCAGCCACGCCAGTAGCTGCAAGTGTCGCGACGGATGAGCCAGGACCCGCCGCACTCAAGTCGCCAGTCAGTGCTGTCAGATAGGAGCCAGCAGCTTGTTTAGCGCCAAAGGCGACGTAGTCGGCGTTCGAGATCAAACCTGCAGTGACACTCCCACCCGCTGCAGCCAAGGGAATACTGAGTGTATGCACATTAGAGCCGGAGGTGATCACCGGTAAGTTACCGGTCTGGGTGACGGCGAAAGTCTGCGTGACACCCGTCTGACCACCCAGGCTGGTCAGACCTACTCCGCTGACACCTAGAGTTTGGGCGGTACTACCATCCCAGTACTTGACCACGTTGGTTGTGTTGTTGAACCAGGTTTTTCCTTTGTCCACAGAGGTCGTCCCTGACGCATCTAATGCGCCGGTCATCGTGGCCTCAGTGGCGTTGGTAAACACCCCGAGGGTTAACGTCTTACTGGCGCTCATGCCCACGTTGCCTAGACCCGTGACGTCTTTACCTCCGACGGCCCAGTTAGCCGACAGCGGGATCGTGCCATCAGGGCGCAGTGCGTTGGCATCGACATAGGCTTTGGTCGCCGCGTCGCTGGCCGACGCCGGTGCTGCAAGATTGGTCAAGGGGTTGGCACCCATGTTGAGGCCGCCACTCATTGTGTCGCCAGCTTTGTTGACCGGAGTAAAGCCAAGTGCTGCTTGCTTGGCGTTAAAACTCAGCCAATCCGCAGAGCTGACATAGCCGTTGCTGACGCTGCTTGCCGCAGTCATTTGCAGCGACGGCGCCGTGGACGACCCGCTTACTGCTAAAGGCGCTGAGGCTGAGATAGACGTCAACGTGCCAGTACCAGCGGACATCGTTGCCGGGAGCCACTGGCTGCCATCGTACTTCAGCACTTGACCGGCCGCGGGGGCCGTCGCGCTGATGTTTTGACCCTGCAAAGCCGAGGCACTAGTCGTCGGCGATGCCCACACAAAGCGACCACTACCGTCTTTGGTGACGAATTGATTGGCTCCTGGTGCTCCGGACGGGCCCACTGCCAGCTTGCCATCGCCGTTAAAGCTGATGGTTAGTCCGTCAACGGGTACTCGCGCAGCGTAGGGGGTCATCATCAGTCGTTGCAAAGGATAAGGAGCTGATGGGTTGTGAGTTAAATCCGTAATTTGCAGCCAAACTGGCTGCGACACGTCGTTAAACACTTTGTCGTAGTCAGATGCCGTCAGAGCTAAACGGAATTGAAAGATCCCCTGCTGTAGTTGTACGCTTTCCAGTCCATCGGTGACCGTCAATACGGGCGTTTGGCCATTGCTTTCATGAAAGAAAGTCGCCCTTAGCGCGACCGGTCCATCGACGGGCTTGCCTGTGGAATGAACTAACCTGCCGCTGTAGCCAAAATCGTAGGTGTCAGCAGCTCTCGCGTCACCAGAGCAAAAGCTCTGGGACATAGCGGCTAGTAGTAGAATTAAAGAAAGTGCATGCACTGACTTGCCTGCACAAGTCACTAAAGCCCAGGTCCGAGCCTGGAGGAGGCTTGGGGGGGATTTTAAGGCCGTTGTGTGCACTGACGTAAACACGTTGGACCTGCTCCGACGAAGTGGGGTTCACACTCAAGGTCACAGTCCTCCGTAAGTCGGCTGGAATTCGTGGTGACTTTAGAACTTTCTTTAAGCATCGTCTCAACTATGCGTAACAATTGAAAATATGACGTTGTTTAGGGGGCCAAAAATGGTAAAGAAAATTCAAAACTAAAGTTGAATAAGTCTGAAATTACGGCGGGGCAGGTGGTCGAAGCGAATGCCCCTCGTTCTTTAGCATTGGACCATGTGGGGCATGGCAAAATCGCACTCTACCTATTAAGACCATTGGGTCTAGGCTGCTATGGATCGCGGCGGTGGCTGCCCACCCTCCCCATGCTCCGGCCCGCCTTTTACCAGCAGGTTGGCGACGGTGACTGACCCCCGGCTCCTGTTATCAGCAGGTTGGCGACGGTGACTGACCCCATGGTCCGTGATATGATGGGCTTACTCCCCTTTGCGATGAACCCCGCCCTTGAAATTCAACTTTCACAATAAACAAATCCGCGGCGTCATGCTGGTCCAGCTGGCGATTATGGGTATGTGCGCCCTGATGGCGGTATTTTTTTGGCGCCATCAGTGCAGCGATACGCTGCAGTCGTGTTTAGCCACGCAACCGGTGACTAAAGTCCTGACGTTCTTTGCCTTGTCGTCGATTCGTCCGTTTATCTTCACGCCACTGCTGTTTGTGGCGATCCTTGGCGGCAAGGCTTTTGGGCCGATCTGGGGACCGCTTCTGACTGCGGCAGGAAGCGTCCTTTCTTGTCTGGCCGTCTTCTATATCTCGCGGCTGTTCGGCAAACGCTACACGAAGCCATGGCTACGCTCAAACCTCCCGGCGACTCTGCGCTTTATCCAGTCGCAGGACTACAAGCTGGCCTTCGCAGCGCGCTTAGTCCCGTTTTTTCCCTTTGACGTGATGAGCTTGCTCTTTGGCGTGCTGGACTTTCGCCGCCGTAGCGTCATCATCGCCACCTTTCTTGGCGCCTTACCCGAAGCCTACTTGTTTGCCAAGCTGGTCGACGAGTCCGACAGCTTGTTCAACTCGACCCTGCATACGGTCGAGGTGATCGGTGGCTGCGTCATCCTGCCGCTACTCGCGTTCGAGTTTGCCAGCCGTAAAAAAGGTACGGGCATGTGGCAGCTGCTCAAGGCGGTCTACCGCGAGATTAATTACGAAGTCCATATCAACAACGAGATTCTCAAGCGGCAGACCTTTGATCCAAACAGAACCCCGGTGTTGCTACTCTATGGCTTTTTCTCGTCACGCCGCTCGGTGACGGTGCTGGAAAAGATGCTGACGGCGCGCGGACATCAGGTACTCAGCTTTAATCTTGGCGGGTTACTCGGAACCTTCTTCACCCGCGACATCGTCGAGACGGCAAATTTTATCGACTACAAGATCAAGCGACAGATCGAACGCCACGGTTACAAAAAAATCCAGATCGTCGCCCACTCCAAAGGCGGACTGGTCGGACTTTGGTGGCTACTCAAGCTCGGCGGCAGCGAGGTCTGCGACACCATCATTACCATGGGAACACCCTATGCCGGGTCGACCCTGACGTATATCGCACTGGTGTCGCCGCTTGGCTTGCTGTGGCGCGATGTTGGTCAGATGCGTCCAGGATCGCCCTTTCTCCGAGCCCTGCACCAGTCCGAGGTGCCAGCAAACCTCAACATCCATTGCCTGCACTCGACCAGAGATTTTGTCGCCCGCGGTAAAAAGGGGATGTTTCGCCCAACGCCTGCTACCCCTCGGATCACCTCGGTGGCGATGAACCAGATCAGTCATTTTGAATTCCTCTATCGCCGCGTCGTCGGCGATAAGGTATCCGAATTATTATTAAATGGTGGAGGCAGCAGCAGCGCAGCGAAGGCCGAGGCCGAGGCGGCGGCAAGGGCTATAGCAAGCTTCGAAGCCGGCGGACGGCCGGTAGCCTAGACCTTAGCCGCAGCGGTGGCCACCAGGCGGCTTGCCTTTACCGGGCGTCATCCCTTAGTCTGGGCGCCCGGAGGACCTTCATGCTCAGCAACCAACGCGTCCACACCAGTGGAACGGCAATGCCCAGATCGCCTCGACTTTCCTATCAAGGACGCGTGCGCTTGATGGTGGCGTTTGATCCCTGGCGACTGCTGCTGACCCTGCGCGGCCTCAATCTTTCCAGTGGTGGTCTTTGCGCCCAACTACACAAGACCGGCACTCAAGCCGAGACCTTACTACAAGACGGCGACCAGTATACGCTGCAGCTCGATCCGGATGACAGTCACCTCCCCTCACCGGTCCTCAGCGCTCGACTCGTCCGGCGCACGTCGACCAATGCCGGCTGGGAGCTTGCCTTCAGCTTTGTCCCGGGCGATACCGCGGTGTCGGCATTGCTTGACGAACTAAGCGAGGGCCAGGCATGAGCGACCGCCAACCGACAAGTCCTGCGGCTGACACTATCGTGCCTGTAGCCACGTCCGCCCAGCCCACGGGGACGACCAAGCGCGCCGAGGCCAACCTGGAAACGATGCGCAAGGTGTTCACCGCACCAGAGAGCGAGCAGTCGACGCTTAATCGCCTCGACCGCGAGATTTCGGAGAACCTCCACGGCTTCCTCACCGACCGCGTCACCGCCGGTGATATCGCCCCAGCCAATCTCGAGCAGGACTTTTTGCGGACGCGCTTACCAGAAGACCCGGTGTTCGTCTCCGAGCAGGTCGACTTTCTCCTGCATAAAGTCGTGGCCCAATCGGTGCGCACGGCCTCCCCGAGCTTTATCGGGCATATGACCTCGGCACTGCCTTATTTCATGTTTCCCTTGGCCAAGATCATGATGACGTTAAACCAAAACGTCGTGAAGATTGAGACCTCAAAGGCGTTCACGCCGCTAGAACGCCAGGTCGTCGGCATCATCCACCGCCTGGTCTATGACAACACCGACGAGTTTTATGCGCAGTGGACGCAGAACTTCGGCCAGTCCCTCGGCGTCTTTTGTTCCGGTGGCACCATCGCCAACGTCACCGCCCTTTGGGCCGCGCGCAACAGGATGCTCGCGCCGCGCGGCGATTTTACCGGCGCCCAGGAGGAGGGGCTGCCTGCGGCCTTACGCCACTATGGTTATGACAACATCGCCGTACTGGTGTCCAAACGCGGCCACTATTCCTTACGCAAGACCGCCGATCTGCTCGGACTTGGTTTAAAGCAGGTGCACGCCGTCCCCATCACCGCAGAGCACCGCATCGATACGGCTGCGCTGCGCCTGCAGATTGCGGCGCTGCGCGCCAAGCGGGTCGGCATCCTCGCCATCGTCGGCATCGCCGGCGCCACCGAAACCGGCAGCGTCGATCCCTTGGACGAATTGGCCGACATCGCCAGCGAGCATGGCATCCACTACCATGTCGATGCCGCTTGGGGTGGGCCAACTCTGTTCTCCGAGCGCTACCGACACTTGCTCAAGGGCATCGAACGCGCCGACTCGGTGACCTTTGACGCCCACAAGCAGCTCTATGTGCCGGTCGGTGCTGGTATCGTCGTGTTTAAAGACCCGGCCGCACTCGGCGCCGTCGAGCACCATGCCAACTACATCATCCGCAAGGGCTCCCGCGATATCGGCAAGCACACGCTTGAAGGTACGCGCAATGGCATGGCGATGTTGGTGCATTCAGCCCTGCATATCATCGGTAAGCGCGGCTATGAGCTGCTGATCGACCTCGGCATCGGCAAAGCCGGTCAGTTTAGCAAGATGATCCGGTCCCTACCGGACTTTGAAGTCGTGACGGAGCCACAGCTCAATATTTTGACCTATCGCTATGTGCCTGAAATCGCCCAGACGATCTTTCAACACGGCAGCAAAGAGCAACGCGCCGAGGCCAATGAGATCCTCAGCGACCTGACGGAGTCGATCCAAAAGGAGCAGCGCACCGCGGGTAAGACCTTTGTGTCAAGGACGCGGCTGGAAAGCGCGGCGCACGGCGGTCAGATGTTGACGGTGTTTCGCGTCGTCCTGGCCAATCCTCTGACGACGCGGCAAATCCTCGCCGCAGTCCTCGAAGAACAGACGCAGTATGGCGCGGAACTCTGCCTCACCGAAGGGCACGGAGTAAGGCTACAGACCATCATCGATGCCATGGGCGCCGAACAAAAGGTGACACTATGAACGCTGTTAACACAGTAGACGCAGTTAAGTCGGTGCCACAGGCTGCTACCTTTACCGCAACGCGCGTCGTGATGATCGACAACTACGACTCGTTTACCTACAACCTGGTCCAATACCTCCAAGAACTTGGCGTGACGGTAACGACCTACCGCAATGATGAGCGGACGGTGGCGCAGCTGATCGCCGAGAAGCCCACGGCCTTTGTGCTATCACCCGGACCTGCGACTCCGGATGATGCTGGCGTATGCTTAGAGTTAATCACCGCAGCCGCCCAGGCGAAGGTGCCGCTCCTCGGAGTTTGCCTCGGCCATCAATCGATCGGGCAAGCCTTTGGTGGCAAGGTCGTACGCGCTGCGCTGCCGGTGCACGGTAAGGTCGGAAAGATCCTGCACCAGGGCGCCGGAGTCTTTAAGGATCTGCCGAGCCCCCTCACAGCGACGCGCTACCATTCCTTGGTGGTGGAACGAGAGTCGCTCCCCGCTTGCTTACAGGTCACGGCAGAACTCGAGGGTGGCATGATCATGGGGCTCAGGCATCAAACCTTAGCCATTGAGGGCGTGCAGTTTCATCCTGAGAGCGTGCTGACGCAGCACGGCCATGCCATGTTGAGTAACTTCTTGCGCTCGTGTTAGTCTGCTGGTGAACATCTTCGTCGCCGCGCTGGGAGTCCGCAGGATGCTGCCGCATATATCCGGGTTTACCGCCGCATTGGGCCAGATCCTGTTCGTTCTACACACCATTAGCGGCTGCCAGTTGCTTGCGCCCCACGGCAAGCCGACCGCACGCAACGAACGCGGCACAGGCGGCCCGGTTAGCAAGTCAGGCGACGTGACGCCGCCGCTTGCGAGTGTGGCTGGGCCACGCCCCTCGGGTAGCGACCCCCAGGCTGGGGCGACGTCGCCAGCAGGCGCCGCACCAGGTAGCTCACCAGCTATGCCGACCACCCTGAAACCGCCAGCCACGCCGAGCCCAGACAACGTCACCACACCAGGCGGGCTGCCAAGCGTCGACAATCCGTTTGCCACAACACGGCTATTCGTCAACCCGGATTATGCCAAAAACGTCGCGCAAACCGCCGCCAATGCCCCGAATGCGGCAGCCCTCGGCAAGCTCCAGCAGGTAAGCACCGCATTCTGGATCGACAGCACGGCTAAAATCACGCCGCTGCAGACCTATCTGGACGCCGCCCACCAGGCTGCCGGCAACGGCGGCAAGATCGCCGTCACCCTCGTCGTCTACAACCTACCCGACCGGGACTGTGCCGCCAAAGCCTCCAACGGCGAGCTACAGCTAAGCAACAACGGTGAATTCCTCTATCGAAGCTATATCGATTCCATCCAGGGAGTCTTAGCGCAGCACTCCGACCTAACGATCGCCATCATCCTCGAACCAGACTCCCTCGGCAATATCGTCACCAATATCGGCGTCACCAAATGCCACGACGCCCAGGGCGCCTACGAGCGCGGTGTCAGCTATGCCATCCAAACCCTTGCGGCCCTGCCTAACGTCAGCATGTATCTCGATGCAGCTCATAGCGGCTGGCTCGGCTGGCCGAGCAACCGCAGCGGTTTTGCGGCCGAGGTCAAAAAGGTTTTACAGATGACTGACGGAAGGAGCGTGATTCGCGGCTTTGCCACCAATGTCGCCAATTACAGTCCGCTGTCGGTGCCCGAAGGCGCAACGCCGACATGGTACGACTCCTCAAATCCGGCGCGCGATGAGCTGACCTACGTCCAGCTACTCGCCCAAGACCTGCAAAAAGCCGGCGTCAACCAGGTACACTTCGTCATCGACACCAGCCGCAACGGCGTCATCGATAGCCGTCAATCCTGGGGCAGCTGGTGCAATATCGCAGCGTCTGGCCTCGGTGTCCGCCCCATCGTGGCGCCGCGTGCCGATATCGCCACCATCGATGCCTACCTGTGGATCAAGCCACCAGGTGAATCCGATGGCACCAGCGACGGTGCCGCGACGCGCTTTGACGCGACCTGCGCCGGTAGCGATGCGATGACCCCGGCGCCGGAAGCTGGGGCCTGGTTTGGCGCCTATCTGATCCGTGCGGCAAGCAAGGCTCAGCCGGCGTTGTAGGCCGTTTGATTCGGATCGAGACATAAAGCTTATGGTTGAAGTTGATGACGTCGTGGTTAAGGTGGAGGCAAATGATAGGCTCCATGGTGCGGTGTTTCCCGGTTTAATGCGCGACCTATAGACCTGCGCCTTTGACAAAGCCCCCTTTTCGTACAGATTCTAAGCCGGAGCGCTCTTAGCCGGATATTTGATAGACATATTGAGTGGTTATACAGAATGTCTAAAGAATTTCCCATATTTTGCCGATAGGAATTTAGCGATTTAGGAAACGTCGCTTTTTCTAATGATGCCAAGTCTGCTAGACTAGTTCATAGGTAGCGTTGCGGAGGTTTAGTTATGGGCGAAGCACAGAAGAAAATTGTGACGGTTGGGAAAAATGGCCAGATTTCAATCGGCAAAGAATACGCCGGCCGCACCCTTGAAATTGCCTTTTTTGAGGACGGCCGAGCCATGCTGTCCCCCGGTCGCTTCGTGCCAGACCACCAAGCGATATTTTTTACTCCTGATGCTGAAGATAAGCTCGCCAGGTTCGCGGTCTGGGAAAAAGACCACCCGCCAGAGGGGACATCCAGTGGGAATCTCCGGGCCGAAAAGCTGGCGACCCCCCGCAAAAAGCCGAAGGCTGGCGGCCATTGAACAAAGGTCAGAAAAAAGGTGCCGGCCCATCAGCGACGCCGATCCAGACATCCACTCATCACGACCACGTCGCCGTCGACACGTCATGGTCGGAGTTTCGGGATGAACTATTCGCCATCACCGACAAGGGCGAATTTGACGCGGTTCTGGACACCATCGACAAGGTTCAAAAAATGAACTGGGATGATGTACTAAAAACATCAACTAAGGATTTACGCGGCAAGCGAGGACTCAACTGGGAGCCCATTTCCGGTCAAATAGTCGGCGGCAAGCAGGTGTGCTCCATCAGGGTGACTCAACGCTTTCGGGCACGCGTCATCAGGGACGGTCGCTTCATGCGATTTATCTCCCTTCACCCCGACCACGACAGTGCATACCGTAAGTAGAAAGTCGCGGCAGCCTTTTGCCTCTATCCCCCCGAACAGGAGCGCCATTTTGTCACCTCATTGCCTGCCGCCGATGAAGTCCCGGACATGGTTGCTGATGATCCCTTGCACCGTCTTGGCGCTAGCCTTCGCCTCTTGCCGCACGGGTGATCAAAGCCAGCTGATGTCGCCCATGGACCCCCACTTCAAAGCCAAGGGCCCATGGTTTGAGGGCTGGTACACGCATGTCATCGACGAGACGCAGCAGCGCGATTATGCCGTGGTGGTCGGGTCCTTCGTGCGTCAAGACGCGGACTTCGCAGACAGCCCACGCGAAGGCTACGCGGCGCTTGTGACGCATGACCAGAAGACCGGCGCCACGGCAACCTACGAAGCCTTTCCGGCAACCACGACGCTGACCGTTGCGGGTGGACCCATCGTCAAGGATCCGAGCGATGGCACCGCGGCGGATTTTAAGTGGGAGGCAGCTGGCCTTGGCGCCATGACGCAGGACCACGCGGACCTCACCTTTCCCGGTGGAGTCGCCTTTCACGCGACCTTCGGCCCATCAGCACCGATTAACCCGGCGCTTCCTTGGGTCGGGCCGGAAGGAGCCGCGGCGCATCTGCCGTTCATATGGAGTCATTGGTTTATTTATAGTATCGCCAGCAAAGCGGATTACTCCGTCCAAACCGCGGGTGCGTCGGCCAGCGGCCAAGGTGTTGCGCACCTGGAAAAAAACTACGGGTCGAGTTTTCCGACGGCTTGGATGTGGATCCACGCCCTACAGGACGGCGGCAAAAGCCGCTTGAGTTTAGCCGGAGGGCCAGCACCGGTCGATGTGGTGCATCCAGAGATTTGGACGGTGGCCTTTGCCACCACCGGCCTAAACTGGCTATTCCTACCTGGGATCAAAGACCTAACCGTCCAGCGGGTCATGGACCCCTGTGCTGGGACGATGCAGATGACTCTGTGGAATCCGCAGCGCCGGATCAAGGTCCAAGGCAGCACGGATCCAAAGACCTATGTCCCGATCGCCAGCCCAAGTTTAGAGGGGTGGGTGCGAGGCGGCGTGCACGAAAGCTATAACGCCCGCTTTGCAGTCGATGCCTACGATCTGGACATGTTTGGCAATGAGACGCTGCGCCAGCACGTGGTGTTCGACCATGGCGTGTTAGAGTTTGGCGGTGCGTTCCGTTGTCCGGCTACGAGTCACTAAATCGGTGACTCCTGAAGACTGTCCTTAGATTGGGTTAGAGGGTCTTGACGAATTCCATGACCGCCTGGCGATCCTGGTCGGAAAGCTGATCACCATAGGTATGGCCTTGGTTACCGTAGCCATCAAGCGTCGTATCGTAGACGTAGCGCTTTAGCAAAGGCAGCGTTTGGGCTTGGCCATGCGACTCTTGGCTGAATTTCACTGCGGCGTGTTGGGTGTCGTAGTCGGTGCCTTCGACCACCCCCAGCTTGCGCCAATACTTCGGCCGTATCTTGGAATTGAGCACCGCCTCAAGACTAGGGACGGAACCATTGTGAAAATACGGCGCCGTCGCCCAAACACCCGCAAGCGGTGGCGCAATATAGCCCTGATGCAGATCAACGCTCATGCCTTCGTGGTACATCTTCAAAAAGGCCTTTTCGCCCCAAGCACGAAAGCGCTGATGCACGGCACCCGTCTGCTGCACCATCAACCAGCGATCGGTGCCGATGTCGCTAATCGGGATGATGGTCTTCACATACTCGATCGTACCATCAGGTTTAGCCGCACCGTGACAGCCGGCGCAGGCTCTGCCATAAACCGCTTGACCCGCATGCACCAGATCGGGATTGGTCGGCAGGGGGAACTTAGGACTGGGCAGGGCTCTGATATAGGCTTCGACATCGCGAAAGGGTGCATCCAAGGCTTTGATCGATTCCCCGTCGTCCATGCATAGACCGGCGGCTAGGGTCATGATACGGTTGTGGTGCTTGGAAAATTCGGCGCTGTAAAACATCACCTTTTTATCGCGCAGCAACCACCAGGCAGGAACGCGGACCGGTGGAAACTCACGATTCGGGGGATCCATGATCTGGCTATCTTGCCACTTTAAATCGTCCGGGCTACGAAAGGCGAACAGCGCATAGGTCAGGTTGATAGCCGGGTTGACTCCGACCGTCTTGGTTTGCATATAAGGCGCAATGGCATTCATCGACTTTTGAAACACCGCCAGCTCCTGGCGCTCCTTGTCGGTTTGGACCATCGCCGGCAGCAGATTGGTAAAAGCCCGGACGTCCTGGGTAAAATCGCGCGAGCGATTGCCCAAGCCAATGATATAGCGGCCGTCGATCGCCTCACCGTGGCAGGACAAGCAACTGAAGTTGACGGCTTTGACCCCACGCGATGTGACAAACACATTGAAAGACGGGACAATCCCGGCATTGTCCTGATTTCGTCCGGGAATGATGCTGGGCTTAAAGACCTTTTCGGCCGCGAGCGGAAAAAAGGTGCCGGCGATGGCTGGGGGAATGATCGTCGTCGCTTGGACGGCGCGCTTCATAACTTCAAGCGGAACCCCGCAGCCGACGTAGTTTGCATTGACCAGGGTGTCATAACCTCGGGCGATCTGCGCAGCATCCTCGGCGCTAGCGACCTGACTGAGCGGCCCGCTGCTCGCAGTCTTGCAACCAGGCATAAGCAGGCCAACGCAGCAAAATACGCCAATGATGTGAACAAAACCAACACCATCACGCCGAGTGGTCAAGCTGACACCCCTTTTTAACCCTATGATCCACGTCCCAGTCTAAACCGCAGCACCATAAGTATACCTTATTCCACACAGCTTAAGCCGGTCGGCATGGAAATCCTCTCAAGCTCAGCTTGTTTGATGATTCCTACGGACTCGAAACTAGCCACCAAGGCGGCGAACTCGTCGAAGTTCTTAAGCTTTGCTCCAGCGGGCGCGCGCCCGAGGCAGAACCGTGGTTTATCCTGAATGGGCTGCCAAAGGTCGGCCGCGCTGTCGCTAAAGCCACTCTGGCATTTGCTGCGTTTACTGGATTTGCTGTAGCCAACAAATGCGACATCATAGCCCTTGGCACCATCGCTGCGAGGGCTCAAGCGACTAGAGACGTAGGTGTCGGCGCTAAACGCTGTCGGAGTCGTGCCACTGTAGTGCTGCGTCGTGCTGCGCAGAGTGACGATGCCGGTGGTGCTATCTCGCTCCGCCCGCACGCGTTCAGCAAGCCCAGCACCATTTTCGGCATCTTCATCGGCACTATCGCTCCAGCTACCGCTCGAAGTGACATCAAGAGCTAAGGCGCCAGCTGCGGTTTTATTCACGCGCAGGCGCGACACGACGCCGTAATGGGCCTCGTCATCACCCTGATCGATGGAAAAATCTCGCCATAATTCAATGGATCCACCAAGGTCTGACCAACGCATCAACTGCAGCGGTTTGCCGTCTGCACAAAGCACCGCACTATGGTCAAAACCCGGTGTGTCGCTCGGACCGACATGAGCGGCAATCTTGCCAGCCTTGCCACCATGTTTGACGTGAAGAGTCTTACCGTCAGCGGCGAGCTTGGCTTGCTGAGCAAGGAGTGCGTTAATCCGCTTTGCGGTGGCATCGACTTCGCGAACAAGACCATTGAAGCGGCGTCCCAAGGCGTTGAACAAAGTCTTGTCGGCGCTTTCACTGGCGAAAGGAAGCAGCTGTAGACCAGGGTCAGCTAACTGCAAGGATTCGTCGGACAAGTCAAAGCCAACGCTGGGCAAGGTATAGACGACCGCTTTCGGAGCGTCACCGGTGCTGCCTGTACCGGGTTTGATGGGATTGCCGGCGACCGTGCCGCAGCTGACGGCACCAAGGGACAGGACAATGCCAAGTGTGAGAGTTCCTATAAATGCTTTCATGGGTTGCGTCCTCGCTTGGAGGTAAACGGAAAGAGTTGGATATTCATCTGAAAGACCTCGGCCTGATCGCTCGGCTGAGTCGCCGCATCGGCCTCAAGGGCTAGTGCTTCTTGGGTCAATGCCTGAATCTTCGCCCTTAGGGTATTGGCGGCAGCCGGCGGTAGATTGACGGTCACCGCTTGAATTTGACGCCTGTCCGCATCGATCCGGGTGATGGATTCACCACCGATTTCAATCATTTTTTGATGATAGCGCACCAGCGCCATGCTGTCTGTCTCAGGACTGGTTGCGACGACCGCACTGTTAACATAATAACCCGTCTCGGCGGCGCGGGTGATGACCCCCAACCGTTCTAGCAGGTCTAAACTACGGCGGATCTCATCAAGCCGCAGGGGAAAGGCGAGGCGGTTCTGGATCCACAAGGGGTCACCGACAAAATCAGGCAGCCCAACCATCTCCCGGATGACCGGATGATACCAATCGCTAAAGTAAGCGGCTTGCGTCGGCGTCAGTGCCTCCGGCTTGGCCTTCGTCTTGAGGCTGACGAGCAATTGAAAGAGGCGCTCGCGCTCAGCCGGACGCCTGGCCTCTCCGTACTTCACCAATGCCGTCCAGTAGCGAAGGTCAGCTCCGTGTAGGTGGAGTCCCTTGGCAATCCGACTCGCTGCTTTAGTCGTCAGGGTGCGATCGCCAACGATGATCAAGCGCAGCACATTGGTAGCGGAAAAGCCGAGGTCATCTGCAAATTTGAGGTAAGAATATGCCGGCAGTGCCGCCTTAATACGGCGGTAGACCTCGCCGAGGTAGTCACGGTGACCGAGGTAATCGGTGACCGCGACTGCGCGCACGACGTTTTTGATGCTGTCGTTTGAGTCCGCCATAGTGGTCCTGAGGAAGGGCCTCTGCCCGAATGGAAAGTTCGTTTCACAGGTGCAAATCTGCACCGATACCTACCTATCGGTAGCATCCAGTAAAAACTTGAGAACTTTGCCATCCTAGGGACTTACAATAACGCTGCGATCGGCCAACTCTGCATCAATTGGCTTTTTTCTTTTTTATCAAATACTTATACCTCTATAGGGGGTGCAGATATCTATGGCTGCATTTTCCTCGATTGATATTTTATCTCATACTTTCGGCTGTTTATACGATTGCCCTAAAGTGCAGAAATGAAAATGCCGATAAGCTTTTTGTGAACGGCGGCAGCGCTCGCCACTGACACCGAACGGAACGGACCTTTTTAGTGAAACCTCTAACCAAACCCTTTTTCTGGAGAACCACCGTGAAACAACCACTCAAACTGTTACCCTACGTCCTGATCCTAAACCTCTTGGCTTGTGGCAGAAGCGAATCCACAAAAAACACCGCGACCGCTTCTGACGCAACTCAATCCCAAACAGCAGCCCTGCTTGACGACGAACAGCTAGCAGGGGAACACGTCAGCGGCACGGTCGATGATGCCATCGCCGCCACCGTCCAGGGTGATGACAACACTGCAGCCCAAGGCCTTGGCCTAGACCTATTGGATGCCAACAAAATGGCGAAAGCCTCGAACTTTCGCACCTGCAAACAATCCGACGACGGCAAATCGGCCATCGTCACCTTTAAGCGCAGCGTCGAGCACGATATGACGATGAGCAAACTACAGCGCAGTGGCGAGTCCTCGTTCAAAAACCTAAGCGAAGAAACCCGCACCTGGAGCAAAGACGGTGGCAGCGTCGCCTGCGATAGCACGGGCAAACACGTCGCTCTTGCGCGCGCTGATCTCCAAGGGGTCAACTTAAAGGTCGACTTCACCAAAGAGCACTCGCGGGCGTCTTCCTATAAAAATGGCCGACGTGGGGTCGATTTTAAGCGTTCCCGCAGCGTTAAGACGACGGGCACCCGTAATATCACTTGGACCAAAGTCGAAGCGAGCGGTGATAACTTGATCCTGACCAGAAGCATCGCTGATAAATCCGAACATACGGTCACCGCGAGCAATAAAAAGGGTGTAGACACCACCTTCACGACGTCCGTCGCTACGGCCACAGAGGCACCTTTGATCGTCAAGGTCGAGCGCGTTGCAAAAAGCGATAAACTCGTCAGTCGTACCATCGTGTCGGGCAAAAAAATCGCCACCAACAAAGACGGCGGTCGTGTCGAGACGACGTTTAGCAATGTCAAATACCTGCCAGACGATGGCTGCTATGCGACATCTGGCAGCATCTCTGGCAGCATCTTCACCAAGGATGCGACCACCGCATCGGCATCGTTCACCATCGATTTCTCAGGCGACGCCGACAACGTCGTGATCACCTACAAGGATGGAACCAGCAAAAACGTCGACTTCGTCGCCGAAGGTTGCGCGATCGAAGATCACGACGTCGACAACATCGCCGGCGCCACCACCGAAGCGACGAGTGCCGCAGCGGTTAAACTGGACAAATGATCCCCTAACGGCGGCACCTGGGAGCAGATCCTTGAGCAATAGCAGTGCAGTATCTTAACTCCCGGGTGCGTACGCCCGCTGCTTGGGTCCCCAGTTTGGCAAGTCAACGAACCGCGAACTCACCGGACGCATGGCATCAGCGCGGTGAGTAACCTTGAAGCCAAAAGGCTAATGCGTGTTCTGCATCGCCAGTAAACAAGCGGTCATCTTGTTTCTGGTCTCAAGCCACTCTTGTTCTGGGACCGAGTCATAGACAAATCCCGCTGATGCTTGAGTGGAAGCCACGCCATGGGCGACGTGGATGGTGCGAATCAACAAGGTCGATTTTAAATTACCGCGGACATCGAAGATGCCCAAACTACCGGCGTAAAACTCGCGGCTGATCTTCTCTAGCTGGTTGATGAGCTGCATCGCCTTGATCTTCGGCGCACCGCTGACGGTGCCGTTGGGAAAGCTGACTTGCATCGCATCGTAGGCATCCTTACCAGCCGGCAAACTACCGGTCACCTGGCTGACCATGTGAAAGACGTGGCTGTACTCCTCGACCGTCATCAACTCCTCGACCTGAACCGTCCCTGGCAGAGCCAGGCGGCCGATGTCGTTACGCGCCAAATCCACCAGCATCACGTGTTCGGCGCGTTCCTTTTCTGATTCCACCAGCTCCTGGCGCATCTGCGCATCCTTCACACTGTCCCAAGTCCGGCGGCGCGTGCCGGCGATGGGCCGGTGCGTCAAGCGCTGTCCCTGAACGCCGACCATCATCTCCGGCGAGGCACCAAGGACATGGTGTTCGCCTAGCTTATAAAAGAACATATAGGGTGATGGATTGATCATGCGCAGATGGCGGAAGATATCAAAGGGACGCGCATCCGTCGGCAAGCTAAGGCGGTTACCGATCTGGATCTGGAAGATATCGCCGGCCTTGACCGCTTCCAGACAACGTTGGCCGCGCTCCATAAACTCCGCTTTGGTCATTGAGGCGCTACAAGCATCAAAGTCAACGGGCCGCTCGGTTAGCGCCAAGGGGGCCGGTCCATGCACCGAGGTCAAACGGCGCAACATCGCGCTCAGCTGCTTGATCTCTGCGTCGTAGACTTGACGCAGTTCGGTCTCACCCTGGACGTCTATGAGCACATTGCGACTGACAAAGAGGCGCCGTGACAGGTGATCCAGAACCAAAAAATTGCGCGGAAAAAAGAAAAATGCATCCGGCAGGCCGAGGGTCTTTGGCGGCGCGGTCCCGGCACTTGGCTCCAAAGCACTACCGACATCAAAGCCGAGAAAGCCGCTAGCGCCGACCATTGCCGCCGTGTCCGGTCCACCCAGGCGCGTACCGGGCGGATAGACCGAGACTAAACGCCGCTGCTGCATCAGCTCGCGCAGACCGGCCAAGGGATTACCCGCCGGCATGGTCAGGTGCTCACGGCGGGCCCCGGTGACCAACACAGCCTCGCCGGAGCGCGCATCGTCGACTCGCCAGCTCCAAAGCGGATCAAACCCTAAAAACGAGTGCCTGGCATTGGGACCTCCAGAGGCCGCCGACTCGAGGAGAAACATATGCTCCTCGTGAATAAACCGATCAGCCAGAGTCACCGCCGTTTCGTGGTCAAAGGCCAAAGGCACGCACAAGGCCACCAACTCGGCCGCCGCTGCGGCACTGGCGAACGCAGTAAAATCAGGAAGATTGGTCGACACAGGCAAGAGCCTCCGCAGTCATATAGGGGGGGTGGGGCTCAGCCTAGACGAAAAGCACCGCCGCCTCAAGTCGTAGACTTCCCTGACGCTTTCATGCCATTCTATAAAGAAACTAAAAGCGCTGCCGCATTTGTCTCGAAGTTGAGGAAGTTCATGAAGGGTCCTGGCTGTTTACGTTGGATAGGAGCTTGGATAGGACCGCTCCTTTTGAGTCTGGGCCTGGGCCTTGGCCTTGCGGTGCCAGAAGTAGCCGCTGCGCCTTCGGACCTTTCCGTCACCGGACTCGACAAAGCCACCGACGCCTGGGACGCCTTGCTTGCCAAGCACGTGCGGCCAAGCGGCGGCGTCGATTATGTGGGCTTTGCCGCCGATCTGCCCCAGCTCAAGGAGTTTACCGAGGCCTACAAGAAGATGTCGTTTAAAGACGCAAGCGATGACGTCAAGAAGGCCGCCTACATCAATCTCTATAATGCCGGAATGATCTACAACGTGCTGCGCTACGCCGCGGCCCAACACATCGCGGCCACCAGTCCGCAGTTCGCTGGCTTCAAAATCGACAGCCTAAAAAGCGGCGCTGGCAACCTCTGGAACGGCGACTTAACGCTGCAAATCGGCGCCGACCACGTCACCCTTGACGACATCGAGCACCATCTTCTACGGGGAGCGGGTGCCAGTTCAAAGCAAACCCTGCTCCGGGTCAGTCAACTCGATCCAAGGCTGCATGCCGCCGTCAACTGCGCGGCCTATAGCTGTCCAAAGCTACGGCCAAACGCCTACCGCGCCGCCACCATCGACGCCACCTTGCAAAAAGCCATGCAGGAGTACCTAAGCGACGCGCAGCAATTTCACAAAAATAGCGACGACCAGCTCCGCGCTAACTCCATCGTGTTTTGGTACTATGACGACTTCGATGATTACGGCAAAAAGCAGGGGACAGCTGGTGCTGGCGATTATCTCGCACAGTTTATCCAAGACAGCGCCGAGGATGCCGTATGGAAACGCGCCTTTCTCCACGAGCACTTCAATAGCCGCAGCAAGTTTGCCTTGAAATTCAGCAGCTCCTTCGATTTTACCTATCAATGGCTGATCAACGACGTGCGAAATAAACCATGACCGCAAAGCTGCCGCGGCTCGACGCCACGAAAAAAGTTCCCCAAGGTGACCTGCTGCTATGCGGCCTCACCATCGTCCCTGGTGTCGGCCCGGTCCAACGCAATGCCGCCGTCGCAATCAAGTCGGGGCGACTTAGCGCCATCGGACCGAGCGCAGAAGTCCGCGCCCGCCACCAAGACTTAAACGCCTTTGATGCCCACGGCTATACCGCCATACCGGGTCTGGTCAATGCGCACACGCACGCGGCGATGGGCTTTTTTCGCGGCCTCGGCCACGGCCAAGACGAGATGATCGAGACCTTCTTTTTTCCCGCTGAGAAGTCCCTGACTCCCGAGTTGCTGGAACCCCTCGCCTACTCCTACCTGTACGGCGGCCTGCTGTCCGGTAGCACCACCTTTGGCGACCACTACTACCATGTCGCCGGCGTCGCCAAGGCGATTGATCGCCTCGGCCTGCGCGGTGTCGTCGGTGAGACCGTGGCCGATCTTGGCGGGGCTTTTCCCGGCCGCAAGGGCTGGGAGGAGTGGCAGCGCACCATCGAGCGCTGGCCGTTCTCGTCGAGGCTCACTCCGAGTATCGCCCCGCATGCTGCCGATACCGTCTCGCCGTCGCTGCTGCGGGAACTAGCGACCTTTGCACAAAGCCATCACCTACCGCTGCACCTACACTTATCGCAGAGCAGCGGCGAGCGCCAACGGGTGCTCAAGCGCGAAGGCTGCACACCGGTGGCCTATGCTGAGCGCTGCGGCGCCCTGACGAGCAAGACCCTAGCCGTGCATCTGGTGACGGTGGATCGCGACGACCTCTATATCCTCGCCCGCTCCGGGGTCACCGCCGGTCACTGCCCAGCCTCGCAGATTGTCTATGAACGCTTGTCACCGATCGACGGCTTCCTCAAGCATGGTATTCCTGTGGCCCTTGGGACCGACTGCGCTGCCAGCAACGACAGCGCCGACTTACTGGCCGAGATGCGACTCACCGCCCTATTAGCGGCCGACCGCGGGGTCCCCCTGACCCAGCGCGGCCCAGCCGAGATCCTGCGCATGGGCACGCTGAACGGTGCCGTCGGACTGGGTTTGGGCGACGACCTTGGCTCCCTAGAGGAAGGCAAAGCGGCGGACCTGGTGCTCCTGGCAAACGACCTAACCACCGAGCCTGATGAACGGCCCGAGGTCAACGTCTTGTTCAGCCATGCTAGCCGCAACGTCCGGCACGTTCTGGTCGATGGCCGCTTTGTCCTGTTTCACAGCCAACCGACTCTGATGTCTGTTAGTGATATGCGTGCGGCATACCTGGAAGCCGTGAGCGAGATCTACCGCAGGCTTGGCCGCCGACACTGAGTCTGTAGGTGGAAGGTGAAGAGGGAACTCCGGGGGTCTGTCCCCCGGAAGTCTCTAGTGGCGATGTGATGGTGGTGTAAAGAGGCTCTTTGAGGTGCTTCCCAGAACACCGGGAAGCTTACGGAAGATCTTATGAGGAACCGTTTGAGGACATCGCCCTGCGTCTGTCTACTCATAAGCAAAGGCTGTGCCAGTTTCCGCAGGAACACCATAATATCTATTTTTATTAGTCTTATCGGCATATTATGCCTTACGACCAGGTCTACTCGCTGTCCTGCTCCGGGCCATGAACTGCCCTGCGGGTGGTGTCATTTTGCGAGAAGTGGTTCATTTTTGCTGCATGGACTACCTTCAAGGGCGACATCCCCAAGCAGCTTGTTAGCCGCGCTTAAAGTGGCAATGTTTAAAGACTTTGCCACTGCCACACGGGCATGGCGCACTAGCCGAGATGCTCACGGGTTTAGCCGACTCATTTTGAAACTCGCCAGAATGGTACAGCCAACGCCCGTCCACCAAGTCAAACTGACTGACCTCATGCAGGGTTTCTAGCTTGTTGTCGAAGATCAGTTGGGCCCGAAACTCGACCTCGGCCTCATTGCCTTCCACATCCACGTCGAGGATCTCTAGACTGATCCAATCGGCTGGTTCATCGGCGGACAGGTCTTCCGGATAGGTTTCTGGGTTCCACGTCGCCTTTAAATAGCTGAGGTCACCCAAGCAAAAAGCGGTGTAGCGACTGCGCATCAGCGTCACCGGATCTGCCGCCACGGCCTGCTCCCGCAAATAGGGCGAGCAGCAGTCGCCAAAATTCTTTTGGCTACGGCAGGGGCAAGGGGTTTGTAGTCCAGGAAGGATCATCGTCGGCCTCACAGCGTTGGTGCAGCGCTAGCTTTTAGCAGCCCACCGGCGCAGCGTCCCAACAAAACTGCCCACTCCTACGATCACCCAATTGAATCAACAGGTTATATCGAACCCTCGGCTTTGCCGTATAATCCTGCCCTCCAGCCTTCCCGCTCTCCCAGTTTTTGGGCCGCCGGCTTTATTCCGCACAACAGGGAGGGCAGGAAGGCTGGAGGGCAGGTTTTTGCGACAAAGCCAGGCCCCTCCATGTCGCTGCGGTCGCCTCTAGCTTTTACCGGTCGACTTCTGCGATGATGCCGCCTTCTTTAAACCGAGATCAAGGCAAGGCGAAGCATTATGACGGTGGATACAGAACTCAAGGACAGGGCCAACGGCCAATGCGAACTGTGCACCGCGACTGAGTCGCTGTCGACCTATGTGCTGCCGGGTGCAAACATCCAAGGTTTAGGTGCCAGCGTCCTGCTGTGCGCAACCTGCCTAGGCGCCACCGAGCAACCGTCAACTGTAAGCCCAAATCATTGGCGCGCACTCAAAGACAGCATCTGGAGTGAGCATACTCCGGTCAAAGTTCTCGCCTACCGCATGCTCAAAGGGCTCAAAGACCAGCCTTGGGCGCAGGATTTACTGGGTCAAATCTATCTCGACGACGATGCTCTAGTCTGGGCTGATGCTGGTGATCACAGCACCCAAGGCGACGGCGAGACGCTCACCGTGGTCGACAGCAATGGCACGCAGCTGCTCGAAGGCGACACCGTCACCTTGATCAAAGACCTAGTGGTGAAGGGCGCAAACTTCACCGCCAAGCGCGGGACGGTCGTCAAAGGCATCAATCTAACGGACGACCCGAAATACATCGAGGGCCGCGTGAACGGCACCCGCATCGTCTTGGTCGCGGCTTATCTAAAGAAGGCCTAGCCGCTTCGACTAGGCCCATGCGACGAAGGATTGATACATATGTACCAATCCGGTGAATCCTTCATTGCAATCGACCAGCGCTTTTGGGCTACCCCCTCTTCCAAGCACAGAGCTGCTCCTTGTAGTCCCAAAAGCATAGCAGCTGACTGTTACAAATGTCGGGTCCCGCAGTGTAAAATTCACACTGGTCAAAGCCCGCCAATGCGACGGGCTCAGCAAAACCCACAACCTGACTTGACGCCCCCAGCAATGACCCAGCCAATGCCAGCGTCTGCATAAGAACTTTCATGATCCGCCCCCCCACTTCTGTAAATGAAGTTCAGAACACTTCTGTCATCGTTTGATCTGCAAGGATCAGGCCAGCGGCGGCACATCCTGCAGGAATGCCAGCCGGATAAGCTGTGCTACAATCAAACACAAATATAAGAAGGCCTACGCCGCTTCGCCACAACCATATCCAGGAATCTGCATGATCATGAGAGGAATGAGTCGCGTGCGTATGTTTGACGACCGCAGATTGGCCATTGGCGTGGCGCTGCTCGCAACCGTGATGGCCTGCAAAACACCCGAAGCTTCCACCGCCCAAAATACCTCGACGACGGTCAGCTCAGCCGCACCTGGGTCACCCTGCTGGCGCTACCCAAATGCCAGCACCGTCCTAGAACCGGTGGCGCTCTATAGTAAAAGCGGCGTCCTCAAGGTGGACCTCGCTTATCAATCGTCAACCGGCCCGGAAGGAATTCGCTACTGCTATACCTTGGCAGACGGCTCCCTGTCGCCAACGCTTCATGTCAATCCCGGCGACCATTTGATCATCAACCTGACCAACCAAACGCAGGCAGCGCTCAACAAAGATGACATGAACATGCAGATACCCGCGTCGCAGGTCTGCGGTGCCGCTGTGATGAGGTCGGGCGCTGTCAATCTACACTTTCACGGCACCAATGTGGCGCCCACGTGTCATCAAGATGAGGTCATTTATACCACTATTAACCCTGGTGAATCCTTCACCTACGACATCGCCATACCTAACGACGAGCCGCCGGGTCTGTATTGGTATCACCCGCATATCCATGGTACCGCCGAAGCAGCCGTGCTGGGCGGTGCGTCAGGAGCACTGATCGTCGATGGTTTACAGGATGTCCAGCCGAGCGTCGCCAACCTGCCGGCACGTACGTTGATTGTGCGCGACCAATTGCTACCGGGCAAACCTGAAGAAAGCGACAGCCTACCAGCCTGGGATCTATCCCTCAATTATGTCCAAGTACCCTATCCGCATTATCCACCGGCGTTGATCCCGATGCAGCCAAATCAGCTTGAACTTTGGCGGGTCCTCAATGCCAGCGCGAACACCATGCTCAATCTAAAACTGCTCTATGACGGCGTCGAGCAGTCGCTAAGAATCGTCGGTCTCGACGGGGTTGCAACTGGATCTCAAGAAGCCCAACGCCAGGGCATCGTGATCACCAAGACCAATATCCTACTGGCGCCAGCTTCGCGGGCAGAATTTATCGTCCGAGCACCGGATAAGAGCGTGGTGAATCCAGTCCTATGGACGCGGAAGTACGACACCGGCCCGAATGGCGACCACGATGTCGAGCGGCCCCTGGCTCGGATCACGACGACTGCAACCGGGCAGCAGCCCGTAACAATGCCAGCGGCTAAAACAAGCACTGCTGCCGACCGATTCAAAAATATCGAGTTGCCCAAGCGGACCACGGGCCGAAAAATCTATTTTTCGCAAAAGGAGGCAGAAACACTCGACGGCGATGCAACCTTTTACATCACCGTCGAAGGTCAGAGTCCGAAGTTGTTTAGAATGGGGCAAGAGCCATCGATCACCCTGAAGACCGGCGCAGTCGAAGAGTGGCTGGTCGAAAATCGGGCGCCGGAGGCCCATGTCTTTCATATCCACCAAATCCACTTTTTGCTCGTCGAGCAAAATGGGGTTCGGGTATCTGGTGATGATCGCCAGTTCCTTGACACCGTGACACTGCCGTATTGGAAGGGCACAGGCCCCTATCCTAGCGTTAAACTCCTCGTCGATTTTCGCCACGTCGTGCCTGGTGATTTCGTCTACCACTGTCATATACTCAATCATGAAGATCAGGGGATGATGGCAGTGATCCGCGTGACGCCTTAGGCTCAGCCATGCGTGGTCCACACGTTTCACCAGATGAGACGCAGCGTTAGATTCCCATAGCGAGTACGTGACCAAGACCGGCCGCACCGGCGACTCGCACCATGCGATGCCTCTTCACCAGGATTTCATAACCCTCTTGGTCATATTGACGGGCATGAAATTGGACAAAGTCGGGGCCCCGTTCACGTCTGATCAATACCTTGCGCCCATCCGCGCAGTGCACGAGTAGGCGTGCACCGCTGGTGTGTTTAGCCGTCATAAAGCAGCTGTACTTCTCAGACAGGACCCGAACCATGACCCAATAGAGGTGGTGGTCATCGGGCACCACCTTTAA
>JAPLFX010000052.1 GCA_026390445.1 Pseudomonadota bacterium
GCCGCCATCGGCCTGTTGACCAACTACGCCAGGGCCTTTGGCGATGATGCCTTGTCCCACCACCTGCGTGGCGTCGCTTATGTCGGCCTGACGGATTCCCTACCCTACCAGCGCTTGGCAGCGCTAGAATTCCAAGCAGCAGTACGGCAAAAACGCGACTGGGAATCCCTCTATGGCCTAGGCATCGCATTGATTCGCGCCCATCGCGCGGCGCAACTCCCCTCCCTTCTGGCCGACCTCACCAAACTAACGCGCACATCTGGCCAACGCTACTGGCTCGACATGCTGCGTGCCGAGCTGCGCCTTAGCGAGGATAAGTACTCGGATGTGCAGAAGATTCTATCCCCCTACAGCAATGTCGTGCCCGCCTGGATCACCGCCCGCACGATGCAGTTGCAAGTTTACCAAAAAACTGGGAAAACCCAGCTGGCCGAGCAGCTCGCGGCCGATCTGAAAGTCATCTCCGGCCGCTCACCCTTCCCCACCTCCTTCGAAGGCTTCGCCTCTCCGCTCGGCTGTATGGCCCTGACGAAGCGTCCGCTCGAATGAGCCAAGGAAGTACCATCAGACCCGGCCTGAGCATTTAAAACGTCCATCACCAAAGGTATCCATGCATCCGACGCTCACCTATGAGCTGCGCGCCTCGTTCAACGGCGACAGCAAAACCGCGGCCCGCACCAAAGAACAACTGATCGACTGGCTCCTGATGAACGGCGTTGAATCCTTTGTCGAAGGGGAGCTCGCGGTGGACATCAATCAGGATCAGGATGCGCCGCCACGCGACTACTACACCGAGTTGGGTGGCGACCGCACGCCGATGTCGGTCTATCGCTATTCGCGGGAATCGCTCGATGACCTGCAGGTCAAGCTAAACCGCACATTCGCTGCTCGCGTCACGACCGATATTCATGCCATGACCACGGAGACCTGGATGGAGGGATGGAAAGAAAGCTTTCTGCCCTTTGCCACTGAGGTGTTCTACGTCAAGCCACCATGGCGCCATGAGGTCGCACCAAGGCCTGGGCTGGTCGATTTGGTCATCGAGCCAGGGATGGCTTTTGGCACCGGACAGCATGCTACGACGCAGCTATGCCTTGAGCAAGTGGGGGCAGACTTCCTCGAATTCGGCGCCACCCAGGGCGTTGCCCATCGCTCGGTCCTCGATGTCGGAACCGGAACTGGCATCCTGCTGATTGGGGCCAAGAAGCTTGGTTATGGCACTTGCCTAGGAACCGACATCGAAGATGACGCCATCTTAGCGGCAGACGAGAACGGTCGGTTAAACGGGGTGTCGGTGCCGTTTAAAAAGGGCAGCCTACCCGAAGACGGCGCCCAGTATGACTTGGTGCTAGCAAATATTCTCGCCGTCGTCCTTATCCGCATCATGGATGAACTTGCAGCTGCGACAAAAACAGGCGGTCGTTTGGTACTGAGCGGCTTATTGACGGTGGAGGCACCCGAAGTCATCGCCCGCGGGGTCGAGGCTGGATTAAAGTTTGTCCGCCAAGGCGAGCAACTCGACTGGGGTTGCGTCGTCATGGAGAAGCTCTAAACACGAGGGAGCCGGCGGATGCAGCACCGATTTCGGTTTATGGGCGAGATGCAAACGGAAGGGCGTTGGGCCTTGCGCGGCGACGAGGCCCTGCACCTAACGAAGGTGCTGCGCTTACCCGTTGACACCGCAGTGGAAGTCACCGACGGACTGGGACGCTGGGCACTCGGCGTCGTTGGGGCCATCTCTGGCAAAGACGTGATACTAGTCACCGAAGGGTCGCAACTGGAACCACGTCACCGCTTGAGTCTGGAATTTGCCATCGGCGCACTGAAGCCGGGAGCCGTCGACGATATCCTACCGGCCTTGACCGAGCTTGGTATCGACCACATCCATGTCTTTCATCAACAAGACAGCGCCAAGGCCCGACTACAG
>JAPLFX010000071.1 GCA_026390445.1 Pseudomonadota bacterium
ATCGCCGAGGGCGAAGCGAAGGGAAAAGCGGAGGGCGAAGCGAAGGGTAAAGCAGAGGGTATCGCAGAGGGCGAAGCGAAGGGCAAAGCGCACACTACTCTGGCCAACCTGCGAGCCATGCTCATCTCACCTGCGACCCGAGACCTGGCAAACGAGGTGATCGCAGGCGTGCTCGGTGTCGATGTCGATCTGGTGGTGGCCGAGCGGGACAACCTAAATGCGAAAATCAGTGGTTAGGCTGTGCGTCGTGTATCCAATGATATTGCTGGCAGTTGGACTGAACCTTGTTCCTCCCAGCTTTTGAACCATCACCCAAGCTTGCAGCCAAGACCTAGAATCTGTGTTAAATTAGTATCTTCCTCACCTCTCATGAAGAGAAGATCGTGCTGCGACCTGCTGTAGGCGCTTGGGCTTTGACCATGGCAAGCCTTGGATGGGGTCCTGCGGTGGTTGCTGCCGCACCAGTCAGCGTCGCAGCCCATACCCACTCCGACGCTAAGGCGCCGCGTGTGTCGGTACGTACCTCCTACCTGCAAATCCGCTGGCCCGAGTTTTTGCGCCAGTCCGACGTCGATGCGGCCAAAGCCAAAGAGCTGGCTGGTGCAGCTTGCAAGCAGATTGGCCAGGCCCTTACGGTCGGTAAAGGACTGTGGGGGACCGGACTCTTCGACGACTTCGGCTGCGTGTCAGCGAAGGATCCTCGCACCCTCCTTGCGGGCCATGCAGCCAAGAGCGAACCAGCATGGATGCTTAGTTTTGGCCAAACGGGAACGTCCGTGACTCTGCGCATCATGCTGAATCCCGCCAAGCTCGGGGGGCTCGGGGCCGATCATCCCGTAGCGCCGGTCGAAGTCGGCGTCTTGAAGCTCGATGCCTCTCCCTATCTACAAGATCTCATGCGCGATCAGCGCTACTCTCAGCTACTGGCGGCCGCCCTTCTTGATACGATGCCAGCCGCCATGCGCCTCACAGCGGCCCTCAACGGCGACGCTGGTGACAGCGATCAACTCGTCCATCAGTCGACGCCACCGGGTCATGCCGTGGGCAAGGCAGGCAAACCCAAGCGCATGCGTCTGTTCACCTGGCAGATCCTGCCAGAATCCGGCATTTGGACGGCGCATGTGGTCGGCAGCGCTAAGCTGACCAGGCGCGATAAAACCTCAGGTTGGTTGGTCAAGCGCAACACGCAAGAGACCACCGCACACGAAGTTTACGGCCAACGGTCTGGCGGCCCAGAGCAGGCGGTTAAACCGCTCCTCCAGGCCCTTGCTGCAAGGCAGAAGGTCATTCTCGAAGATCGCAACGACCAGGGCTTCGCTGATATTCGCGAAGGATTGGGCAAGACGATGCGGTTTTTGACCATCGACAGTATCGCCTCGGGCTTTATCGGCGCACGCTACTCGTATGAGTTGGTGGATCCGAATACAGCGTTTTTTACTCCGGGCTCGATCCTGGGCCTTGTGGCCGAGTTTCGCAGTGGCTTTCTCGATGGCCTACGCCTTTATTTTGACTACGCACCGTTGCACCGACGGACCGTCAGCGGTGACACCTTTTACCTAACCTGGGACCGCTATGTCGCCGGCTGGGGCTTTGCCTTCCCCATGCCATGGCTAGTCGACCGGATTGAGCTGACGCCTAAACTCGGCTTGTGGAGCATCGATGCGCGGCTGCCCGATCTTGACGATCAAGGCAACCCCGTCGGCCGCACCTTCAAGGCCTCAGGTCTGTTTAGTGCGGGCCTGGAGCTGAGCGCAGAGTGGGAGGGGCCTTGGTATCTGGGACGACTATGGCACGCTCGGGACCTTTCGACCCCATTGTCTCGGGTCGGAGGAATGACCCGCAACGTCTATAGTGCGCGCACCGGCTTTGACGCCGTCATCAAGGGGCCGCCGGTCGGGCTGTTCGGCAGAGACTGGCATCTGGGCTTTCTCATCTTTGGTTATTACGAAGACATGACCTTTGACGAGAAGGCTAAAAATGGCAATAGATTTGAATTTATTTATAGCACGGCCTATGCCGGTGGGGGGCTAAGCCTTGCGTGGTAAACATCATAAATCTTTGTTTATACCAGGAGCTGGGGGGCTGCTGTGCTTGGGTTTCCTGTGGATGATGACGCCGGTGGCGATGGCTGAGAAGGATGATGCCGAGGTTGCCGACGTCGATGCGCCGGATCCAGTGGCATGGGCCCACATGGTTCTTCCTTCCGCTGCCTCTTATGTTCGGCGTGTGATTTTGTTGGAAGGCACTCCAGGCGCGACGGGTCCACTGCAGGTGGCGCGACTCAATCTTGACAGCTTGGCCGCTCTTAGTTTTATGGACTTTGCGCAGCCCGACGATACCGCCTGGAGCGACCAATTGAATCGCCGTGGCGGCTGGGCTGGCCGCGGCGCGGGGCGTCGACTGAGCGTGTTGCTCATGGCTAACGATGCCGATGCGGCTCTGGTTGTGCCGCCGGGAAAGACGCTGCCAAAGGATTTGGTGCTGCTAAAGCCGGACGGTGATGCGGCGTTGACGACCGAAGGTCAGGCGCAGCAGGTGAAGCCCGGGGTCAAGGCCATCGCAACGGCACTGCGCCGACTATTCGGCTATGACGCAGTCGTGATCGCCCAAGAGGGGGCGTACGTCTTGGCGAGGACACCGGACCTCGGACGAGCGGCAAAGCTGTTTCATGCCGTGGCCCTGGCCGATTCGGTCGGTAAGGACATCATTGGCGCTGAGAGCGCGGTGGCTACGGCCTTTCTGAGACTGGCGAAGTACCACGACCACTATGCCGTATGGCGCGTGGTGTCGACGACTTTGCCTGGGCCGCTATTGCCGGGGACCAAGCTTTGGCTTGAAGTCGGGAGGCGTTAGTGTCCTCCGGGCCCAGGCCTGATTTCCACAGCTCGCAACCCTCAACTGCTAAGCTAAAGATGATTTGGTCGCGGATTGGCTGACGGTTATCGGGCCGCAGCCTTCTAGCACCTCAGTGCGCCGCTTGCGTCATCTGCAACATGGTCACTGGCTGCGTGAACAGCGCGGTGGCGGCCTCGATATATTTGGACATCAAAGGGTTATGGAGCAGCGTATCCGGCAGCACCTGATAGCGTCCATCCCCGCGGCGGGCATCGTATACATAAAGGGGGGCTTTGCTTGCCGCGGCCAGCTTAGCGTGGAACGAACCCGTCCTTGGCTCGACGAGAAAAGCCGTCACGGCTCCTTGGTAGGTTAAGGTCGCGCGTAAAGCACCTGCAATCTTCGTCAGTACACTAGGGGCCAAGGGAGCACCTTGGGCCGTGGCCACGACTCGGCCATTGCGCACGAAGCAAGTCGCCTGACTTTTTGCAAGGCCGCTCTCCGCGGCGGCAGCCATGAAGCTGCTGGCACCTTGTATCAACGGCGCTAAGGCCATGAGGTCTTTGCCGTCGGACAGCCGCAGGGTTACAACCTGCGGACCTGCCTGAGTCGGCGTCACCTGAAACCAGTCCTTCGCACCAGCTTGCGCCTGCCAGGTGCCTGGTACGACTTGAATCGTCAGCGCACCGACTTTGCTCAGATCGGCGAGGGAGCCAAGATGGAGCGGACGTACCTTTTTGGCCATGACCAGCTTTTTATCGCCGCCACGCTGGACGACAGCGCCTGCGGCAAGATGGAGGTCAAGGATCTCGCCGTGGGGCGTCGCCGCAGTCTTACGTAACAGTTCGGACAGCGCTAATTTGAAGGCATTGCCCTCGCCTCGGACGACCAACGTCGATCCACCAGCGGCAAGGCCGACACGCACAAAGGGAAGCCAGGCAACATCTGAGGACAACGTAGGAAGCTCGCCGAAAGGCACCGATAGGATGAGGTCAGGATCTCTGAGACTAACGGTGGTCCAAAAAACTTGACTGTTTCGTGGCAGCACCAATTGGGGTTCTAGTCCCTTGGTTGATAGGGGCGGTGGTGTGTGGAGCGCAGCTACCGGTTTGGGTGCAGCTTCAGGTGCAAGTGTCCCCCGAGGCTCAGACATAGCCCCTCCAGCGATAGGCTCGGTCGGTGTCGAGTCCGGCAGTGATGACGCTTCCTCCTTGGGCGCCATCGCCTCGGTAAATGGCAGGTGCGCCAGCTTCACTGGATCACTAAGAGTCGGTGCTCCTGGACTAAAGGGCGTCGCTTTGATCTCCACTCCGACGCTGGCCTTGGCAATCGCCAATTGGCCAAATATGGGCTTGATCGCTTGGACTTGGTCGCTGGCGCTGGTTAGGACAATATTGTTGGTGCCGCTGCTGATCTTTAAGATCGTTGGGGGAGGAGGCGCCGCCGCGACTTTACGTGAGATCAAACCGCTAAACCGTATCGGCTTTGGTGGCGGCGCGACCGGCGGCAGAGTTGTCAGACTCCCGTTGACCAGGTGGATGACATAGGTTTGATGCGTGTTTGCATCATGTCCTTCTTGGGTGATGGTGATCTGAGTGTCGTGACCCAGTTGTACGCGCCGTCCATCGCGAAAGGTGATGGTTGCAGACCCGTTCGCTCTAGTTGCAAGGCCTTGTTCCTGTGTTAGCGACTGCCCTAGTTTGGCCTCGGTCCACCTTAAAGAGTTTTCAGCGCGGACCTCGGTCTCGCCGTGCTGCAACGTCAGCTCAGCAACCGCTTGATCAGGTTCTGTTTCCGCAACGTCATCATCGGCCAGCAGCACATAAATCGACGCTCCAAGCAGAATGCTCCAGACGGCCGTAAACACGAGCATCGATGGTGATTTCAAAAGACGCATGGTTGGTCTTGCCCTCCAGTTGATGGGTCGGGCGTAATCGACGAATTCATGAGATAAAAATGCAAAGTATTAAGAAGGATTGAAGTTTTATGTGGCGAATAGGCACATGAGCGAGGCGACGTGAGTCCCTTGACCGCCTAGGTGGATGAAGCATTTGCACATAATTTAACTACCTTGCAGTTAATCAGGACGTTTATCTAAAGTTTTTAACCAAGGGTACCGACTAGGAACAAAAGCCTTCTTTGTCTAGATTGGCTAGTCGTCAGCGAAGGGACTCTCGGTTTGATAGATATCGCCCCGACATCATTGCGTCGCTTACCTCTGCTGCTGATCATCAGCCTCGGAGTTGCAGGAAGTTTGTCTTGTCGCAAACAGCATATGTCCGTCAACGGTCACGAGGTCGGTGCGACGGTGGATAAACTGCAAAGAAAAGGGACCGGTACGCCCATCAACCTCCCCGATGCACTGACGGCCATTCGCACCTTTGTTCAAACCCGCGGCGTCATTGAGCTGAGCATCAAAGGCGGCGAGGTCGTACCGGGTGCTGCGATGCGCCTACTCAACGCGACCACCGGGTCTGAACTCGTCAACACGGCCGCTAAGTCGACATCTCTTAGATCAACAGATGACCCATTTGGTCTCGACCTTACGCTCGCCGACAACAGCTACGACTTCGCTCTGCGCCTTTATCCCCTCGACCCTGCCTTTAACGGTAAGTTCGCATATGGCAGCAACGACCTGCATCTCCTAGTGGACGAATCCACCAAGGCACTTTCAGCTAGTCGGACAGTCCACCTTGCTGACTTTACGTTCGTGTTCCTTGGCTTCTCAGCCTTTGATAGTCAGACGCAGCAGCAAGGTGGCTTTCAAGCTCAAGTCGAGTACACGGCTGGGCCGATCGCCACCAATGGTACCTATCAAATGACGCTCGGGGCGCTGGCATTGCCGAATTGGTAGCCATGATAGGCCAGCTAGCGGGTGGCAAATACCTCTCGCACGAATTCAGGATGATCGATAAACGGGTTGCGATTACCCTGGACCTGCCACACCCGCTCGTTGCGGCGGCGCTCGCGATCATCGACCGGGTCCTGTTCGTGCCAGCGGATCAGAGTACTTAAATTGGCGAAGTAACCATGACCGTCCGCGTCCACACCGTTGCGTATCTGCGCGGGCAGATGCTCGACCAAACGCAGGTCAGGCTCCTTGGCGCGGTCACCCTGGTAGCGCACATCCATGTAAAACATCACCCGGGCAATATCGCCTTTGACCTCGTCGCGCGGTTCAAAAATGCCCAGGTCGCTGTCATAGCGGACGCCGGGCGCATCGGCCACCTCGCGACCTGCGGCTACTTCGCCAAAGTCCATGGAGCTGCGCGTAGAGTTGACCGTCACCTCGCAAGCCCTGAGGTGATGTAGATCGGTGTATGGAATCATATCGGCATGGGGAAAGCCACGCACCTTGGCCCAAATATGCTCGCGGTTCCAGCCTGCCGAAGTCCCATCCCCGGCTGCGGCCAGCGACTTTCCGCTGTAGATCATGATGACTCGATCTGGATGCTGGTCATCTTGATCAGTAAACTGTAATTTATTTATCGTCTGATTGTAAGTAAGTCGCATGGCATCGCCAATGATCACATGCAGGCGAGACTTTAGCTCATGGCCGTTTAGCCCTTCGGTCCCTTCATAGTACTCTGCGCCACCGAGCACTCCGCCGCTAAACGTCGCAAGACTCCCCACTTTGCGACCGCACCCCTCTAGGATCGACGCGGTCACGACCATCGCTAGAAAGATCGTCACTGGCTTGGGCTGAGTCCTGAGGCGTGGCATTGGGAGTCTCCTGGGTTGGGGGCGCCCATCCTGGCCATGCCTGGTCGTGAGCAGTTCGGTGTTAGCGCGGCCGTGTTTAGCCCAAATCCGAAAAGCCTGGCTATGATTTCCAGTAAATCACTGTAATATTAGTGCCGGTCCCGGTGGGATGGGCATCTGGTCTCCCTCCAAGGGGCTGCCACTCTCGTTTAGGCAACTCGCTTGATCGTGAATTTCGGCGGCGGGACTGTCAAGGAGATGCCATGAATCAGCGCACCCGCCTCCTCAATAAGTGCCTTAATGGTGCCTTCCTTCGTCAGCTCAGCAGCGAGGTAGATGAGCATCAGCTGAGTCACTGGAGGCGTCGGTTTTAGCGACCCATCGATATATTTGGTCACCGATCCCTTATGGACCTTCAAAATGCTGGCAAATTCAGTTTTCGAGACACCGAGCGTCAGCAAGATGCCGTAGATTTCATCGGCCGTGATAGATCCAGCGTCGCGGCGGCGCTCGACAAAGTCGATGACCCATTGCTTGGCGATTTCCCGATCCATCCGCTGAATTAGGTCGCCGGCGATGCCCGCCATCGGGACCTTCCTCGGGTCAATGTTTACGGCCTGACCTTTCTTCGCTGGGAAATCGTCGGGAACCATCACGGGAACACCTGTAAAGGTCGCTTCCCCTAGTTTCGAGACTTCGTGCCATTTCTTGGCGATAACGGTTTTCATCACTTCACCTTTCGATACGCGGAAATCACTAGGAGCATCTCGTTAGGGCTGCTGTCGAGCGGCTCGAATGTTATAACTAGCTCGCATGGCCTATCCGCCTCATCTTTGCAGAGCCACATGAATGAGTTGCTGACAGCAGCAGGCATCTTATTGTCCACCAATCGGCCGCGACCCTGGATGAGACCGATGATCACGCCGGCCGTAAACTTCCGCTCTGGATGGTCGAACAAAACATGGAAGGTGGGGATAATGCGCCGGTCGTCGCACCGGAGCGTGTCGAAGAGGGGTTTCGCGTTCCGTAACTTCAAGCCTACCTCCCGTAGCTAGTCATAGACTATTTGCTCTGAGTTGCCAATAGCAACTAAGTCCAAAATCGCATGTTACCATGGGGGGAGGGAGGCGACCCAACGACTTACATAAGTAGCTATCTGATTCTATCCAAGATTTTAGGCAGCCCAAATCTGCCCTGTCTGTTTTGCTCTGCGGCTTTATCCCCTCGACCCGTAATCCTCCAAGGGGCTGCCACTTGGGCAGCCCCGCAGCCATACGCGAATCCTCGGGACTTTGGCGCAGTAAGCTAGTTAGCCGCGACTCTTCACCACTGGGAAGTCGATATCGGTAGCGGCGACGCTGTTGATATAGTTGGTCAGAGTGTTCAGTGCGATATGTTCGACGATTTCGATGATTTCGGCGTCGTCATAGCCGGCCGCTTTCACTGCGGCAAGGTCGGCCGCTGAGATATGTCCGCGCTCACGGGCGACTCTGGTAGCAAAGCGCAGGGCAGCGGCGGCCTTTGGGTCGCTCGATTCGCCGGCCCGGTTCGCGTCTAGTTCAGCGTCGGCGAGCTTGGCGACGTTTTTGCCAAGGTAGGTATGAGCCGAGAGACAGTAGTCGCAGCGGTTGATCTCGGCCACGGTCAAAGCTAGGCGTTCGCGGGTTTTGGCATCAATGAAAGCATATGACGTGGTAGCTACGAGATCCGACTTGAATCACTCGGTCATGTGGCTCGTACCCCCATCGATTCGAGGGAAAAGTATGCTTCGCAAAGAGATTCATTGGCTGTAACCGGCCATTGCTCCGGCGCACCACGAGCAGCGAGACCTCCCCCATGGTTTCAATGAAGCGCAGGGCCCGCCTTTGTTTTCTATCTCGAACTCACGATTCGGTAACACCGGCGACGCTTACTTGACTAGCATTTGGCGTGTCGGCGCAGAATCCTTGTGCAGCGCTGTCCGCACCGACAGCGATCTGTGCATTCCAAGTGTCGGTCGGCTTGAGCTGGTAGCCGCCTGACGTCGGCGTCATGCTGATGTTCCATTGTTGGTTGAGTTTCGCCGTTCCTGTTTGCAGGGTCACCGTCCAGCCTTTCACAGCTGCGCCGCTGCCGTTATGGACTACGAGGTCGGCACAGAAACCACTGGCCCAATTGCTTTTGACGCGCACTTCGGCGGTTAGACCAGATGATCCCGAAGGTGGAGTTGGATTCGATGGTACGACCGGATGATCGTTCGGCGGAGTTGGAGTCGGCGGTACGACC
>JAPLFX010000070.1 GCA_026390445.1 Pseudomonadota bacterium
ATGACCGCGAAGCTACGCATCGCCGTCTGCTGCAGGGCGCTTGGTCTGGTCCTGCCAGACATCATCAAAGACCTCGGCGGCGACCTGGAGCTGCAGCGTGCCGCGCCCGATATCAAGCGCTTGGCCAGGGGCTAAATAGGCGTCGATCAAAGGAATATCGACGCTTCTTGCGCCCGAGCGAAGCTCGACAATATCGCAGGAGCCGGCGTTATAGACATGATGCACGCGCCCCATGGTGACGCCGTGGACGTCGAGTACGGTCACACCTTCGAGGTCGCTCCACAGCATTTCGCCCGGCCGCAGCTTGATCCGGGACCTCTCAGCGAAGATGAGCAGACCGGTTAGGGCCTCGGCGCCACTTCGATGGTCGGCCAGGGTACAAAGCAGAAGGGGGCGGTCAGCCTGCATGTGCGAGGCACGCACCCTGGTTGGACGCGCCACACCGACATCGGCGCCAATCCACAGCTCGCCATAGGACGAGGGAATCGGCTCCGAGCGATTGGCGACGAAAAAGGCCCCACGGAGTCCGTGCGGCTTTCCGACCTTACCTATGGCTACATAAGTCGACCCTTGGGCAACAGGACCGGCCGCGGTGGCCGGCTCTTGCGCGTCGGGCTTAGGCTTTTGCGGCGCTGGTGTTGGTATTTTTGCGTTCAAGCTTGATATTCTTAGCCTTGAGGAGCTTGGCCACGGTCGTGCTGAGGCCGGCGCCGCGCTCGTACCAGAACTGCAAGCGGTCTTCCTTCACATCGATGAACGAAGGCTCTTGATTGGGGTCGTAGGTACCCAATTTTTCGATGAAACGACCATCGCGACGCATCCGATGGTCGGTTGCAACCACGTGATAAAATGGGCGATTACGGGTACCGTGGCGGGACAGGCGCACGTTAACTGACATTCAATTAGTCCTCCAAAAACACAGGCTTCAGGCCTCAGGAAGCAGGAGCTATAGCATAGCGTTTAGCGATAGGCTAGCGCCTAGATGCAACTGATTGCCGCATCCGTGCCATGTCCGGGCCGGACAACCTTTAAAAGGGGGGTACCGTTTTACCTGGGATCAGCTATACTTGAAGGTAAACACCCAAGTATTCCCGCCACGGTTCAGGTCTCAAGATAAGACTGCTGCGTGGGTTAGCTCGAGGTCACGATTGTATATCAAATGTTGGGGCACTAGAGGTTCGTTGCCAGTTGCTACGACCAATGCCCGTTTCCTGACGCTCCTCGAAGAAACGATCAACCAGGCGCGGGCCGGAGGGATATCCACGACGTCCGAGCTGCTGGCGGCGGCCAAAGACGGCAAGCTGTTTCAGCCCCTGTGCTACGGTGGCAATACCTCATGCACCGAGATCGGCCACAAAGGTCACTCGGTCTTTGTCGATATGGGATCGGGCTTTCGCGAAGCCGGCACCGCGGCGATTCAAAGTGGGGCCAAGGAATTTCACATCTTCATGACCCATATGCACTGGGATCACATCATGGGCATGCCGTTTTTCGTGCCCATCCACGTCCCCGGCCACAAGCTAAACATCTACCACGTGCACCGCAATGCGCCGGAATTTATCCGCATCAACTTCAACGGCGTGAACTTCCCACTGACCTGGGAGCAGCTCGGCGGCAAAGTCGAATTCCATCAGCTCAAGCCCTACCAAGAGACGACCTTTGGCGACCTCAAGGTGACCCCATTTGTCCTCGATCATCCCGGCGGCTCCTTTGGCTACCGCTGCGAGGCCGCAGGTAAATCCGCTGCGGTCGGCGTCGATGGTGAGTTCAAGCGTCTGACCCCGCAGGAATTGGGCCGCGACCACGCCTTTTACCAAAATCTCGATATGCTGCTGTTTGATTCGCAATACGAAATGTCCGAATTAGCCAGTCGCTTCGACTGGGGACACTGCAGCCCGAACATCGGCGTCGACCTGGCCCTACGCGAAGGCATCAAAACCCTCCTCTTCACCCATCATGATCCGTGGGCGACGGAGGAAAAGCTTCGCCGCATGTACGCAAATGCCGTAAAGTACATGCATGCTCAGCTTGATGCCCACCGTGCCAAGTGGGACGCGGTGCAGCCCGGTGGCCCCGTTCTGAAAATGGCCTACGATGGCATGAAGATCGAGCTGTAAGCCCAAGCTTAGGAGCCGACCGTGCTGACTCGCCATTTTGGACCTTTTGTACGCGTACGTATGGCGCGATTGTTGGTGGTACTTGCCGGTCTTCTGGGAGGTTGGCAAGCCCAGGCGGCGTCGATCTCGGTCACCGGACATCTACCGCGCAACCTTACCAACGGCAACTTCCAGGTCACCGTCACCATCGCCGGCATTTCGGCGCTGGAGTATACGGCGGGCCAGGGTGATACTGCAGTCGATCCCATAAAGTTTCAGCACCGTTTGCAGGTCTTTTTTGTTGGCAACGGTTACAGTGCAACTACCGCCCTGCCGTACACGGCGGCCGGCATCGCCGCCCCCATGCTCTTTTATGTCACGCAAAATTCCTTTAACCAGAGCCAAGCGACGGACGGCACCTGGACCTTCACCTACGTCGTCGACCTAAATGCAGGTGCTAGCAATGCCTTAAGCTTGGCCACCAACAACGGCAATTCCTTGGTGGTTGGCGCCAACTTTTACTTGAATGCGACCGGCACCCAGACCCCGGTGACGGCGAGCACATCAGCGACTGGCGTGACCATCTACCAGACGACCGGGATCGCCAAGGACTCGCCGGTGTTTGCCCCCTCAGCGCCGATTATCGGCAGCATGAACTCGCTGTCGATCAGTTGGGTGGCGCCCGCGGGCAATCAAATCGCCACGATCGGTGCCAACTCGGTGGTCGGTTCGGCCGACGCCGGCAGCGTCGTCGCCTATGCCTTCGATGAAACCGCAGGGATCACCCAGTTACCGACCCTCACCTATGTACCATCAGCGCCGACAACGACCCCCGACGTCGCCGGCACTCACTGCACCTATACGCCGCCAGCGGCCAATCAGGTCAAAAGCCAATGCATCACCTGCGATGATACGACCAGCTTGTTCTACTTAGACATAGCGAAAATGGGCGCTTTACCAGGCATCCACACGGCATCTGGAACTGCCAAAGGCGGCGCCGCGCCCCTATCAGGGTTGACCAATGATAAGTCCTACGTCGTCTTCCTGCAGTATGACTACCCCAGCCTCGTGCCAAGCGGCGGCTACCAATGCTTGTTGGGTAAACCTTCGCCTAATTACACTATGACCGAAATCAACGGCGAGTCGGTCGGCAAGATCGTCGACTTTCGCTGTTTTATTGCCACCGCCGCTTACGGTTCGCCGCTGCACCAAGACCTGCGACT
Source organism: Pseudomonadota bacterium (assembly GCA_026390445.1). Classification (GTDB taxonomy): domain Bacteria; phylum Bdellovibrionota_B; class Oligoflexia; order Oligoflexales; family CAIYRB01; genus CAIYRB01. Next base: position 3,320 of record JAPLFX010000070.1, read on the forward strand.
ATTTCGTAAGTTTCGCGACCGCGTGCTGCTGACCAATCCCGTCGGCCGTCGCTTCGTTCACTATTATTATAAGTTTAGTCCGCCGCTGGCTGACTTTATCGCCGAGCATGCCACCCTGCGCCAGGTCGTTCGGAGCATGCTGGTGCTACCGGCGACCCTCCTCCGCGAGGCCGACAGCTACTACTGACCCAAACGGGCTAGACCAAGGCGGCTTCCTTGCAACGTAGCTACCGATACTATGATCTGATCATGGCGGCCTTTGTCGCCGTCTTGTTGTGCTCCAATCTGATCGGGGTGGGCAAGCCGGTGACGGTGCTCGGCTTCACCTTTGGCGGCGGCAACCTCTTCTTTCCCTTGAGCTACCTGTTTGGCGACATCCTCACCGAGGTCTACGGCTATGCTCGGGCCAGGCGCGTCGTCTGGGCCGGATTTGGCGCCGTAATCTTCGCTTCAATCATGTCGTGGATCGTCTTACACATGCCGCCAGCCGAGGGCTTTACTGGCCAGGCTGCACTAGAACAGGTATTTGGCGCCACCCCGAGGATCGTCGCGGCCTCCATCGGCGCCTATTTAGTCGGTGAATTCATCAATTCCTATGTCATGGCGAAGATGAAGGTCGCGACTGCCGGACGGCATTTATGGGCTAGGGCGCTGGTCTCGACCATGTGCGGCGAGGCCATCGATACGCTGCTGTTCTACCCGATGGCGTTCTATGGACTGTGGAGCGACGATATCCTGATCAAGGTGATGATGGGGAACTACATCATCAAGGTCACCTGGGAACTCCTCGCCACGCCGCTCACCTATCGCGTCGTGGCCTTTCTCAAGCGCACAGAAAACGAAGACTATTACGACCGAGAGACAAACTTCACGCCGTTTAGCCTGGACACATAGAGGCCACTAGTTGACGAAGCTGTAGGCCCAAAAGATTTTTTTGTAGGCTGCGACGCTCAAGACAAAGCTACCTCCTGAACCAGGACCTTGGTTCCATGGATTGACCACGGTAATTGCCGTTTGGCTACTGTCGGTGAACCCGGCGGTGCCGTAATAGTGTTGGTCATGGATTTCGATGGCATGAGGCATGGACCCTCCGGCCACCACCATTCATGGTCTCGACCCAATACCCTAGAATACTGAATATACAGATGATTTCAGCCAAAGCCACGCCTGTAACTTCCGCTGGTTAGGCCGCAGCAAATCGGCTACAACGAAGGACCAAACGCCCGCAAGTCGAGGAGCAGCGAGAATGAGTACGCAGCTCGGATATTCGATGTTCCAAGATGTACTCTTTCCCGTCGCCGAACAGGT
>JAPLFX010000232.1 GCA_026390445.1 Pseudomonadota bacterium
GGTCCAATCAACTATGACTTCTGCACGATTGATGACGTTGCACCCACTGAATACGCGCAACAGATTTGGGGGGCGGCATCGGTCCAACACTATGGTCGTCGTTTGCTGGCCAGTCCTGACGTCATCGATTCACCGCGCGCAGCCTATCCACTTGCTTACGTTGCCTTGACCCACGAGCGAGACGTCCAGCGCTGCGGTGGCACGCTTGGGTCGAAGGATCGCAGTGACCGTCTCATCGGTGATTTGCTAGCCGATGTGATGAGCCGTTGGCTGATGTTATCCGTCGCCACTTGCGCTGGGCCAGTGCAGGCGCTGGGTGACAGTGGTCTATGTGCGGCCGTGCAGCGACAAAAGCTGGCCAGTGCTGACAGTCTGAAGGCTACGGTTGATATGACGGCAGTCTATTTGACCTCGCATATGGGCATGGCGCTGGTAGCGGTGGCTTTTGACGATGCCTTTTGGAATCAGGAATATGATGTGTCTACCCACTGTGAGCCATATGCCAGGTGTGGGCGCGATGTCTTGGACGCGCGCCTCGTTGTGATACGCCGCTACAAAGAGCTGTATGACAAGAATAACGCCTTTCTTGCCACCAATCTGCCAACGGTGATCGATACCCTGCGCAGTGCCTGCTATCTCGCCGGGAACGCGATTCCGGCCGGGGCGCGTTTGGCGGCATTATTCCCTACTGGCGAGGTGTTTGGGAATATTCGCGATCAGACGTTTGCTGCGGCGCTGGCGACGGCCCGCACCATCATCCCGTCGGAACATCCGATGATCACCCGTGAAGGCGGCTTGAATGTCGTTCAGTATGGGAGCTTTCGCGCCTTCAAGGTGATGCCCTATGCGCTGCGCGCTGCTGAGGCAAACGCTAGGAGCATCCTCGCTGGTGATGCTCTGACGTGGTTGTTTAAGCCGTTTGGCAGCCTCAGCGGGCGGGCTCTGGAGGCGAACAAGCCAAGTTTAAGCGGCAGCTGTGATTATCCTCAGCTGGCGGATTAACACGACTGCCGCTTGTTGGAGCTGTGTAGCCGCCGGCGGTAGCTTTATCCAAAGCGGAAGCTCGACACCGTGATGCCGCCCATGAAAGCCTCTTCATGGTAAATTCGTGTGGCAGGTTCACCTTTGGCGGCGCCCAGAGCGACAAACAGTGGGATCAGATGGTCTTCGCGCGGATGGGCGGCGCGGGCGCCGGGGGCTTGGCTCCACTGTAGGAGTTTTTCCAAGCGCGTGTTTGTATCGCTGATGGACAGGGTGGCGTCCAACCAAACATCAAAGGCCTTCGATTCAGGCTGGGCGCGCACACCAAATCGACCGAGATTGTGATAACTGAGGCCGCTACCGAGAATTAAGACGCCCTCGCGGCGTAGCGGCGCCAAGGCCCGTCCTGCCGCGATGTGGGCGTCTGGGGCGTAATTCATGAGGATCGACATCTGGACGACGGGTACATCAGCCTTTGGGTACATGACCGTGAGTGGCACAAAGGTACCATGGTCATAGCCGCGACCATCGTCGAGCGTGGCTTCAATGCCGGCCTCAGCCAGCAGACTCTGCGCCCGACGTGCCAGCTCTGGCTCACCGGGGGCGCCGTAGGTGATCTGGTAGGTATGGGGGGGGAACCCTGAGTAGTCGTAAATCATCCCAGGCTTGGCGGCACTGCTAAACAGGAATTCGCGGCCTTCCCAATGAGCGGTCACCACCAGCAAAGCCCGCGGCGGTTCGGGTAATGCAGCGGGCAATGCCTGCAGTGAAGCCGCAAGCGGGGCGAAGACCTGAGCCATTTCTTTGATGTAAGGCCAGGGGCCGCCGCCATGGGACAGGAAATATGTGGGCAGTGTAGTCATAGGAACAATGTCGCTGACTTTGCGTGAATGCGCAAGCCGTCCAGCGATTGCTCACGCGTGGCGCGTCCTTCCGGGCGGGTTAACCCTGCTGTAATGATAGGAAAAACCAATTTATGCAGCCGCCTATGGTAGGCACTGTCCTTATTTATTTCCCTTTCCCGGCGAATTGCAGGAATCTAGGCGTCACGATGCTGGGAGGTTTTGTGAACCCTTTGACGCACATCGCTAGGTGCGCTGACCTCCCTTATCTGTCGCGAACTAACCGCAATTTAGGTGCCAACGATGAAACTCATCAGCATGACTCCCGACCTTTATAACTATGTTTCGCGGCACCAGATATTGCTCCATCCGATCCTCCCCGAGCTTCAAGCCGAAACCAGCCGAAGGACGGATGCTGGCATGCAGATAAGCCCTGAACAAGGGGTCTTCATGCATACTCTCGCCAAGTTAATCGGTGCAAAGCGCATTCTCGAGATCGGATGTTTCACGGGATATAGTTCGATCTGCCTTGGCTTGGCCCTTCCTGAGGATGGTCAGATCATCTCTTGCGATGTGGAAGAAGAAACCACCGAGGTCGCGAGGCGCTACCAACGCTTGGCGGGTCTCGGTCAAAAGGCCAGAATTGTTCTGGGCCCGGCAATCGACACCTTAGGTGATTTGGAACAACAGTATGGCACCGGAAGTTTTGATCTCATTTTCATCGATGCAGACAAAGAAAACTACGAAGCCTATTATGAGAAAAGCATTGCATTGTTGCGCCCAAACGGTGCGCTACTCGTTGACAATGTGCTGTGGAGCGGTCACGTTGTCGATCCCTCTGATGTAAGCGAATCGACGCTGGCGATTCGTCGGCTCAACGAGAGGATTCGCCTGGATCAGAGGGTCGATAGCAATCTTCTTCCCATTGCCGACGGCATTTTTCTGGTGCGAAAGCGCTAGAGGTCAATAGCTGGCCCCGTCATGAGTAATAAGCAGCCTTCCAACTCAGTCGCAACATCTAGCGGAGCCTGGCCCGCCTGGCTCATGCCCAATGCCGGCGGCGTGAGCATTGCACTCAGCGTCCAGCCCAACGCCAAGCGCAACGAGGTGGTCGGGGCACACGGCGATGCCCTCAAGATTAAAATTGCCGCACCACCCGTCGAGGGAGCGGCGACCGAGGCGCTGCTGGAATTCCTCGCGGCCCACCTGGGCGTCAAGCGGCAGGCAGTGGAGATTCTGCGCGGCGCGACCAATCGGCAGAAGGTGGTGGTGGTCCACGGCATAACGGCAGATGCCGTCCTTGATGCTTTGCAGGTGAATGGGCGGCAAACGGCACCATAGCGGTCAGCCTCGGTCGCCGTTGTGAGCATCGACAGTTGCCGGACTCAGCTCACACCTGGTACCTCTAGGTGTCACGACTTTTGTTCGCCAACCTTGGGCGGCCCTTTCGAGGACTTTTGGCACTTGGATTCATTGCATAGCGTGATCGCCAACCCGGCGGTGTTTGAATTACTGCTCCTCGTCGTCGGTGCTGTGGCTGGGGTTGTCGGGGCGATTTTGGGCCTAGGTGGGGGTATCGTTATCATCCCGGCGTTGACTCTGCTCTTTGGCATCAATATTCGCTATGCCGTTGGTGCCAGCATCGTATCGGTGATCGCCACCTCATCGGGCGCCGCCGCAACCTACGTCAAAGACCGTATCACCAATATCCGGGTCGCGATGCTGCTTGAGGTCGGGACTACGATCGGTGCCTTTGCCGGGGCGATGCTGACGACCATGATCAGTACGGATCAGCTGTTTTTGTTGTTCGCCGTGATCCTTTTGTACTCTGGTGTCGCCATGGTGCGAGGCCGTAAGCCCCAGGATTTGGGCCATGAAGTTCGTGCGCCAGACCCCTTGGCGACGCGGTTGCGTCTAAATGCCTCTTATCCCGATGCCCTGTTGCAAAGGGAGGTCGCTTACCAGGTTTATCAAGTCCCGCTAGGCCTCGCCTTGATGCTTGGAGCTGGCTTGGTATCGGCGCTGCTTGGTATTGGCAGCGGCGTGCTTAAGGTACCGGCGATGGATCAGGCGATGAAGCTGCCGATCAAGGTGTCTAGTGCGACCTCCAACTTTATGATGGGCGTGACAGCAGCAGCCAGTGCCGGCGCCTATTTTATGCGCGGTTGGATTTTGCCTTCGCTTGCCGCACCAGTGGCTGTCGGGGTCGTGCTCGGTGCTTGGCTCGGCTCGTGGTTGATGATGCGGATGTCCAGTGCACGGATCCGTAAGTACTTTGTGGTCGTCATCATCGTCGTTGCGACGCAAATGCTGTTGCGCGGTTTAAACCTAAAACTCGGTTAGTTGGGAGGGTGACACGTGGTATCTGAGGCCGACCGTCCAGGCAAGCCGTCGCTACTTCGCGTCGAGTTATTGACCGCTAATCTGCTGCGCTACGGTGTGATCCTCTGCACGCTCGTGATCGCAGTGGGCATCTGCATGAGCTTGGCCGCCGGCACTCAGGGGGCGTCGCATCTAGGATCCGTGATTCAAGAGATCATCAGCGGGCGACTTGTGCCAGCCTTACCGCCACTCCAATGCTTTGCCCAGTCGCCGTTTTGGACCTGCCTGACCGGTCCAGACGTCGTCATGGACTTGGGCCTAGCACTACTGATCGCTTTGCCCGTGGCCCGGGTCGCCATGACGATGGTCGTCTTTGCCGTGCAAAAAGACCTGGTTTATACCGTCGTTTCGGCCGTGGTTTTAGCGATTCTTCTGCTCGGCTTAGGACTAGGCAGGGATTTTTAGCTCTAGACGTACGAGGTGTCGCCACCGCTGGCGATGATGATCTTGCCCTCGGCCTCTAGCTTCCGGGCGATCTGGACGACCTCGAATTGCACCGTCTCGACATCCGACAGCTTGACGGCTGACATCGCTTCCATGTCTTCCTTAAGCATCTTTGCCGCGCGTTCCGACATATTTTTAAAGATGAGTTCGCGCACCGCTTCCGACGAGGTCTTGAGTGCAATCTTCCATTTGTCGTTGGAAACGCCTTTGACTAGTTCCTGGATGCCACGATCGTCGATTTTAATCAAATCATCGAAGGTGAACATGAGCTGTCTGATCTGTTCGGCCAGATCCGGGTCGCGCTCTTCTAGGTTGTCGAGAATCTGCTCCTCAGTAGCCTTGTCGATCAGGTTGAGCATCTCGGCCAAAGGTTCGACCCCACCGATCTTTTGCGTATGGATCGAGCCCATGGCTTGGATCTCATTGCGCAAGACGTCATCGATTTCGTCGATGATCTCCGGGGCGACGGCATCGAGGTTGGCGATTCTGAGCAGAATTTCCGTATGGAGGCTTTCCGGTAGGAGTTTCAGTGTCTCGCCGCACTTCTTTGGGTCTAAATGCGCCAATATTAGCGCGATGGTCTGAGGATGTTCGTTGCGAATAAACGTCGATAGGGTGCGTGGATCGATCAGCTCGAGAGAATCCAGGTTTGCTGCTGAACCTAGGGCGAGTTGATCGATCAATTCGTCGGCATCACCGCCTTTAAAGGCGCTGCCGATGACCTTCATGGTGAATTCGTTGCCACCATAGAAAAACTTTTTGTTTTGCTGGAGGATTTCGTAAAATTCGAGCATCACCTCGTCGACGATCTCTTGTTCCAGGCGACCGAGCCGGCTCATGGCCGAACCGATGCGCTTGATTTCAAATTCGGTCATGTTCTTAAAGATCTCGGCAGACACGTCCTCGCCAAAGGAGAGCAGCAGGATCGCGGCCTTTTGGGCGCCGGTGTACTTATTGGTTGCCATGGCTTATCGTCTCCGACCCGAGCATTGAGTGCATGGTTTATTCTAAGAAATCATCGGCTTTGACGAAAGGTTGTCAGCTTTTTGACAGGTCCACACCAAGGCGAAAAAGGTGGCCATTTTGACCGCAATCCTCGCATCTTGAGGTGGGATCAAAGGTTTGACGGGGAGTTTGACGCACGTCTAGACCTTGGCGCTGGCTTGCAGCAAGTCATCCAGGCATGACCGGCGAATCGTCTAGGAATGATGCACTTGTGCCTACTTCGTCATTGCGGCGGACAACGGAGGACCCGCGGTGACTGAATCTATTCAGCGACTTACCCGTGGCACCAAGGTGGAACAGAACTTGCTCTATGCTTCCCGCCGACGCTGAACCCTCCCAAGGCCCAGCGAAGGTGGGTTGCCTTATCTGGGTGCCTTCTCCCCGCTGCCATTGCTCTCTGTCCTTCCACACTCCTGCTGCCGTACAAGAGGTCCCCTTGAAGTCGCCGATTTTGTCTCATCCATCACGCAACCTCACTTACTTCGGATTTGCCCTTCTAGCTTTGGCGACGAGCCTGCTAGTGGCGGTGGTGCAGATGGCGCCGAGTGAAGACTCTTCGCTACTATTCGCTCGCAGTAAGGCGCATCGGGCTAAAGTGTCCACTGGACCGCTAATTGCGCCTTCTGCACAGGTGGAACAGGATACCACCGATTATCTCGGTCAGACTCATACCGTCGATCATGCCGACGAGTGCTTGCCGATTCACATTCGTGACGAAGGCAAGATCAGCGTGCTTTACCTGCACTGCTCAGAAAACGCCTATGTTCATGACGGTGAAGGGGTCGACATCAGCGAGGCCTTCAAGGTCCCGGAGTCGATTGCGCGTCGCTACAACTTTTGGCGCCGCATTTATTCTCTCTGGGGCAAAGACCAATATGTGATGCATGTGGCCGAGTATCCCGAGGTCGTGCTTGAGGCTTTCGACGGTTCACGTCTTGGCAGCGACCTTGGCCCGGTAGCGCGTGAAAAGCAGATCAAGAAGGTTGCGAAGAGTGAGCGCGAGTTGTATCGCAAGCTGCTTCTAGCCATGCACAATAACCGGGCTCACGAAGAGCGATTCACCCCAGCCATGAAGCGAGTGGCGGCGTCGATGGCCCACATTAAAGACCCTGGTAAATACCTGGTCGCCTATCAGTCCTTGCGCCTGCAGCGCGGACAACGTGACTTTATCGCTGGTGGCTTACTGACTGCGCCAAAATATCTGCCAGCGATTGAAAAGGAATTCGCTGCTCAAGACATCCCAGTGGAAGTCACTCGCTTGGCCTTTGTCGAGTCGTCCTTTAACCTCAAGGCACAATCAAAGGTCGGTGCCTCGGGCGTTTATCAAATCATGCCAGCCACGGGTAAGCAGTACCTGAAGATGTTTGACGGCATCGATGAGCGCAACGATCCGATCAAAGCGAGTCGTGCCGCAGCCAAGTTGCTGCGCCTGAACTACTCAATGACCGGAAGCTGGCCTCTGGCAATCACTGCTTACAACCACGGGGTCGGCGGTATCCGTCGCGCCACCCAGGCCGTTCACTCACGCGATATTGTTGATTTAATCAATCGTTACCGGGGTAACCAGTTCGGCTTCGCGTCGAAGAACTTCTACGCCAGCTTTCTCGGTGTCCTGGCAACGCTTAAGGACTCGAACCGGATCTTTCCCGAGGTGCCAACCGTCCAGGCCTTGGTGTTTACGCCGGTTCGCTTGACCAAAGCGACCTCGATGCGCGAGGTCCTCCGCACCTACGCCACCTCGACGACGCAAATTGCAGAACTTAATCCCGATATTGCTTCTTCGATGCTAAGATCAGTAAGGATGCTTCCCGCTGGCTACGTCATCAAAGTGCCGCCCCGCGCTCCGGCTGCAGCTTTGGCTAGTGAGTCGCCTCGCCAAGGAGCGAAAAAATAGGCCTTTGGGCTTATGAGGAGCAGATGTGCAACGCTGGTGTGACAGCTTGATCAAGTCGACCCTATGGATCTGGTTTATCGCACCTGGCGCCTTGCTGGCAAGCGCTTGCACAAAGGTCAAGAAGGATCAGCGCCAGGCTGCTATCCTAGGCAACGGCAGGCAGCTGGAGGCAAAAAGTTCCTCACTTGGGATCTTGAGCATCAGCGCTGATCTGCGCGAGGATGCCTTACTGCTTCATGTCAGCGGCATCCCGGATGGTTCGACGCTGGAATGCAGTTTGGACCAGCTCCCGTTGATTCCCTGCAGTGATGGCGGGCTGTATGCTAAGCCAAGCGCTGGCGACCATAAGATTTCGGTCACTGCTCTGACTAGCAACGCCGTGACTGCCGTGGGCGAGTCACCGGTTTTCACCGTCGCACCTGGTGTGACGGGATCGCTGATCTCGAGTTCAGGGCCAAGCTCGCTGGCTTTGGCACTGGATGACCCGAACTTCAGCAATGGCGGCAATTGGTCCCTGGGCAAAGATTTCACCGTGCGCTTTAAAATGTTAGGCAAGCCGAGCTGCGACCAACCCCAGGTCAAATGCAAGGTCGACAGCCGCACAGGCTGGTTTTGGGTCAGCTGCGACGCCGGCGGTACCTCCTTCTCCATCGGCAAAGAGCAGCTGGCCCTCGGCCTGCAGTTTCTGACGGTGCAGGCGAGCTGTCCAGATCGGGTCGGCCCGCCGCTGAGTCTGTTCTGGTACGGTGTTCCAGACGGTTATCAGCCGCTCATGCTGCGCGACATCAGCGATGCCAAGCACCGGCATATCGTCGATTTGATCAAACAAGACGACTGCCCTTATGGTAGCCAACGTATCTATGAGTGTGCGCCAAACGCAGCCGACAGCTTTAGCGCCTGTGCTGCTAACAGCAATAGCATTGATAAGCCGCAGGCGGGCTACCGTGTTCGTCTAACCTGTGCTACTGCGGTCGGTCCGGTCTTGGTGCTGGGCTCGTGAGGCAATTTTGATCCATCGCGTAAATGCCTAACAGAAGCTGCATAGCTTCGAGTTTTTGTCTCCCTGCCAAGTCAAAAAACAACCTTTCGCTTAAGTCATTGGCGGGATTTGCCGACACCAGTGGTGAGACTCCCATTTGCGTTGGAAGGTGCTATGAGTCGATTTTATATCCGTTCGATGTGTGGCCTAAAGTTCGCCCTGCTGGCAACCCTGCTCATGTTGGCTGGCTCCTTGCGTGCTGTTGCTGAGGACGCAGCGGCACCAAAACTAGAGCCCAAGGCCCATCTAAAAGGCCTAGGCGGCGGTCTCAAAGCTCCAGTCGCGAAACCAGCCGCGGTGGCCAAACCAGCCACTGTCGCTAAACCTGCCGCCGTCGCTAAGCCTGTGGCAGCGAATGCCCTCGCCAAGCCAGCTGCATTGAAACCTCAGCCAGCCACCGCAGCAGCTGCACCCGCGAGTGTTGGCGGGACTTCGGGTGCGGCTAAAGCGCAACCAACAGCGCAGCAGTCGCCTGTTGCCAAACACGCTGCCTCTGCTCCTGCCAAGGCATCTAAACACAGCAAAATTAGTCATGGTAAGGTCGGGAAAAAGTCGGCAGCTAAATGGCGAAGCAGTGCTAAGTCCAAGAAGCATCATAAGGCCGCAGTGGCGCACGGCAAGTCCAAAGCTGCCAAACACCCCGTCGTCCCGGTCGCGGACGTGAAAAAGACAGTGGCGAAGCCAACACTAGCACCGCCAGTCGCAGAACCTAAGGAAGTCGCCACCCCTAAAGCCGCGCCAAAAGGCCTTTCCGCCAAGTCGCCGCAGGAATTGGCAGCGGATAAAAAGGCTGCTGATGGTGAGGAACCGGTCTTGGAGGGTGATGAGGCCAACGGCAGCAGCGTCTGGCGGATCTTGCTGGTGTTCACCCTTTTCACCACCGCGACTGCAGGAACCTTTGTTTACTTGAAGCGTCGCAATGCGATCGGATCTGCCGGCCGTAGCGAGGACGGCGAATACACCGGTGGTGGCTCACCTGCCACAGGTGAGGAGCCGCTTGCAGTGTCAAACCAAATTGGTGGTGATAGTGGAAGTGCTTTTGCCACCTCTAATTTTGGCCCGCTCGGTGACACGACGATCGAGCCGTGTAGCTTTGAGCGATTTGTAGAAATGCAGGTGGCGCAAGCCTGCTGGGCTGAGCAAGGGGTGGATCTGGTCAGTCACCTACGTACCTACTTTACGGTGTCGATGCTCGAATGGTCAAAAATTAGCGTCTACTGGAAGCCAAGGTACCTGGCCAACGAGGAGCTTAAGCAGCGATTTGACCAGCTTGAAGGAGAATTTAAGGCGAAATATGGCCAGGCGGCCTAAGGGTGCGCAAAGAATCTACTGAAAAAGCGCATTTTTGCGGGTAGGATCGGGCATCTTTAACGCACTGTTGGTGATGCCGCTTATGTCGATTTCATGGTCTTTGTTCTCGTCGACCTTTGCGCTGATTTTCTTGGCGGAACTTCCCGATAAGACGATTTTTGCGGTGCTCCTCTTGGCCGCCAGTCATCGCCCAGCGGCGATTTTCGTCGGCGCGGCTTTGGCTTTTCTCATTCAAACGATGATAGCTCTGCTGTTTGGTAGCGTCTTGACGCTGGTACCTGCGGAGGTGATTCGTTATGGATCTGCGCTACTGTTTTTTATCTTTGCCGTGCAAATCTGGCGCAAGCACGATCAAGCCGCAGCCGAAGCGGTGGTTGGGGCTGGCGCCAAACCGTCCCCCGGCGAGCGCTTTTGGCCGACTTTATGGCTGTCTTTTGTGACGATTTTCGTTGCTGAATGGGGTGATCTGTCGCAATTGGCGACTGCGGCCTTGGTGGCCAAATTTGGTAATCTTTGGACCGTTGGCCTGGCGGCGACGCTGGCATTATGGGCTGCGGCTGGACTGGGAGCCATGCTTGGACGAGTTGGCAGGGGGTATCTTGATGCCCAATTGGTGCACCGGCTAGGGGCGGTGGCGATGGCCGGTGCAGGTATTTACTCTTTGGTCAAAAGCTAGCGAATTTGCACTCGTGGCTTGTGATTTTGAGGGGTTACAGGGCTGTGAACGAGGAAGGTAAGCATAGGTCTGCGGCGATCGGTCCTGCTCCAATCAGCGGAGTCGCTGCTCTAAAGAGCAAGGTCGTCCCCGGACTATTGCTCTTTGCGGTGTATCTGGCGACGGCGCGACTGGCTCTGGTGGCTGGGCCGATCAGTGGTGGTAGCTCACTGTTTTGGCCGCCCGCCGGGATCGCCATGGCGGCACTGCTGCTGCGTGGCGTTAGTCTGTGGCCAGCGGTGGCTGTCGCGTCGTTCAGCAGTGCATTTTGGTACGGTGGCTCGGTTTGGGTGGCGCTTGGTGTGGCTCTGGCCAGTACGATGGAGGCCGTCTGGACGGCCTTGATTCTGCGGCGCTTAGGCTTTCGCAGTCGACTGCAACGCGTCCGCGACGTGTTGCTATTAGCCGGAATAGGCGCTGGGTGCTGCGCAGCAATCAGCGCAGCGATTGGCGTGACCAGTTACTGGTTGGGGGACATCTTTCCCGCCGCTGCGTGTTTGAAGGCCTTCTTTGGCTGGTGGTTGGGCGATGCGACGAGCATTTTACTGCTGACTCCCATCCTCTTGGTTTGGTCTAAGCCGCCGCGATTGCTATCAACCCGCGCTGGTTGGATCGAACTATGCATCCTCTTGTTAGCGGTGACTGCGGCCTCGATCTATGTCTTTAATCAATGGTTCGACCTTGGGCTTACCTACCGGCTGGTTAAGCTGTTCATCGTGGCACCTCTGTTTATCTGGGCAGCACTGCGTTTTGGCCTCTACGGAACCACCGTAGCATCGGGCATCGCGGCGATCTTAGGCGGCATAGGTTTAATGAACGGTGGTGGCCCATTTCAAGGCGCCAGCCTGGCTAGCAATCTTATTTATCTCCAGACACTTTACTGTCTCGGATCAATCTTCATCTTAGCCCTTGCGGCGGCGGTGAGCGAGATGCAAAAGTCGCTGTTCGTTTTGCGCATTGGTCGCGAGCGCGCTCGCAAAGTCGCGGCGGATTTGCGGGCGATGTTTGATCATTCTGGTGCTGCGCATACCGTTCTTGACCCGGTGGAGATGCGGTTTACGCGGGTAAATCAGCGCTTTTGTCAGATGGTCGGCTACACCCGGGAGGAGCTATTGCATGAATCATTCATGATCTTTACCCTGCCGGATGAGCGCGATTGGCGTGTCTCGCACTTCCAGAGTCTAGTCCGTGGTGAGATCCAGGAGCTGCGGGTCGAGCGACGCTTGCCACGCAAGGATGGCAGCGTGATCTGGGCTGATATCTCCAGCACCGTGCTACACGATACTGCTGGCCGGCCGCTTAAGGTCTTTAGCGTCCTCTATGATATCACGGCGCGCAAGAATGCCGAGGCCGCGCTGGTCAAAGCAAAAGATGCCGCCGAAGCCGCGACCCGCGCTAAGAACGAGTTTCTCGGCAATGTCAGTCATGAGCTGAAGACGCCTCTGGGGGCGATGCTCGGCTTTAGCGAGTTCCTCCTCGATCCTAGTCAAACTGCCGCTGACCGTGTCTCATGCGTCTTGACGATCAAGCGCAACGGTGACCTCCTGACGCGGATGATCGACGATGTACTCGATCTGTCGCGCCTGGAGTTAGAGCAGATGGACATCGCCAAAGTATGGGTGTCGCTGGAGGCCCTGGTCGAGGATATGCTGATGCTGCTTAGATATCGGGCGGAGGACAAGGGCCTGCGTCTGACGGTGTGTTCGGCAGGACCGGTACCGGTAAAGGTCATGACCGATCCGGTGCGCCTGAGGCAAATTCTCCAGCATCTAATTGAAAACGCAATAAAGTTTAGTGCCAAAGGCGAGATCAGCTTGGTGATCCGGCACCTTGCTGGCGTCGACGGTGGCCTGTCTAGGTTGGAGTTTACGGTCACCGACCAAGGTCAGGGCATAACTCCGGAAGCGATCACCCGACTTTTTCAGCCGTTCACCCAAGTCGACAGCTCGACGACGCGCCGTTTTGGCGGTGCCGGAATCGGCTTGTTTTTTGCCAAGAAGCTAGCTCTTGCCATGCAGGGAGACCTGGTGCTTTTGGCAAGCAGTCCGGGCTTTGGTAGCACCTTTGTCTTGACGGTTGCCGTCGAGGCTGAGCCACCCTGCCTAGTCATCAGCCCAAAGGCGCAAGCTCCCATAGTCGTTCCCGCCGCGAGAGTGGTCGAAACGCCGCTGCAAAATCGACGCATTCTCCTCGTCGAGGACTCGGTCGATAATCAGATCCTAATCCGCCGCATTCTAAGTCGTGCAGGCGCTACCGTAGACCTGGCATGCAACGGCGCCGAGGGCATCACCATGGCAACGAGTAGCAACTACGATCTGGTTTTAATGGACCTGCAGATGCCTATGGTCGATGGCTATGAAGCAACGACGGAGCTGCGTCGGCGCGGTTATTTGCTGCCGATCGTTGCCATCACGGCACACGCGATGAAGGACAACGAGGCCATGGCATTGACGAATGGCTTTAATGATTTTTTGACGAAGCCGGTGCAGTCGGAGTTGATGGTGGCCAGGATTGCGCGACGGATTGCGGTATTTGCGGCGCAGCGAGGCGACGGATCTTCGTAGGTGGCCTGTTTGCAGGGCCGTCCCGATGGCAGTCCATTTCAGGCTTTTCCCGGAACAAACCCGGTGGTATTTTTCCTTTTCTCTTCCCCAAACCGGAGATTTATTTATGATCCGCCGCACCCCAGTTCGTCTCCTACTAGCCACTGCACTCCTGACGCCGACCTTTGCATCGGCTGCGACCCTTTCCTCCGACTCCACCACACAGCCGACTGCTAGCAGTCATGACCCCGAGCTGCTGCAAATTCTTAACCTGGCACTGTCTTTCGATGCCGACTCCGCAGCAGAAGCTATCGCCACGTCGCACAATATCCGCGTCAAAGGCATGGCGGACGATATTCTAAGAGACAGTAGCCAGCTGCGCCTTGAATTGAGCGCATTGGTCGCAAGTAGCGGCCTGGTTGCGGCTGAAAGCACTGCCAGTCAGGCTCAAGGCCTGCGCAACAGTCAGGACCTTCAGACTCTACGCGCAACCTATGGCAGTGCCTTCAATCATGTCTATTTGCATCAACAGATCGATGCTCAGTACGCACTGATCACCTTGCTCGACCAAGTCGCTGACCTATCCGTGCTGCGCGAATTAAGCGCTAAGGCCCGGACCGCCGCCGCTCGCCACCTACTGTTTGCCAGGCAATTGCGCGGTGATCTTGAAGGCCTCGAAGCCAACTAGGTCTCTTTGAAGAGCTTGAGATAGGCGCCGTAGCCTGCAGCTTCCAGTTCGTCTACTGGTATAAAGCGCAGCGCTGCGGAGTTGATGCAGTAGCGCAGGCCGCTTTCGCCTGGTCCATCCTCGAAGACGTGACCAAGGTGTGAGTCCGCCTGCTCCGAGCGCACCTCGGTGCGGACCATACCGTGGCGGCGATCGGTTTTTTCTCGGACCTCTACTCCAGGTACGGGTTGAGTGAAGCTCGGCCAGCCGCAACCAGCGTCAAATTTGTCGAGCGAGCTAAACAACGCTTCGCCTGAGATCAGGTCGACGTACAAGCCGGGTGCCGTGTGGTTGTAAAAGGCGTTGCGGAAGGGCGGTTCGGTCCCTTCTTCCTGTGTCACCGCGTATTGTTCGGGCGTCAGGGTCTTTTTTAGTTCGTCCTTGCTGGGCTTTTGAAAGGTCATGCTCGCTCCTTAAGGATTGGGCTGGGCCCAGAGGCCTCTTTGTTCTTGCAGCAGGGTGTCAAAGCTACCGTCTTCGATACTGGCCCGTATGCGCGCCATCAGGCGAATATAGTAGCTTAGGTTATGCAGCGTGAATAGGCGCATGCAGGTCAGCTCACCGGCGACGAAGAGGTGGCGCAGGTAGGCGCGAGAGAAGGTCGTGCAGGTGTAACAAGGGCACGCCGGGTCGAGTGGGCCTTGGTCGATTTGATATTTTTGGTTCTTGATGTTGACGCGGCCAAGCGAAGTGAAGAGCGAGCCGTTGCGCCCGTTGCGCGTCGGCATGACGCAGTCAAACATGTCGATGCCTTTGGCGACGCCCTCAATCAGGTCTAAAGGTGTGCCGACACCCATCAAGTAGCGCGGCTTATCTGTTGGCATGAGCTCGGTGCTGGCGTCAAGCATGTCGGCCATCTCCTGCTTGGTCTCTCCGACCGACAGGCCGCCGACGGCGTAACCTTCAAAGCCGATGTCGGCCAAGGCGCGAACACTGGCTTGGCGTAGATCCGGGTAGACGCCGCCTTGGACGATGCCGAACTGGCACAGATCGTCCTTGGTCCGGGCCTTGCGGCAACGCGCCGCCCAGCGCATCGAACGCTGCATGGAGCGGTCCGCTTCTGCATGCGTGGCGGGGTAGGGCGTGCATTCGTCTAGGACCATGTGGATATCGCTTGCGATCGTCTCTTGGATCTCGACAGCAAGCTCCGGGGTCAAGTGAATGCGGCTGCCATCGAGATGGCTTTGAAAGGTTGCGCCCTCTTCGCTAATTTTATTTAGTTTACCTAGGCTAAAGATCTGGAAGCCGCCGCTATCCGTCAAAATCGGCTTGTCCCAGCCGATAAAGCGATGCAGGCCGCCGAATGTCCGCAGCACTTCGAGGCCGGGGCGAAGGTACAGATGGTAGGTGTTGCCGAGGATGATGCTGGCGTTTAGCGAATGTAGATCTGCCGGAGTCAGACTCTTCACGGCGCCGACGGTGCCTACCGGCATAAACACCGGTGTTTCGACGCTGCCGTGCTTGAGCTCTAAGGTGCCGCGCCTGGCGCGTCCCACTTGGGCGTGCAGGGAGAAGCGTTTGACGCTGCCGGGTGTGGTCGACGCATCGGCGGCGTGGGAGCCAAGGTCGTGGTCTGTGCCTGGGTCGGAAGTTGGATTAAACAATGCTTTTGCCGAGGGCTGATTGCACCAGCTCGACGGTTAGCTGGGCGGTTTTGTGGGTGATATCAGTCATCGGGTTTAGCTCGACGAAGTCCATGGAGCTAAGTAAACCGGTATCGGCGATCATTTCGAGCGCGAGGTGCGCTTCGCGGTAGCTGATGCCGCCCGTGACAGCCGTACTTACACCAGGTGCTGCCGTCGGATCAATCCCATCGAGATCGAAAGACAGGTGGATGGCTCCGGTGCCTTTGGATGCGACGGCGACCGCATCCTTCATCACCGCGTGCATGCCGCGCTCGTCGATCTCGCGCATGGTGAAGTAGCGAACGCCGCTGGCCTTAAGGATCTGTTTCTCGATCCCGTCCAGCGTGCGGATGCCGATTAGAGCAACGTTTTCAGGGCGTACCATCGGTACTCCGCCACCTATGGCGAGCAGCTCCGGATGGCCCTGGCCAAGTGCGACCGATAGTGGCATGCCGTGGATGTTACCCGACGGGGACGAGGCTGGAGTGTTGCAGTCGGCATGAGCATCGACCCAGATGAGGCCGAGGTTTTGCTGCCTTTCTCGGTAGTAGCGCGCGACTCCGGCAATGCTGCCGATGGCAATGCAGTGGTCGCCACCCAAGGTGATGGCGATGCGGTCTTGGCTGAGGGCCCGGTAAACATGCCCTTCTAGCTCGCGGCAAACGGCAGCGATCTGGGGCAGGAAGCGCTGCGCTGCAGCCTCGCTTGGTAGCGTGTCGCGGACTGGGACGGAGAGGTCACCCAGGTCGAAGGTCTCGATACCCAGCACATGGATCTTCTGGTGCAGATCCGCGATGCGGATGGCCGCTGGGCCCATGTTGGCCCCGCGCATGTTGGCACCTAAGTCGAGGGGAACACCGATGATTTGTACTGCAGCTTTGGCGGCCATGTATAATCCCTGGATAGTGGATACAAATAGTTGCGCTAGGATCCAGAAGATCTACCTGGACGCCGGTAAAGTTACAACCAAGCCTGAGTCGAAGGGCTAAAAGCTATAGACCAGAAGCCATATATTAGTATGGCTCATTTGGGTGCTAGTGGTGCACTCCCCGTTGCTGGCAGAGACGCCGTGATTCCATGAGGTACGTGATGCGCTTTCAGGTACTCGATAGTTGGCGCGGTATCTGCGCCGTTCTAGTCGCTCTTCATCATCTGCGCCTAGCCAATCACTACGAGTCCTTGGCCTTTTACAAGGGCAGCTTTTTGCTCGTCGATTTCTTTTTTGTCCTCAGCGGCTTTGTCCTGATGCAGGCGTACGGCGGGCGGCTGGGTTCGGGGCGAGATCTGCTTGGCTTTATCATCAGGCGCTTTGGCCGGCTTTGGCCATTGCATGCAGCGGTGCTAGGCCTGTTTATAGTGGTGGCGGCAGCCAAGCTAGCGGCGGTGCATGTTGCCCATGTGTCCTTGCAAAATGCGCCATTTACCGGGGAACAATCGTGGACCAGTTTGGTCGCGAATCTGGTCTTGCTGCAGTCCATGGGACTTACCGATTTAGTCACCTGGAACGGCCCGAGTTGGAGCATTAGCGCGGAGTTTTGGGCCTACTTAGTTTTTGGTTTGCTGCTGCAGAAGGCGCCGGCTCATGTCGGCAAGCTAAGTCTGTTGATGGTGGGCGTGGCAGGTAGCTTCTTGATGTGGCGCTCCGACACCTTGATGGACACGCACTTTCGTCTTGGTCTAGCCCGTGGTTTGTTCGGCTTCTTCACCGGGGTGTTGGTTCATATCTTGTTCACGCGTTGGCCTAGGCGGTGGCTGGTTGCAGCGACCGGACTCGAGTGCGTCGTGGTCGCCATGGTCATTGCCTTTGTCTCGCTAGGCTATGACAGCAACTGGTCGTTTGCGGCACCGTTGGTCTTTGCTACACCAGTGTATGTCTTTGCCGAGGGCCGGGGCCGGATATCGGATGTGCTGCGGCACCGCTATGTGCAGCGTCTAGGCGTCTGGTCGTATTCGATCTACCTGCTCCATGCTTGGGTGATCGTCCAGTTTTTCCTGGTGGTCGCATTGCTGACGCGGCTTGAAGGCAGGATTCCTGTTCTCGCCTTAGTGCATAGCGTGACGAAACATACCTATGCCCGCGACGCCGTGTCCGTGACCCTCTTAGCCGTCATCGTTGCACTGTCGGCGCTGAGCTTCCGCTGGATCGAAGCGCCAAGTCGCTCGTACTTCAATCGCCTAGCGCGGCGTTTCATGCGTTCAAACTAGGCGCAGGTCACCGTGGTTAGTCGATCAATGGCGCGACCGGCGCAAGTGTAAGTTGGTTACATTGAGTATACTTTGACCCCTAGGCAAGCCTAGAATGTCGTGGTAAGTTAATACTCACTTAGGTGGGGCTATGGTGCAAAACGGTCTCAAATCCAACAAGAAAGATGAGTCAAAAAGGCGACTTAGCTCATCTGAGCGGCGACGTTTGATCATCGAGGCCGCTGTTCCGCTGTTTGCGCAGGAGGGCTTTCGCGGGGTTACGACCAAGCAACTCGCCAAGCAAGCCGGAGTATCGGAAGCACTGCTCTATCAACACTTCCCAAGTAAAGACGATCTCTACGCCGAGGTGCAGCGCTTCTCCTGCAATCCTAGCGAAGAGTTGCGGATCATGCTTGAGGGCATCACGCCTTCGACCAAGATGCTCGTCTTGTTGCTCTACTTTATGACTAAGATGATTGTTGAGCATGTCGCCTTTGGTGGCACCCACGATCCGCTATTTCCCCGGTTGATGCTGCATAGTTTGCTCGACGATGGCGCCTTTGCCCGCGAGCATTTTCATCAGGTGACCAATCGGATGGTCAGTATGATTCAGCGCTGTATCGCCGCAGCGCGCGCGGCAGGGGACTTAGTCAGCGATGAGTCCGACGACGCTTTGGTGTTTTGGTTTTGCCATCACACCTTGGTTGCGATCAACATGTACCAATTACCACTGGTCCCGGTCATGCCTTATCATGGTGGATCCAGAGAGGCGCTCACCGCTCCAGTGATGCGTTTCATGCTTCGAGGTATTGGCCTCACCCCAGAAGCTACCCGAAAATATGTTCAATTTGACGAGCTAGCCGCCCAGGTGGAGCAATGGCTCTGCAACGCAGGTAAAGGACAAGACGCATGAAAACAAATATGGTTTATGGACAAATCGCGGCATGGGGAGTCCCCGCGGCCCTTGTCGTGGTGATGGCTGCGCCGCTAGCGGCCCTTGGCGCTGATGGGACGGTGCAAGCCACGGTGGCGGCACCTTCAGCGGTACCAGCCAGTGCGGTGCGTATCAAGCTTGCTGATGCGGTACCCTTAGCCTTGGGGCAAGCTCCTGCGCTCAAGGCGGCGGAAGCGCAACGCAATGCCCAGACTGAAGCCCGCCGAGGTGCCTGGTCCGACGTCGGTCCACGGGTGACGGCGGCCTACAGTCAGGTGCGCTTTAACGATGCCGTGAAGGTGCCGTTTGGTCCGAACATCATCACGGTGCGCCCGGCCAAGTCTGAGACGGCATCGATCATGGTGGCACAGCCAATCACCGGAGCCTATGGCCTCATCGCCAAGGCCAAGTATGAGGGCCTGCAAGAGGATCTGAAAGAACAGTCGCTGCAACTGACGCGCGCTGACGTGGCGTTTCGTGCGACCGACACCTGGCTGACGGCGTATCAGGCGCAACGCCAGCTTGAGATCGCGGAAGCCTCGGTCGCTGCGGCCGAGAGCCAAGCGCGCGATGGCAACGCCATGGAACGTGCTGGTCGTGTCAATCGCGGTGACAATCTAAAGTTGCAACTTGCGGTTTCGGAGGCCAAAGGTAACGTCGCTTTAGCGCGGGCCGGCCGAGATACGGCATTTGCTGGCTTACGGGAAGCCTTAAACATGCCTATGACTGAGGACGTTGCGCTGGACGGCGAACTGCCTGCGGTGCCACCACCGCCGGAAACCAAGCAGGCCGTGGAGGCGGCTTTGGGTAACCGCATCGAGACCAAGCAAGCCAAGACCGGTATCAGTGTTGCCTACATGTACAAGGACTTAGCCTATGCGACGTTCACGCCGCAGGTCAGCATCTTTGCTAAGTCAGAAAAGAACCTGGCCGAGGTCAGCTTCGGCAGCGAGAAGTTTACCCACACCTACGGCGTGCAAGCGAGTTGGGACCTTTGGACCAACGGCACCTCGGTGTTTCAACTGCGCCAAGCGAGTCAGGGTGTGATCGCGGCCGAAGAGGGGGTGCGCGGCAGCGATCAGCAAGTGCGTCTAGATATCCTCCAGGCGATCGCCAACTACAAGGCTTCGCAGGAATCCCTGGCGGTGGCCAAAGTCGGAGTGAATCAGGCGGAAGAGGCCTATCGCATCGAGCAGGCTCGCTTTAAAACCGGGTCCCGCTCTGCCACCGATCTAGTCTTGGCCGAGACCTCGCGTACGGCTGCTAAGGGTCGCCTGGTGACCGCTCAAACCAATTTAGTGCGCTGGCACCTCAAGACGCAAAAGGCGCTTGGTGCTGAGCTGCCAAAACTTTAACCGACTGAAGGAAGTCCTATGTCATTATCAAAACAACTATCTATTGGCATCGTCAGTGTTTTGCTGGGTGCGACCGGCTGCCATCAGGACGATGCGGCGAAGGCCTCTCTGCCACCCAAAAGCGCTGCAGCAGGCGTAGCCGAGCCAGCTAAGGCTAGCGGCAACGGTACGGCAGCAATACAAGCGACCCCGGAGGCCGCGACCAAAGTGGCCGAACCAGCCGCGAGTGACAAGCCTGCACCTGTCGGTCAGCCGCCGCAGCCGCCAGCTGCCGAGTACCGCCTGACCGGTCAAATCGCCGCCGTGCGGCGTGCGCAGCTTGGCTTTCGCGTCTCTGGATACATCAAATCGGTAAGCGTACGGCCAGGCTCGTCGGCCAAAGCCGGAGAAGTTCTTGCGGCCTTGGATGACCGTGATTTTATCCTCCGGGTTGAACTGGCCAAGGTCCGCCGCGACAACGCTAAGGTGCAGCTTGCCGAGGCCGAAAAGGAGCTGAAGCGTGAGCTTCAGCTGCAAAAGGACAACGCCTCAACGGCGATGACCTTCGATAAGGTCAAATCCGGAACGGATCAGGCTCGCCTCGGCTTGCAGATGGCCGAACTTGACCTGCAGTTGGCCACAGATGCCCTAAAGGACACCAAGCTCACCGCTCCATACGACTGCGTCGTCGTCGAACAGCTCAAGTACGAAGGCGAAGGCGTCCAACCAGTACCGCCGGCACCGGTGCTCGAAATCTACGATCAAGCCGAGCCTGAGATCAGCCTGTCGGCTCCGGAACGGTTGATGGGCAAAATTAAACTTGGTGATTCGATCAACGTCTCAGTGCCATCGGGCAACTTTACCGGCAAGGCGACGGTGACGCGGATCGTACCTGTGATCAACGACAAGACGCGGACCTTTACCGTCTACGGCAAGTTTGAGAACTTCGACAAAAAAGTCGTCGCTGGTTCGTATGCGGAAGGCACGCTCGACTGATGGGCCGGCAAGCTAGGTGTGTTCATGTACTTAAGGTTTACTGGCTGCGGCACTGCCGCCTGCAGCGCCTCTTTGCTTGGGGTAGGTTATGATTTTATCGGAAGTGTCCATTAAGCGACCCGTCTTTGCGACGATGCTAAATTTGGTGCTGATCGTCTTCGGACTGTTTTCACTGCCGCGCCTCCCGGTCGACCAGTTCCCGGATGTCGACTTTCCAGTCGTCACCGTGACCATCGAATATCCGGGTGCCGATCCGACGTCGGTGGAGCAGCGGGTGCTCAAGCCGATGGAGGATGCTGTCAACGGCATTTCCGGACTGGATAAACTGTCGTCCACCGGATATCCGAGCCTCGGCATCATGGTGCTGAGCTTTAAGCTGGAAAAAAAGGCCGACCAGGCCGCTCAGGAAGTTCGCGACAAGGTGTTTGCGGCTTTGTCCAAGCTCCCTGCCGAAGCAAAAACTCCGGTCATTCAGAAGCTCGATATCGGCGGAGCGCCGATCCTGAGCATCGCCTTAACGGGTGATCCAAAAATCTCTTATGAGGCCTTGTCGAAATTAGCCAAGGATACGATCTTGCCAGCCTTACAGCGGGTGACCGGTGTTGCGCAGGTGCAGACAGCTGGGATTCGCGAGCGTGAGGTACAGATCTTTGTCGACCGCTCGCGTCTAGCAAGTTTTGGTTTGACTCCGGGCGATATCATTCAGTCGATCCAACAACAAAACCTCGACGTGCCGTCTGGGAAGGTACAAAACTCGACGAGTTTCCTGACGCTTCGCGTTAAAAACCGGACCGCCAGCGGTGTCGAGATTGGCGCCCTACCGGTTATCGGCGGCGCGCGTAGCGGTCTTCGCATCAGTGACGTCGCGCAGATTGTCGATCAAGCAGCGGAGGAGAAGTCTGCCAGCTTTGTCGATCATAATCCGACCATCCTGATGAGTATCCAAAAGCAAGCCGGCACCAGTACGAATACGGTCTCTGAGGACACCCAGGCGGCATTGCTAAGGCTGGAGAAAGCCTTGCCTGAAGGGGTGAAGCTGCAGGTCGTGACGGACAATTCCAAATATATCAGAGGATCGATCGATTCCGTGAAGCTTGACTTGGTGCTTGGTGCCATTCTCGCGACCTTTATTGTGCTGGTGTTTCTGCGCGACCTGCGCATCACCATGATCTCGGCGGTTGCATTGCCGACTGCCGTCATCGCGACCTTTGCCTTTCTCGATTTCATGCATTTCTCACTCAATCAGATGTCGACCTTGGGGCTGTCGCTATCGATTGGCCTGCTGATTGACGATGCGATCATCGTCATCGAGAATATCGCCCGACATTTGGGCATGGGTAAGAGCGGTGCTCAGGCTGCCAATGATGCGACGTCAGAGATCGGTCTAGCGGTGCTAGCGACGACGATGACGATCTGTGCCGTGTTCGTGCCGGTCGCCTTCATGGAGGGGATCATCGGCCGATTCTTCTTCCAGTTCGGTTTAACGGTGACCTTCGCTGTAGCCGTGTCGCTGTTTGTCGCCTTCACCTTGACGCCGATGCTTTCGTCCAAATGGCTGAAGCCACATGTGGGTGAGCACGGTGACAAGCCAAAAAACAAGGTGCTGCTCAAAGTCTGGCAAGTCATCGAAGACTCTCTTGATTGGCTGGATAGCGCGTACCGAAGCACCTTGCGCTGGTGTCTCAGCCACCGTGGGGTGACTCTGTTTGGTGGCTTCATGACCTTTGTGTTGAGCATAGTCTTGCTGCGCTTTGTTCCCGTCGCTTTCTTTCCCAAGGAGGATAAGTCGGAATTCAACATCAACTATGTCTTGCCAGAGGGCACGACGATTGAAGAAACAAAGAAGAAGTGTCTGGAGCTGGTCGACGCCCTGCACACCTATCCCGGTGTGGACAAGGTGGTGACAGCGATCGCCGCCAGTTCGGACAAGAAGCCCAACAAGGCCGTGCTCGACGTGTTGCTGGTGCCAAAACACGACCGGACCTACGGCCAATTTGAATTGATGGACCGTCTGCGCGAAGAGCTGTTGCCGAAATTCGCCGTCGGTGGTTCCGAGCTAGACGTCAGCGAAGCCGGCGGAGCTGGCGGCGGCAAAGCGCAGCCGATCCAGTACATCTTCAAATCCGACCACTATCCAGAACTGGTTGGATTCACTGACAAAGTCGCTGAGTTCCTGAAGACCAATGTGCCGGGAACCGTCGATGTGACGACGAGCAAGCCAAAGACGCAAAAGGAGTTTCTCATCGTCGTCGATCCATTGCGAGCGGCTGACGTCGGAGTGTCGGCCGCGCAAATTGGTCAGATCATGCGCTCACTCTTTGAGGGTGATAAAGTTTCGGAGATCGATGACAGTGGTTCATCCTTCGATGTGCGCCTGCGCATTGCCGACAAAGATCGTCTGAGTGCCGAGGACTTGGCGAGCGTGACGATGATCAGTCGGAAGGGCCAGCAGTTAACGCTCGGCTCCATCGCGAAGATCATCCCATCGAATGCACCGTCGGCCGTCGATCGCTTCGATGGACTGCGGCAGATCACCGTGCTGGCCAATTTCAACGGCAAAGATTTAAATAAGGCCGTGGGCCAGCTCGACGATTACCTGAAGAAAAACATGCCTAGCACCATCAGCTATTCGCTGAATGGCCAGGCCGATATTATGAAAACCTCGATTCAGGCGATGCTCAAGGCTCTGATGTTGGCGGTGTTACTTGTTTATATGATTCTGTGCGCACAGTACGAAAGTTATTTGGCGCCGCTCGTGATCATGGCTGCGTTGCCGCTATCTCTGACAGGGGCATTTGGCTCCTTACTCCTGACCGGTCAGATCATGTCGATCTACACGATGATTGGGATCATTCTGCTCATGGGTATCGTGACGAAGAACGGGATTTTGCTGATCGACTTCACGATCCAGAAGATCCATGAGGGGATGTCCGTGGATGCGGCTCTACTCGAAGCCGGTCCGATCCGCCTTCGTCCGATTCTGATGACCACCTTTGCAGCTGGTGGTGGCATGCTACCGATTGCGCTAGGTCATGGTGTCGGCGGGGAGGCGCGGTCCCCCCTCGGTGTTGCGGTGATCGGGGGCTTGTTGTTGTCGACGGCCCTGACCCTGGTCGTGGTCCCTTGCGCCTTTAGCCTCGTGGAGCAGATTCAAGCCTCGTTGTCGCACCGGTTTAAGCGAGCGAGTGCCTAAAACCGCTCAGTGGTCTCGGCAGTAGTTCAGCAAAGGTAAACAGATCCTGCGGGTGCTTTGGTTTTTTACCAAGGCACCCGTCTTGGTTTGTGCGCTATGGCTGGGGCTTGATCTCAAGTCATTACAGGTTCTTGCCGATAAATTGGTAGGGTGCAGGGGGTGAATGGGAGGACCATCATTTTAGGCTTAGCAAGAATAGTCGCAGTTGCGACCATGATGATGTTGGCTGCGACAGCGGCGGTGGCAGAGCCTATCGTCGTCAGGTCGGATATCGATAGCTATGCGCTGAACGATCATCTGGAAGAGCTGAGGCCGTGTGTGCACAGCGACGATCCGAGTGAGCTGGTCCAGGAGATGCAGAAGTGTCAGGCCGTCGCCGTGAAGCCGAGCTTCCTCATGCGCTTTTCTCCTCATCGCATCTGGTTGCAATTTGTCCTGGATAACCCGAGTAGCAATCCCATTCCCTTGGTCATCAATAACGACCTAGCCCTTGCGGACATGATCCTACTCGATGCGGCAAAGCCTACGGTTCACATGCTCGCCGGTGTCATCCGGGTCGAGGAGCAGAACATCGGCCCGCTGAGCACGGGGATGAAGTTTGACGTGCCCCCTGGCAGGACGACCTA
>JAPLFX010000230.1 GCA_026390445.1 Pseudomonadota bacterium
CGCGACATCTTCGGTCACGTACACGACCTTATCTTGCAGCCCTATGAGCACGTCAGTAATAAGAGTTACGATTTGCCCAATCCCGCAGACCTAGTTCAGCCGGCTTTGCGCGCTCATCCGTTTCAGCCTCCCTTGCCCGCCTATCCGGCGGCACTGGTGCGCGATGCGCGACTCGTTGCGCCGCCGAAGGATCGCTCGCTGATGTTGATGACTGACGCGGCGATGCAGCGGCTTTGGTTGCGAGAGACTAGGGAGCGTGCCGAAGTCGGCTATATAGCGAACTGGCACCGCGAGGTGCGCGAGGACCGTGCGGCCTTCGAATTGGCTTGGGTGGTCAACGAAGTCCTACGCCGCCAGCACTTCTTTCTCGAAGTCTTTAAGCTCATGCAAAAGCGTATCAGCGGCCAGACCAAGGCCCGTCACCTGCAGCAGATCATCTTCAAGCAGATACGCGAGCATGGTCGCAAATCCGGGATCGTTTTGCACGAGCATACCTTGCGCCGCATCAAGGCCGGGTTGGAGATGCGGGCAAAATCACTGGCCTGGCGTTTGGATAATCTCTACCTGGAGACCGACACACATAGTCTCGTAAAAGTGAAGCATGGCGGCCACCATGTCGAGTCGGTCATTGGCGATATCATGTGGCAGTTGCGGGCAAAGATGACGCATAATCATCACGAGTGGCGCCTGGACAATCTGTTTTTGCCGAATGACATCCACGGTTTTGTCCGAGTGAAGCACAGTGGCCAGCCGCTTGAAGCGGTCACCGGCGCCCTATCTAGGCAAGCGCGTAGTGAGACAACTAAACGTCATTCAGTGTGGCGTCTAGATCATTTGTACATCACCTTGCCAAATGGCGGCATCACCCAGGTCCATCACGTGCCAGGGCAGCAGTTAGAGCGAATCACCGCCAAGGTTCAGTGGCCTAAAGAGGAGCGTCGCCACGAATCGGCGCGAACCTGGCATGAAGAAAAGAGCTTGGTCATCACCCCCAATGGCGGGATGGTCCATTCCGAAGGAATGGGTCAGATGCCCGAGGCTGCGGCTGCTGCGCTCTTTCTGCCACTCATTAAAAGGCGTCAGAAGGATGCGCTTGAGAACCATGCATCACGCCAATTGCTCACGGTGCCGAACGGTGGCTTTGTTCATTCAGACCGCGGCCATCCACGCGGGGAGAGTCCCGAATTGGTGACAGCACAGGTCAATCGCCCAAAACAAGACAAGGCTCTCAAAGGAGATAGGGAATGGCGTCAAAACAACCTTGCTGCACCCACGCCCAATCATGGATTTGCCCCTCTAAAGGGGCATGGAAAGTCACCCGAGCACGTTGCCGCAGTGGCTGCCGATGCGCCTAAACATCGCAAAATCGACGCGTTTAAGCAGTGGCGCGCCACCCATGTCTTTGCGACTAGTGCAAATCACCAACTGTTACCGGTGAAAATTCGCGGCGCCAGCTATGCCAAGGTCAGCGGTGACGTGGCGGGCCATTACAGGGATCTGGTGACCAAGCACTTTCTTGAGCGCCGCCAGGCCAGAGATCAGGTCACCAAAAACTTCCGTGAGGCTCGTGCGGCCAACCTGTACGTCCAGACGGCAAACGGTGGTTGGCGGCGCCTTGAACACTCAGGCAAGAGCTTGGAGCTGGTCGAGGCCCAAGTCGCCCCGCCGGATGAAGGGACCGACGGTTTGCCGGTGATTCAAGCTAAGGCCGGACAAGAGACCGGACCGGCAAAATTGATTAAGGGCGAGGAGATGCGCCGCGCTAGGCGGCATGATTTCAGCGCTATTCAAAAGAGTCTGGCGGCACATGAGGTGACGGTAAGTCAGCTGCAGGGTCATATCGTCCACGAAGCTCCGCCGATCGGAGCGACCAATTCTGGCACGCTACAAAAGATCGTTGCCTATGCCCCAACAAAGAAGGTAGGCGGCTAGATTGGTGAAAATGCGCCGCCCATTGACGCTCAGGACTAGGCTGAGATAGGCATGTTCTGACGCCTTGACACTTTGACGCCTAGCCGTCGAGCCGGCGTCAGGAGGACATGGCGATGTTCAGTAAGTTACATGCGGCGTTGGGCCTGGGTCTCATGAGCATCATCAGTAGTTGCTCGACGGTTGAGGGTACTAACCGCAAACAATTGATGCCCCTACCAGATGCCTACATGGATTCTTTGGGCGCCAGCGCCTACGCGGAGATGAAGCAGAAGGATCCGGTCTCGACTAGTTCGACGCAGACTCAAGAGATGCTGGTGATATCTAAGCGGGTGGCCGCTGCGACGGGCAAGTCTCTGGACTGGGAGTTCACCCTGTTTAACAGCGAGCAGGTCAATGCCTTTTGTTTGCCTGGTGGTAAAGTCGGCGTCTACACTGGGATGATACCTGTCGCCAAAACCAATGCTGGTTTGGCAGCGGTGCTCGGCCACGAGATGGGCCATGCGATTGCCCACCATTCCGGTGAACGGATGTCGCAGCAGCTGCTGCTGTCGGGCGCCCTACTGTCCGTCGATGCGCTGATGGCGGACTCAGCGAAGAAGCAACTGACCTTGGCGGCCCTGGGAGTCGGGGCACAGGTCGGCGTGACCCTGCCGTTTAGTCGACTGCAGGAGTCAGAGGCCGACACCCTTGGATTGATCTATATGGCTCGAGCTGGCTATGACCCACGCGAAGCCATCGACCTTTGGCTGCGCATGGACAAGCTGGGCGGCGCCCCGCTGGAGTTTCTGAGCACGCATCCGGACTCGGCAAAGCGAGCCGCCGCCCTCGAAGAGCAACTGCCAAAGGCGCTGGAAGAGTACGAGAAGGCGCAAAAAGTGGCGACTGTGCCGCTGACATGATCGACGAATGCTGGTCGTGGGCATAAAATAGGAGGATGCCTCCTATTGATCGCTTCCTATGCCCACCGTAAAGGCGTTTTTGCATGCGTAACCTACTGGGTTTGACGTTTTTTTTGTCGCTATTTGGCTCTTTTACCGCCGCCTGTCGGACCTTTTCGCGTGGCTCCGAGCCGGCGCAGGCTCCCGCAGAGGTCCTAGATGCCGCCCCGTCCACTGGGCGCTATGTCGGCTTCGCCAAGCCCGAACAGGTTGCGGCTAAGCTAGCGACGGTCATGCACCTCGTCCGCCTGGGCGAAGTCTCCGGCGTGGTTCATTACCGCGCAATTCTACGCTTCGCTGCAGGCAAGCTGGGTGGCCCGGATTATGGCTCAGTCTATGTCAGCGACCTCAGCTACAACCGGTCGAACGCCAGATTTGACTGGGCAGGGTTGCCGACTGGAATCGCCTTGACCAAAATCCAGGCGACGCCGGGTGCATTCAGTGGCACCTTGACGTCGGCCACCGATAAGGCCAGCGTTGATTTTGCCGTACACCTGGACCGTTCCTCTGGTTCAGATGAAAGCAGCGACCCCGCATTGCCGCTGTTGCCGGCCGCGACGGCTAGCTATAGCGGCATCTGCCCCGATCATGTTTCGGGTTTGCAGGTTGAGTCCAGTCGCTGGCGCAACGAAACGGGAGCCCTGTTTGGCGGTGTCGTGCTCACGGGGCGGCTATTGCAGGCTGGTGCCGGGGTCTGCTCCAACGATCAACCCTGTTTGAAAAAGGCCTACACCACCGGCACCTATGACCCATTGAACGGCAACATCGTCCTTGGGCTTGGCCCGGACAAGTTGGTTTGTTCCGTCCTCAAAGATCAACTCCGCTGTGGGGAATGCCTACTCAGCGCAGCCGCGATCTCACCCTACGGTGTCCTGGAAGGTCCACAAGGTGATGCAGGCGGCTATGCTCGCACCCAGCACCTTGCCAAGTCACCGTCGTCGACAACTCCTGCGCACCTTCCTGGCACCTTTTACGGCTATTTGCACCATGAGCTGACCGACACCTATCAATTGATCGCGCTTAATCTGCAGGTCGAGCAAGCCCTACAAGCCGCGGCTGCACATCCGGTGGCGGCCAAGCTGCAGGTCTCCGGTGTGGCCAGCGCCTACTTCGGCGAGGGCGACTCCAGTGAACTGATCGCCTATCGCTTTAACCCGCTTTCGTGGAATGGAACGGGGCTGCTCCTGCTAGATGGTGACGGGGAAGTCTTTGTCGTCATCGATGAATGGGACGATAACCGCATCGTCGGCACCTGGTATTCGAAAACCCGCGGCCGTATCGGCACGATTGAACTACAAGCCAAATTAGTCCCAGCCCTAGCTGCAGGTCTCAAGTCCATGCACAAATTATCCCATGCTTATACGGGCGGTAGTTGGGACTTCGACTTAGCGGCTACGGCGAATCTGTCCGAGCAAGTCACCGACTTTTATCCGCTGAAGATCAATGGGTGGGCGAAAGAAAAGGGCGATCAGGCACGGCGACGGACGATCAAAGATGGATCCTACGATTTTTATGCGGGCAGAGTTGCCCTGCGTCTAGATGATGGGCGAATCGCCGTCGGCACCATCAAAGACGATGGCTTAGAGATCTTTTGGCCGGGCAAACCCCACCAAGGGTCGCCGCTGTCGACCGGAACGCAGATGTTCAAGCCGACCCCGGGGTCACTCTAGGCTGCGCTTCACTTGACGGTGAGCTCGCCGCCGACATGCGCGGGATGCAGCTGGCAGTTGAACTTGAAGGTCCCAGCCTTGGTGGCGTCAAAGGTCAGGGTCTTGGTTTCTTTGGGGCCGACCACGACCTTTTGGCCGAGGTCCTTGATCTCGAAACCATGGGGATCGGCCAAGGTATTGATTAGGGTGATCTCGACTTTGTCGCCGGCTTTGACGCTGGCGGTGCTTGGCTCCCAGACCTTCTTGCCATTCTCGATCTTGTTGGTGAAGGTGATCTTATCCGTTGCCGCGAGGGCCGAGGTCGCTAGGGATCCAGCTAGGACAACGCTGCCCTGGATCAGGCTGGCTACGAGCAAGGCGCGGCTTATCATAGGACGCATGAGAGTCTCCTTTGAGTCGGAAAATCCGTGGTTTTAGTGTGTTTAAAAAACGCCCGCCGCTTCAGTTACAGATCTGGCCAACGAACCTTCCGTCAATCGAGCGTAACTTCCTAAGTAGCTTTCGTCGATTGAGCGCGAGTCCGAGTGACCACAGGCCGCCTTCCAGCAGCGAGGCGTTCTCTATTGAGTGTAAGCAAATCCACCGGTCAACTGCAAGCGAGGCGTGACGATGCTCACGCTTTTTAGCAGCGAAGGGTCCTAAAGTAAAATCTGACTGAGGAAGCGCCGCGCTCGGTCAGTCGTTGGCGCCGTGAAAAAAGCCTCAGGGGGCGCACTCTCGACGATTTCACCACCGTCCATAAAGAGGACCCGGTCAGCGATTTTGCGGGCAAAGCCCATTTCGTGGGTGACGCAAAGCATGGTCATGCCAGAGCTAGCAAGTTCGACGATGACGTCGAGAACTTCTTTGATCATCTCTGGGTCGAGCGCCGACGTCGGCTCGTCAAAAAGCATGATGCTCGGCTGCATGCATAGTGCGCGCGCGATGGCCACGCGCTGCTGCTGGCCACCGGATAGCTGGGTTGGATATTTGTCCGCCTGCTCGGGGATATTCACCCGCTGCAAATAGAGCCGGGCGCGTTGTTCCGCTTCGGCTCTGGGTAGGTGGCGGACCCAGACGGGGGCTAAACAAAGATTTTCTAGGACGGTCAGATGCGGGAAGAGATTGAACTGCTGAAAGACCATCCCAGCGTCGGCACGAATGCTACCCAGCTGCTTCGAGGTCGCTGTCAAGGCTCTACCACCGACCGTGATACTGCCCTGGTCGGCCCACTCAAGGCCGTTGATACAGCGAATGAGGGTCGATTTACCCGAGCCTGATGGCCCGCAGATAATGATGCGCTCGCCCTTGCGGACATCGAGGTCGATTCCTTTTAAGACCGCCTGGGTGCCATAGGCCTTGTGCAGGCCGCGGATTTGGATGACCGCGTCGGCGCTGCCGCCGGCCGCGGCGACACTTGGCGTGAGTGGGGGAGGCTTGGGGGTCATCCGGGGGGCTCCTGTGGCGGTCTAGGTCCCTGCGGACCTGCTGGCTCGGGCGCTTCTATCATGGCGCCTTGACGAAGCTAACCATATACTGCATAGGCTGCCCTTTTCAATCGCGCCAAGGCGGAACGTCAGAGCATGAGCATCAATGCAAAACCCGGGCCTGCTGCGCCGTCGCGACTGATATGGAGCTTTGTCCTCGGTGGTTTCGCTAGCCAGCTAGCCTCGGCATACTATGACGTCATTCGCGGCCCATTGTTACCCCCGGTGATGCAATCACTGCACCTCGAGTTTACCGAGTCCGCATCGTTTTTCGCGGTGGGCCATGCGGCGGCCGCATTGGCCACGCTGGCGATGATTTGGGCTTTAAATCGCTGGTCGGAGCGTGTCTTGCTGCTGACGATCGGCGGCGTGGGTGCGGTAGCAGGGCTGTGGGCACAGGCGGTGGCCGGTTTCGCTGGCTTATTGGTCCTGGCTGCCTTGATCGGGGTCGCCGTGACGGCTCTAGGCACTCTGGCGACGATCCTGGTGGTCGAAGGATCGCCGCAAGCGCTGCAGGCACGTTTGCTTGCTGCGCTGCATTCCACTTACGGGATCGGTTGTATGGCCGGATCGAGCATCGTTGGGGCTGGGTTAGCCCGGGGATTTGGCTGGCCCAAGATCTTTGGCTTGGGCGTTCCAGTCTATCTTGGACTGATGATCTTTGCCTGGCTCAAGCTGCGGCCACAGCATAGAGCTGCTCATGAGCGCACCGTGCAATCGGCTGGACTATCCTCCCTGCAGGTGCTGGCCGTGGTAGCCTTCGCCATTTATGTCGCAGCTGAGGTGACCACCTCGATGTGGTTGACGAGTGTGCTCGTGCAGATTCACCACCTGTCGACTTCTGATGCAACGATCTATGTCAGCGGATTCTTTTTGACCATGACCTTGTCGCGCCTAGCCTGCGCCGCGTTCCTTCGGCCTGCTTGGGAACGGCCGGTGCTTTATGCGGCGCTGATATTACCCTTAGGTGGTTTTGCCTTAGGCATGCACGGCGAGCTGTGGGGCTTTGCCCTCACCGGCTTGTGCGGTCCTTACTTTCCCGTCTGTTTAGCTCATATGAGCCGTTTATTTCCCGACAAATGGCGCAGTCTCACGATTTGGATCATGGTGGTCATGAACGTCAGCATCGGCGCCTTTGACCTGGTCCTTGGTCGTCTGGCGGACACTTTTGGCCTTGCTGCTGCATATGCCTTGCCACCCGCATTATTTGTTTTGGCGTTGGCCTTACTGGCGCTTTGTTTCTGGCAGCAACGTCGCCAGGCGTCGAATTAATCGCCTGGCTATGGCATATTACTGATGTCGGAATGAATGACTGGAGGTCCTAGTGAGCGAAGCAACCACCAACCTGCGGGTCTTATCCTTTGAACCTTTGGCGCCGCCATCTGCGCTGGTAGCAGCCCAGCCGCTGAGCCAGGCTGCTGCCGCGACGGTGGTGGCAGGGCGCGCCGAGCTGCGTTTGGCCTTGTCCGGTCAAGACCAGCGCTTGGTGGTGATTGCTGGGCCTTGTTCGATCCATGATCCGGTCGCCGCCATAGAATACGCACAGCGACTCAAGGCCCTGCGGGAACGGGTCAAGGATCGGATCCTGCTATTGATGCGGGTGTATTTTGAAAAGCCGCGTACCACGGTCGGTTGGAAGGGCTTAGTCAATGACCCGCATATGGATGGCAGCAATGATATCGTGCATGGCCTGCAGCTCGGTCGCGATATTTTGCTCAAAATCAATGCGCTAGGTATGCCGTGTGCGACTGAGTTCCTTGACCCGATCGTACCGCAATACACCTCTGATTTGGTCAGCTGGGCAGCGATCGGCGCTCGCACCACCGAAAGTCAAACCCACCGCCAGATGGCCAGCGGCCTGTCGATGCCGGTCGGCTTTAAGAATGCCACCGACGGTGGCTTGCAGGTGGCGCTTGACGCCATGGTTTCGGCACGTGCCAAGCATGCTTTTGTCGGCATCGACGGCGAAGGTCGCACGGCTATTGTTAAAACCACCGGTAATCCCGACGTCCACTTGGTCCTGCGGGGTGGTGGTGGTAAGGCGAATTATTCTAAAGCGGATATCGCTTATACCAAGGCTCTGCTCGACGGCAAAGGCCCGGAGCGGCTGATTATGATCGACTGCAGCCATGGCAACAGCAACAAGAATTTTATGCTGCAGCCACGGGTTTTTGACGAAGTAGTGCAGCAGTTTGTCGCTGGTGAGAAGAGTCTACTTGGCCTAATGGTGGAGAGTCATTTAGTTGCCGGCAAGCAGGATTTAGGTAAAGGACCCCTGACCTACGGTCAGTCGGTCACCGATGGTTGCATCGGGTGGGAAAGCACGGAGACGGTCCTACTCGACGCGTACCGTCATCTTGGACAGAAGAGCTAGGCGGGATGGCGTTGGGCGCAGACTGTGCCTCGCGCCACCCTCAAGTGCAGAAGCGCCTATTCGCAGGTCAGGTCGTTGTAGATTTCTTGATTCGTCACGCGCAACAAGCCAACCTTCGCCTCATTGCGTGGTCGCACCAGAAAGTAGTAGCGAGTGTTTGGTTTGATCGCCAGGATGATCGGGCCGAAATGACGAATCTCGAGTCCTTCCACCGTGGTCAGGTCAAGGTCGCTATGCCCAAAGACTAATGTACCGGTGCTGTCGTCAGCGTCGGTCGTGAGGGTCACTTGAAGGCCATCGTCGCTTTTGCAGGTAGCAAGAGTGTCCGCAGCCAAGGCGGTGTGGCCAATGCCTAGGATTAAAGCGGCGATTGATGCAAAAAGGGTCACGCGTTTCATAGGTATAGTCCTTTGCAAAAAGTTTTTGGGCGCAGTGCGGCCCGGGCAAAGTTTAAAACAGCCTTTTGGGGGATGGAAGGCGAATCGCAAGGAATCTATGCAGTCCGAGCATTCCTCCGAAATGGCGCTGACTCCTTCCGAAACATCCATAATAACAAACGGTTGTTGCGACTCGGCGGCTCGGCTCAAGAATTCCATTGATTCTGCCGATGTTTACTTGGTGGCGGGGCGCAGCTGCCGGCAATTTTGCGGAGGAATTCATTGTGTCTAACACTAAGCTTGCAACGCTAGGGCTAGTGACCACACTTGTAAGTGGTGTCGCCAGCGGGCACACCCGGATCAAGCCAGGAGCCAGTCTCATCACGCGAAGCACCAGCTCTGCGGAAAAGACCGCGCCTTGCGGCTCGTACCCACCAGCCACAGACCCGATGCTGCGAACCAACCTTAAGCCTGGCGCCAAGCTGACCGTGTCGTGGGAGGAAACCATTCAGCACACGGGGCACTTTCGCATCGCCTTCTCTCCGGACGGAGTCAACGGCTTTGATAGCAATATCCTGATGGACAACATCGTCGACAATCAAGACGGACCGACTACCTATACCGACCCAACGACCTACCACCAATTTAGTCAGGTCATCACCGTCCCATCGACGCTTTGTGAGAACTGCGCGCTGCAAGTGATTCAAGTGATGATCGATAATCATCCGATGACACCGACGAACTATTATTCGTGCGCTGACATCCGCATCAGCAACACCCCGACGCCAGTCGCTGGAACGGGTTCAGGTACGACGACCAATGGCAGCGGCACCGCAGTCTCGACGACTCAGGCAGCGCCCACGAAAACTGTCGAGAACAGCACTGGCTCGACTGCCGCCGCAGTCCCAATTGTGACTAAAATACCGCCAGCGGCGCCGCAAAACCTAAAGGTGACCATCACCCCTTGATCAAGGCCAGCCGGCTAAACGGAGTACCACATGCGAATTAAAGTGATCTCTTCGACGACTGTTCTCGCTATAGCGATCGTCGCCTGCGGTAAAACCACGTCCAACGGCGGAACCATCAACAGAGGTATCGACGCAACGCAAGGGGCCAAGAGGAGCATCGTTTTGACCTGGGATGCGCGAACCGGCCTCGCGGCAGACTCCTTCCATATCTACGGATCGGAATCACAAGGCGCTGCCGAGGTGCCTCTAGCCGTCGTGGCCGCCAATACCGCAGGCTTTGATGCTAAAAATCCGAGCTTTACCTTGTACACAACGGACCAAGCGGTGAAGCCATTTATTGGTAAAACCCTATGCCTTGGAGTCAGTGCGGTGGTCGCAGGCATCGAGTCTGGGTATTCCAATTTGGTCTGCAATAAGCTTTAGTCAATCCCGCTCCATCTAATCGATATCGGTGACCCCCTCAGGCAGTGACGCGCAAGACGGAATTCGTCCGCCGGCACTTCGTGGCGTTGCGCTGATTTGGCACTGGTACTCCACCGCATCGGGCGGAGCGACCGGTATGGTCACGGATTTACCAGCCGCAGCTGCCATTTTGGTCGCTTGTGCCACTTCGAGTTGATCGGCATCAAGGCACTGAGTAGGTCGATCCATGACCCTCTTGCGGGTGCAATGGATATTGCGAGCCTCAACGACCGTGTACACCTGGCATGCGCCGGCGGTCTTGACTACTTTGCGGACCTTCGCAGCGTTCTCCTCAAGCGCCCAGTATGGCGGTGCTAGAGTCGGCGAAGTCTCTACCGTCAGGTCAAAACCATGGAGGCCACAGGCAGGACTCAATGGAAACGCCGATAAGGTCCAGCAGCTAAACTGCTTTGCATCGATCGCTGCATCGGCGACCGGGCGAATCCCGTAGTGTGTCATTCCGTCCACAAGGTCCTGCGCCTTCGGATAAATGCCATTGCAAATGGTTGTCACCGAAGCATGGTCGGATGCCGAGGCTGCGGCGGTGCTAGCCCCTGCCGCATCGCCGGTGGTGGACCTGCAGCCGCATAAGACGATGACCAGCAATGCTGCACGACCAGCACCCACTGGATACCGCCAGCCAGTCAAACCAGAACATAGACTCCACGACTTGTACTTCCCCATCAGGTGCCTCCTCTTGCGTCATGCATCCGCTGCAACATGGTCCGCAGGTCCGACCTTAACGGCGTTGCAGCCATCCGGATGCTCCGGATGGACGGAGCATGCGCCTTTTCACCCAAGACCTGCAAGGTGCTAATTGCCAAACCTTCAATCGCCAAGCTTGCCCAAAAGTCCAAGGCAGTTTTTCCCTACCTACTCAAGTCCCTTGGCAATTCTGGCGATAGGCAAAAAGGACCCACTACATGGGCTCAGTCAAAGCCGCAACCAGGAGAGGACCAGTATGAGCGAGACCAAAGTCGAGACCAAAGGCGAAGCCAAGGGCGAAAGCAAAGCTGAAGGCAAGGAAGGCAAAGCCAAAAAGGGCGCGGCTCCAAGCGGCGCCCCGAAGATTGCTGAACACAACGAAACCCCACAGCATGCCGCCAAGGCCGAGAAGAAAAAGAGCCGCTGGACGGTGCAAACCTGCCTGAAAGCCGCCAAGCGCTTTCAGACGCGCGCGCAGTGGGCCAGCAACGCACCGTCAAGCTACAAGGCCGCATCGGCTAAAGGCTGGGTCGAACAGTGCTGCAAGCACATGAGCGAGCCAGCAAAGAAAGCCGTCGCGCCTCGCACCAAAAAATCCGCTTAAGGTCCCCTCGCCCCCCGCCCCATATGTTCTACATTGTTTCCTATTTAGTTTGCCAGGGCAGGACCCTCAGGGTCATGCCCTGACGGCTGCCGATCCGTTGATATCCGTAGCTGCTGGCGTCGCGCCAAAAGGCACACTGTCCACTCGCCCGTGGCGTTTAAGGTGCCTCCAGATATGCGCTGATATTGTAGGATAGTTCGATGCACATTCACTGCAAAGG
Organism: Pseudomonadota bacterium; assembly: GCA_026390445.1. GTDB lineage: Bacteria > Bdellovibrionota_B > Oligoflexia > Oligoflexales > CAIYRB01 > CAIYRB01. The sequence goes on from JAPLFX010000230.1 coordinate 11,717, forward strand.
AAGGTTCATCGGTTGGTACTCCGAACCTCCCGAAGGTGGGTTCGTGGTACCCATGCTGCGTTTCATCAGCAGCTTACCTTGGCCCAACGAGCTCTGTATGAAAGGGCGCAGGAGCGAGGCAAGTTAAAAGAAAAGGTGCCTCGGCGGTAAACCCATGTTTACCAGCGAGACACCTGACTCGGCATTGTTAAAAACAGAATAAATGCTAGCTAGCTCTTATTTTTCTGCGCTACCCGTTGCTTTTTGGCGGAAATACATCGCATTGTTGATTTTTTGCTGTACCTGGCGGAGGCCGTCGCACATGCTGCCGTTATTTTTTTGGCGGAAATCGTTGCATGTCGCTTGCGCTGGGCCGAGCACTGCATCGGCTTTATCGGCGAATTTCAACACGGTCGTCGGTGTGGCCGTGCACTTGGTGGCATCCATCGTGACGTCAGGATCAGCAGGGGCCGACTGGCTCAAGATTGAGTCCTTAGCAAAATCGACCGACACCACGGTATCAAGGTAGGTCGAGGTCGTTTGCGTCGCGTACTGAGGTGCTTGGTTGCTGTCGAAGGCAAAAGCAATGTTGCCAGTGCGGGCCTGGGTGAAACTTGCACCATCGCCGTTGATACCGGTAAAGCTAGAGCTGTTGGCACCAGCTCCTTGGTAAATGACTAGATCGTCGGTGCTAGAGCCAGTGTACTGCACGCTCAGAGCATTTTTCTGACTCCCATTCATCGACTTGCCATTTTGATCCGATCCGGTGTGGGTTTCAAAGAAGGTGGTGTTCAAGACATTGCCGCTGACCGCCAATTTTCCTTGGTTTGCACTGGTGAAGGCGCCAAACGCTCCCTTTTGAGCGAAACTTACCGTGCGGCCCTTGGCCGTATCCACAATGTAGCCACCCTTGCCATCTGCCACCATGGCCCCACTGAGCGTGAAATTTGAGGTATTGGCACTGCTGCCTTTGGTTTCGTTATGCTTTGACGAGAAGGTGATGGTACCTGCCTTGTTGTCGATCGTCAGAACATTTTGTTGCGTGGGTACATGCGTAGCATCGCACATGGTCATGGTCATCTGGAAGCCATTAGGAACGCTCGTCGTCCCCTTGATATCAAACATCACGCTGGTCGTCGGTGAGTCGTTGATTTGTAGAACTTTATCGTCGGTGCCAGCAGAAAAGATCGTAGTCATGTCGGCGATGGCCGTACCGGAAGTCACCTTAAATGCTTTGTCGCCTTGTGCCCCCAAGGTCTTGAGCATACAAAGGGTGTTGGTATCCTCTTTTAGTCTGGAGACAATGCGAGCGGTTTGCTCCATGACAGCACACTTGGAATCAGCTTGAAAGTACGTGGCTAAGAGAGTCTTCATGCCGTCCCAATTTCTCGCTGCGCGGTAGTCTTCGATCGTAGCCGACAAAGTCGCATAATCTCCGGTCAAATATTTTTGAATGCTTGTGCTGTCAGTGCCGACGTCTTTAAATGAGGGAGGCGTACCGGTGACTAAATTGAAGTCATTATTTTCGCCAAGCCAGAGCGCCCCGGCGGTGGAACTCTGCGAGGCGACGAAAGAACTTGCATCTGGCACCGCCGTCAAGCTGCTAACGGCTAGGTTCGAGCTGCCTGCAGCAGGGGTTGATCCGGTGGTGGACGTCGTCGTCGTCGAAGTGGCAGGGGTAGTCGTAGAGCTCTTCTTTTTGCCACAAGCGGCAATGACTAAACTCAATGCTGCGGTGGTGATAAATATCTTGTTTTTCATGTTAACTCCTAGTCCAATTGAGTTTAGGTCCGCGATAGTATCTGACCGACCTCAATGCTTTCGGTCGCTGCCTTCTGAAACTTAACGAAAAATGCGTTAAGGTAAAAAAATCAAATTGTTATAGCCTGGCTCTGAGGTCCTATACGACGTTGAGTAGCAGTCGCAGCAGCCCTGCAGCCTGGACATCGGACCGTGAGGACGGTGGCATTGGATGTTATCCCCAGGTATAAATCTGCACCTGCCAATGACGCATAAAAGTCTGAATTTATTGAATTCATTTTTAAACTGTAAAGTTCTGTAGCGAGTATTCCGATTCTCTCTTCGTTGCGGACGTGATGTTCACCCCCGCGTACCTTTTAATGAGGTTCTTATGCGAAACAGAATCAAACAGTCCGCGTTTCTTGCTCTCACAGTGTCTTTAGCATCCTGTGGAAGCAAGGGCGGTGGAACCACCACTACGACTCCTACTGATGCGTCTCAGACCACGACTGATCCGGATCCGTCGGCTAATACTCTAGCGCAGCAGCCCGCAGCCGCCGATGTTGTCAGCAACGGCCAAACTCAGGCCCAGCTGACGCAGAGCGGCATCGATACAGCCACCAGCGCGGCGGCGGCCGGTTCCAACGGTGGGACGAGCAGCGCGGCTTTGGCATTGGAACTTGCTGATGCTAGCAGTCCAGTACTTGGTATGCCTACGGCTAAGAGCACCAAGGGTGCTGTTACGCCTAACTGTTTCCTTGGGTCGACGCTGCAGTCGCGCACGACCCCACAGGCTTGGCCTGAAGCGACGGACGGCGTCTTTGCTAGTTCGAAGAATGACTCCGGCAGCGCTTCAAACATGTATGTGGAGCCGCTACTCCTGCAATACCCAGCCACCTCGCCAACGTCGACTCTCAAGTTGCCGGCACCGTTTAGCTTTGCCAACCTAGTCGAAGTCATTCAGACGGACAACCGCGATTTGAATATCACTCTGAATGATAAGGCGCAAACCAATGTCACCCAAACCGCGACAAACGAAGAACATCGTTTCTGGGTTGCGGCTAATCCAATCACGGGTCAGTCAAGCGCTGCGATGGCCTGCGGTGCCGGCGGCAAATATGCGCGCATTAAGTGGTCAGACGACAAGCAAGTGGACGGTTTGAGCCTCCTCTCGCGCTTTAAGAACGCTGGCGCCGCCAACCGCAAGTATCACCCCCGCAAGAAGGGCGTTCTTGCCGCAGACGCCGTGTCGATCAATAGCACCTTTGGCGCAACCGGTTATCGCTTGGTGACATGGGGCGTCTCAGCGGCAAGTGCTGCGGACGTTGCGGGCGCAACCACTGTGCGCAAGCATACGATCACCCATAATTTCACGCGTCTCGACCAAGTCCTCGACGATAAGTCCACGGTCACAAGCGACCTGTCGCACGTCGATCAGGTCCGGGCCAGTGATCCGCTGGTGATTCAGACCTATTTTGACAGCAGTGAAAAGCCTCTTGCCCACAGCATCGTGTCCGGCACAATCTACAAGACCGCGACTGATTCCAGTGGAAGCCCGAAGTGGTTTAGCACGATGAGCTATTCTAAAGTTATGTTTGATCTGGCACACAGCACGGAGCCATGTATTCCAAACAGCGGCACGCTGACGATGACGATTTTCGATAAGGAAGGCGGCACGCAGAAGAAGCAGGTGGTCATCACCTACTCCAGCGTCGCCAACAGCGCTACATCGGGCATGGTTGACCCACAGATCTCGGTGGCCGGCGATGATGCTGACGGCACCCAAGCAAAGTGGATGATGCTGATGACTAACCGTCGCTGCGACTTCAAGTAATGTTAGACTGAGCCACCGGGACGACCACACGTCGTCCCGGTGGACTCCTTGGGCTGTACCTAATCCGGTACCGGCCTGAATGCCCTCCTGGCTTGTCGTTGCCAACCATGCTCCTGCGCTTCCTGTTTCGACATAACTACTTGATCTTAGTTTAGAAGTCATTATGGGCGTCGAATCACGTAAAATGCTACGTACCTTTGCCGCCTCGGTGGTGGTGACGCATTATTTGAGTCACCGTGATTACCTCAAGGCTCTCTATGTGATGCGCAAGGCGGATGATGAGAGCTATTCGTATCTTAAATTCGCCGATGATTTAGGCTTCTCGCTGACTAATACCATCCGCCTGGTGATCGTTGGCAAGCGCCCTTTGACCTCAAAGGCCGCCGAAAAGGTCGCCCTAGCACTTGATCTTCACGGTCCTGATCGTCGCTACTGGCTGACCCTCGTTAAATATTCCAATGCGCGGGCTCCAGCGGATCGTGACCGCTTTTTAGAGCAGCTCATGGGATATAAGCACCAGGCCAAGCCAAGCGAGCTAGGAGCAGAGCTGGCCGAGTATTTTAGCGAATGGTACCATCCGGTGATTCGCGAGATGACCGCCTTGGCTGATTTTTCTGGGAATCCCGAATGGATCAAGGAAAAGCTGCTGTTTCCGTTACGTCTTGAACAAATAAAAAAGAGCTTAGCCCTTCTGGCCGAGCTTGGCGTCATACGCTACGATCAAGGTCTCGACCGTTATATTCGCACGGAGCAAACTGTCGCGACCGAGTCCGAGGTGGATTCTTTGGCGATCGTTGCCTTCCATCAAAATCTGATCCAAATGGGGGCGCAGGCGATCACCTCGGTAGATGAAAGACAGCGTGATATTCGCGCCGTCACGGTGTCCTTACCACGTTCATCGATTCACATCCTTAAGGGGAAGATTGAGGAACTGGTCGCAGCCGTGGCTGCCATGGAAGATCCCGATCAGACTGGCGAGCAAGTGATGCAGTTGAATGTGCAGCTATTTCCTTTCACGAGATAGCTAGCAACGAGGCGTCGTCGCTGCTCGGGGGCTAAAATGCCCCAATTGGCGGGTCCTCATTTTAAGTCTTAACTACCTGATAACTTTGAACTCAATGTCTTTGGGCTCAAGTTTTTTGCATATTGAGCCGACCGAATAGGCCTAAGTCAGCGCATCGCAGGGCGTGCTGGTCTTAGGTTTCGCATGCAGTTGTAGGCAGTACGTAAGCAGCCAATATCATTAACTAAGGGGAAGCCATCTATGAAGCGTAAAATTGTCACCTCCGTCCTTGTCAGCGCGGCCCTTGCGGCCTCGTCTGCGGCCTGTCGCAAGAAGGGTAGCAGCACCAATAACTCATCGACCACTGCGCCGGACAGCACGACAAACCCTCAGGATGTGAAGGATGTCGATAGTGCGACGGTGAACGATAAGACCTCTTCACTGACTATACCCGGTGCCCTTAATTTGTTTACATCAGCCAGCGGCGCATCACTCACCGACTATGAAAGCGACCAAGGTCATTTCAACGTTGATGACCAATCACTCGAGTCGCTGAGCATGATTTCAACGATTATGTGCTTCCTGGGTAAGCTGGATTATGCCGACGATAAGGTGGTCAACAAAGGCCCCTACGTTGCGACGTTTGACATGAATATCTGTGATAAGAGCAGCGGTGGTTCGGGCGGCGGTAGTAGTTCTTCCAGTGGCGGCAAACAAGTCAAGATGGTCAATGTGTCCGTCGACAGCAAGCGTCCCGAAAACAAGCCTTTGACTGCAAAGATCTGGTTTGATCAGATGGAAGGCGGCGGCGATGGCGGTAGTCATACTAGCCGGCTTGCCATCGGCTTGGCGGTCGCCCAAGGGCCGAGCGACATTAATCCGCTTGGTATCTTCCGCATGACCTTCGTGCAGAAGATGGTCAAAGATGATGGCTCGACGGTACCATCGGGCACGGGGCTTTTGGAAAGCAAACGCAATGACAAGGGTCAAGTGGTGCTGCGCTTAGTCAGCAAAAACGATCGCCAACAGGGAAGCATGGAAGAGAAGGGCGAAGAAGCAGTTTCCGTGCTTTTAAAGACGGACACCTCAACACCACCCAAAGTGATTGGTGGCGTCGCCCGTTTACATCAAACTAGCTCTTCGACTGGCCAGAGCGGCTCGGGCGGGGGCGGCGGCAACTACAGTTCAGACGAAAACTACACCCTCGACTGGAATCAGCAATTCTTCTCTGGGCACGGCACGACCGTTAGCAGCGACACTAGTAAAAAGGCACCCGGAGACTTCTGTAAGGACCAGAATCAGTTCAATATGAACGTTTGGAGCTATGGTCTCTATGACAACGCTTCAAAGAGCCGCGTCAAGCTTCACGGCGGCATGCCGCTACAAGGCACCGTCAACGGCAAGCCGGTTCATGCCTTCGCCAGCTACTACGGACTTTGGGCTGACAACAACCAAACGCTACCGGCAGGCACCGTTCTCACCCAGGACACGTATGGCGACAAGAGCGTCACGCCGGCGAGCTATAAGGTCGCGAGTTCGGCTGGTCGTCTCTCCAAGTACACACGTACCTCCCTTGCCCTCGATGCCCTTGACGGTCTCGAGTTAAATGCTTGGGATCAGACCAGTAACCAACAAGTCCGCGTCACCTATGACAAGGCGAGCAAGAAGTTTAAAAAAACCGGCACCCAGAGCAATGGTGGTGGCGGCATGAGCGGCCCGCCAAGCTGGACCGACGTTTCGCCAGCCGTCGACTATACGTTGTCGACGACTGGTAACAGTAGCTTCAGCTCCCAGGCCCTTGGTGGCCGGGTGGACATCATACTCGATAGCAAAGGCACGCCGACTGGCGCTGCTGTTTATAGCCAGCAGGACGTCACCGCTACCCAAGGCGATATTACCTTGTATTGCGTGCAAAGCTGCTTGGTCGGCAACATCACTGCGGCCATGATCACCGCCAATACGAGTTTCCAGACTCCTCCCTCCACCGGCACGAGCAGCAATGGTGGCGGCTCCAATTCTCCTAACCCCTGGTCCCCTTTCCCGCTGACGTCGCCGGTTACGTATAAATTTAATCTCAGTAAAATGCAGCTCTATGCGGCTGACGGTACGACTCCTATCGCCATGGCTTCGGGTCAGACAATTCCCAACTCGGGCATGAGTCCTAACATCCAGTCCTTGGTCGATAAAGCGACGCTGGATAAGATGATCGCTAGTAACACCCCCGCCTTTCAAGCGGGCCAGCAAGACACGAGTTACTCTTGGGCAGTTGGTAATCCAAGCCAGCCATGGACCATGTACATGGGTCTTGTCGACAGCAATGGCAAAGCGGTCAGCTTCGACGCGCCAATTGTCATCCCCTACACCCATACGGCAGCCAACGAAGCCAGTGGCGACTCTAGTCTGAAGGCGATCGGCCGCAGCTTCCGTCTGCAATATGATGGCAACAACCTGCAGATCCCCGGTCACCAAGATAAAGACCGCGGC
>JAPLFX010000246.1 GCA_026390445.1 Pseudomonadota bacterium
TGGGACCCCAGTTAGGTTTTAGCGGCTTAAGGGTGGATGCAACTCGGTCGGCTTGGCACCGTACTGCATCGCTTCTTCCTTGATCGGAACGCCGTCGGGAAGCGACAGCCACTGCTCACTATTCATCTCCAGAACCTTCACCTTATCGATACCGAGTTTTTTTAGGTAACGATCGGGTTCCTCGATGTCGCGCTTATGACAGCGTTCGATCTTATAAACATGGGAGTAATAGGCGCTGACCTTGCCTTCTAGCCCCTCGCAGGCTTCGTTGACTGGAATCACCTCGACCTGGGCCGCACCGGTAAGCAAGCGCGCAAAAAGATCATCGACGATCGACGGAATCGGCGCACCGACCTCTAACCGCCCGAACTCCCACCAGCTCAAAGACAAGATCTCGCCGTTCTTGTCCTTCTGCCGTTCACGGTGCTTGATATAGGTGGTCCAGTCGGGAAATAGGCGCCTTTTGCAGTGATCGATGAAATACACGTCGACATTGGAAAAGGTGACATAGTGGTGCTCAAGCTGCGCGCAACTGCGCGCGTACTTTGCCGTGGTCGCCTCATCGAGAGCCTCGCCCTCGTGCAATGCGGCGATCACATCGCTGCTGACATCCACCACTTTTTGGCCTTCGCGCTGCATATTATAAACGGTTTTATTGTCGAGGATCTTGCGCAAGGTGCAATGGTCCACCTTGTAAATATCGTCGTAGAAGGCCACCATATGGCCCTCATATTGATTGCAGTAGCGCTGGATTTCGGCCTGACTAAAGTGCTTGCGCACCGCCGGTCCATCGTCCAAAGGCGGAAAATCGTTGTCTTCCTCGATCACCTTGGGCTTGGCCGCCTTCTTATCCGCAGTGCTAGATGCTTTATCCTTCACCGGCGTGGCGGAAAGCGCTGCGGTGGCACTGAACGCGGCAAGAACGAGCGCCACAACACACGGGGCAAAACCGACTAGGATGGTCCAAGGTCGACTTGCAGCAGGCATCGATAAGGAACGAGTAAGCGCTTGCATCGATTCATTGCTCCCAAGGGTCCCAGGGGTTCAAACATCCGCAGTCTACCTTAACCCACGCAACACCACCTCCCTGGGTTCGGCGTAGCAGGGAGCTGACTTGAGGAATTCCCGTTCAACTCCTGGCAAATCCATGTAAGGACTCAGTTATATCATAGGGACTGCGAGCTTAGGAGAGGTTAAGGGGGGGCCACAAAAAAGGCGGTGCACCTTGAAGGTGCACCGCGGGCGGGGACTTAGGCAGGGGGTGGCGATTTTGACGCCAATCCTTGCTTAGTTTGCAGGGAGAAAAGAAGCATTTTGGACCGAAGACGTCGGCTTCGCGCACACTAGAGCCGCATGCTTTTTCTTGTGCTTGTGGCCTTTGCCGGCAACGGCGCGGTGCGAATGAACTTTTTTATGTTTAGCCATGGCCTTTGCCGCGGTGTGGTGCTTACTCGGCGCGTGGCTAACACGGCTGACGCGGCTGACATGGTTGCTATGTTTGTGGTTGATCTGGCTTACATGCTGCCGGGTCACGGCTTGGTGGCGAATGACCTGGGGACTTTTACCGGCACTTTTGTCGAGCCACTGCGTGGCCACATGTTTGACGTGAACCTTGGGCATCGACAGGTGGCGGTACAGATAAAAGCCGCCGAAAGCCAGGAGCAAGGCCATCAAGGCAGCGATCATGGGGCGACGAGCGGCGGCGGTGCGAGATTTAGCGGATTTCATGGCGGGCTTTCCTTTAGACAGTGGGGAGGCGGGGGAGCGGCGGGGAGAACGAGCAAGTCCCGGGGCTTTGACCCGAGGCTTAAACGGCGAAAAACGCGATGATGCGGCAGGCTTTGGCGCAGCCTTTGCGGCCGGCGCGGCAGCAGCGGGACCCTTGTTGGCGCCAAGGATGAACGTCGGCGCATCGGCCTTGACGGTCTTGATTAGATCGGACATGGCCTGATGGAAAGGCTTTCTGGCTGATTTACGTTTAGACATCGGGATTCCACTTCAGAGGGGAGGGGCAGGTGGCCGAACTTTTCCGCAAAGTTGGGCCGGACAAAACAGCAGACCTAAGGAGCTAACACAGGCCAGAGGGGACCTGTTTTGACCCACCATAAAAAGTGGCGGGTGTCATAAGCCCTTGAGCAAGCCGCGGGCCATCCTCAGGCCCCGTCGGAACTACTCAACACCATGGCCAAAAAGGCTTTGAGCCGATCAGCTCCAGGTGTAAAGAGATTTGACACCCGTGTGTTTTATGCGCGACTGCGGCGCCCAAACCGCCACTGCCTGCTGCCGGAGCTGAACCATGTCCTACCGCAACCTTGGCCAATTCATGAACGATCTCCGCCGCCAAGGGGACCTGATCGAAATCGATGCGCCGGTCGATGCGCATCTTGAAATCGCCGAAATCCACCGCCGCGTCATCGCCGCCGGTGGCCCAGCCCTGTTGTTCACCAAGGTCAAAGGCAAAGCCTTCCCCGTCGTCACCAACCTGTTTGGCACTAAGTCGCGCGTCGATCTGGCTTTTGGTCGGCAACCAAAGGACTTTGTCGAACGCCTAGCTGCCCTGCCCGAGGTGCTTATGCCACCGACGGCGAAGGCGCTGTGGCGCCAGCGGGATCTTGGTTGGCGCCTAGCGCGTATCGGCATGAAGCGCCGCCGCCAGGCGCCGGTGCTTCGCCACCAGGTACCAGGGGCCGATCTTACCGCCCTGCCCGCACTGACCAGCTGGATTGAGGACGGCGGGCCCTTTTTGACCTTACCGCTGGTGCATACCAAAGGCCCTGGCGTGAAGCCGGATAACCTCGGCATGTACCGCATTCAAATCTTTGATGCGAAGGAAACCGGACTGCATTTTCAGATCGGCAAAGGCGGCGGTTATCATCTGCAAGAGGCCGAGGCCGCGGGCCAGGACTTGCCGGTCAATATCTACCTCGGTGGACCACCCGCCCTGATCCTTTCAGCGATTGCACCGCTACCAGAAAACGTGCCCGAACTGATGCTAGCGTCCCTGCTCCTGGGCGAAAAGTTGGGTAAGGGACGACTTCCCGCCTTGCCCAATCCAGACCCGATCGCCGAGGCCGAATTCTGCCTGGTCGGCTCGTCGCCAGCTGGAGTGCGCCGGCCGGAGGGCCCCTTTGGCGATCACTATGGCTACTACTCGCTGACCCATGATTATCCGGTGTTTCGCCCACAGCATATCTTTCATCGGCCAGGCGCGGTGTTCCCCGCAACGATCGTCGGCAAGCCGCGCCAGGAGGATTTCTTTCTCGGCGACTACCTGCAAGAGCTCCTGCTACCGGTCATCCCTAAAGTCATGCCAACGGTGACCGACCTTTGGAGCTACGGTGAAACCGGCTACCACTCGCTCGCCGCGGCGGTGATCAAGGAGCGCTACGGCCGCGAGGCCTTAACCTCGGTCTTTCGCATCCTCGGCGAGGGCCAATTGGCGCTGACAAAATTCCTCCTAGCCATCGATAAACCCCTGGATCTACGTGATTTTCGCGCCGTGTTAACGCACATTCTCGCGCGCGTCGACTGGCGCCAAGATCTCCTGGTATTTGCCAACACCGCCATGGATACGCTTGATTATGCGGGACCGAAGGTCAACCACGGCAGCAAGGGCGTCATTCTAGGTTTAGGCGAAGCCAAGCGCGAGCTACCACGGGTCTTTACCAGCCAAAACAGCGACCTTGGACCGGTCAGAGAGGTGCGAGTGTTCAGTCCTGGTTGTTTAGTGCTGGAGGTTCCGGATTATCCGACCGACCCCGGCTGCGTGCGCCAGCTCGCAGCGCGTCCGGAGTTTGCCCAGTGGCCCCTGCTTATTGCCGTCGATCAGGCAAGCAAAGCCGCGGCCACAACGGCAGCCTTTTTGTGGACGACCTTCACGCGCTTTGACCCGGCGGCGGATATCCACTGCGCCGGCAGCACTTTGGTGCACAACCGCGTGTCCTACCAGGGGCCACTCCTCATCGATGCGCGTAAAAAGCCGTGGTATCCTGGCGAGTTATTTTGTGACCCAGCCACAGCAAAAACCGTGGATCAGCGCTGGACCGAGTATTTTCCCAGTGGACAGGTGGCGATGGGCGATAGTGATGAAGGCCATCTGGGTGTCGACTAGCTAAAGGCAGCAGGTGGAGGTTGACGCCTGCTTTAAACTAGTTTACAAACCGCCTCCTATGACGCTTTCAAACAAACAAATTCGCTCCCTCAAAGGCTTGGCCCACCCACTCAGCCCCGTGGTGCAACTGGGTAAAGCCGGTTACAGCCAGGCCTTTCTTAAAGAAGTCGGACGCGGCTTGAAGGATCACGAGCTGATCAAGGTCCGCCTGGACGCCGAGGATCGCCACGGTTTTGAGGAGCTGGCATCGCAGCTAGCGACCGATACCGCAGCTAACCTGGTCGCTACCGTCGGCCGCATCGCCGTCCTATACAAGCGCGGCCCTGAAGGCAAAATCAAGATTTGATACGCTGCGGACTTAAAGCGCCGGCGCTCAGCCGCGACGCTCTAGTTCGCGCTTAATCAGCTCCAGCTCCCGCTGCGCTTGCCCAGCAACCGCCGAGTTTTCCTCAGCACGGCGCGCCAAATAGGGCAGCACCGCCTCGACGGGCCCATAGGGCACATATTTCGATACGCGGTAGCCTTTGTCGGCGAGATTGTAGGTCAAGTGATCGCTCATGCCCAGAAGCTGTGAGCATTCGACTCGTTCATCCTGCGGCACAAGATTGGCGATTGCCATGTGCTGGGCCAAGGCGCGGATCGACTGTTCATTGTGGGTCCCAGCAAACAGGGCCAAATCGTCGATGTGCTCGATGCAAAAGGCAACGGCTAGGTCAAAGGACGCGTCGGTGGCCTCCTTGCTCGCATGGATCGGGCTCACCTCCCTGCGCTCAGCAGCTCGCGCCCGCTCCTTTTCCATGTAAGCACCGCGAACCAGCTTGACCCCAGGTTTAAAACCCTTGGCTTTTCCCGCTGCAGCCAAGGCATGCAGCATCTCCAAGCGATCCGTCCGATACATCTGCAAGGTGTTGTAGACCACGACTCGCTCGTGATTAAACGCCTGCATCTGCTCCTGCACGAGCCGGTCGACCGCCGCCTGGATCCAGGTTTCCTCTGCATCGACGAGCAGATGCAACCCTGCGGCAGCGCTCGCGGCACACAACCGCTGCAGACGCGTCGCCACCAGCTTTAATTCCGCCGTCTCAGCATGGGTCAAAATGCTCGGCGTGGAGGCTTTCGCTAGGAGGTCAAAGCGACCAATTCCAGTCATCTTAATCGCCGTGAACGGCAAGAACTGCCGGTTGTTCGCCGCAGTTTCAATGATCTTCAAGGTTTCCTGCAAGGCCGCGTCGAAGGCCGCCTCGCTTTGTTGGCCCTCGACGGAATAGTCCAGGATCGACCGCACCTGGAAGCGGCCAAGGTCCTGAACTCGCTGCATGGAATCAGCGATCGTGGTACCGCCACAGAAATGATCAAAAAAAGCAAAGCGCACCAAAGACTGCACCGGCAGGTGTAACTTGAAGGCGAGGCGCAAGGCCCGCTCGCCCCCGCCGATCAGCCACTTGTAATTGAACGAGTGAAACAGCCATTGGGCCTTGCGCAACTCGAGACTGCTACGAGCACGAAAAGCGATTTCGGTGTTGTTAAAATCGGGTAAAACAGCTCTTGCCATCGCTTACAAGCTCCCACTGAATGGAGGGTGTTTATAGGCCAGGCGCGCTGAAAATGCCTACCAATTTCTCATGGCCCATGTTAACCGTATCGACCATGAGGTATACACGCGTTTATATCGATGCTTTGGCTGTCGAGCTGCCGACCGAAGTGGTGACCATGAGTCACCATGAACATCAGCTGGCTCCCGTGTTGTCACAGATGAACGTGCCTGTAGGGCATGTCGAGACCATCACCGGCATCGCCGAGCGGCGCTTTTGGCCAGTCGGAGCTGGACTTGTCGAAGGCGCCGAGAAGGCCGCTCGTAAGGCCCTCGACAAAGCCGGCTTGAAGGCAAGTGATCTTGGTGCATTAATCTACACCAGCGTGTGTCGTGAGCATTTCGAGCCGGCGACGGCCTGCCTGATCGCCGGAGCCCTAAAGCTCCCAGCGGAGGCGATGGTCTACGATCTTTCGAACGCCTGCCTGGGAGCGCTGAACGGCCTCCTTGAAGTCGCCAATCATATCGAGCTAGGGCACTTTCGCGCCGGTTTGGTAGTCGCCTGTGAATCAGCCAGGTCGATCATTGAGCAAACCATTCAAGCCATGCTGCAAGACGGTAGCGCTAACTTTTTCATGCGTTCGATGGCGACCCTGACGGGTGGCTCGGGAGCCGTGGCCATCCTCGTCACTGACGGTAGTTTTGCCGGCGGCGAGCGCCACCAATTGCTCGGTGGCGTGCTGCGTTCGGCGACGGAGCACCACAGCTTGTGCCGCTGGGGCTTCACCGAGAACGAAGATGGCACCTACACTCAGACCATGGCGACCGACGCAAGAGCGGTCTTGCAGCATGGACTGGAGCTAGGGAAAGCGACGTGGCAGGCTTTTTTGCGAACTATGGACTGGGACCCTCAGTCCATCGACCGCACCATCACCCATCAGGTCAGCCGAACCCATCGGCAACAGATGCTAGGGTCAATTGAGCGCTCACTAGATCAAGATTACCCGACCTTTCATCGGCTGGGTAATATCGGTTCGGTGTCGGTACCTCTCACCGCTGCATTGGCGGCAGAGGACGGATTCCTCCAGCCCGGTCAACGGGTTGCTTGGCTGGGCATAGGGAGTGGTCTAAACTGCCTCATGCTCGCGATACAATGGTGAGTCGATGTGTGCTTCCCCGGTGAAAGATGAGGCTGTATTGGAGCTACCCGCAGCAGTCAGGGCGTTATACCCGTACGCTTCACGTCGCCTGACGGTCGGTGGGCTCAGCTATCACTACATCGATGAAGGTGCAGGCGAGCCGCTGCTGATGCTCCACGGCAACCCGACGTGGTCATTTTACTACCGCGGCCTCATCAATGGCTTAAAGGGAGAGTATCGCACCATCGCACCCGATCATATCGGCTGCGGGTTGTCGGAAAAACCAGATGATTCACGCTACCGCTTCACCCTCGAACAACGGGTGAATGACGTCGAAGCACTGGTCGAGCATCTCGGGCTAGGCGACAATATCACGCTGGTTCTGCACGATTGGGGCGGGATGATTGGGATGGCGTATGCCGCCCGGCATCCGCATAAGATCAAGCGCCTCATCCTCGGCAACACCGCTGCGTTCAAGCTACCCGCAACCAAGCCGCTACCGCCCTCGATCAAGCTGTGTCGCAGCGGCGCTGTCGGGCCACTGCTGGTGCGCGGTTTTAACGCCTTTAGTCGCGGTGCGGCCTCATCCTGTGTCACGCGGCAACCGCTGAGTAAAGCGGTGCGCGATGGATACTTGGCACCCTACGATAGCTGGCATAATCGCCGGGCGGTGCTGCGCTTTATCCAGGATATACCGCTAAAGCCTGACGACTATTCCTATGATCTGCTTGAATCCGTCGAAGCCTCGCTGGCAAAGTTCCGCCACACACCGACGCTGATCCTTTGGGGCGCCCAGGACTTTGTCTTCGATGATCATTTTCTCAACGTCTGGTTAAAATGGCTGCCGCATGCTGAAGTGCACCGCTTTGCCGATGCTGGGCATTACATCTTTGAGGATGCGACCGACGACGTCCTGCCCTTGATCGGCGACTTCTTGGATCGGCATCCGTGACGTCGGTACAAAATATCGCCTCCCATCTGACCCAGAGGGCATTGGTGGCGCCGTATCAGATCGCTTTGTACGCACCGACTGGTCAGGTGCCTGGTGGCAAGACCAGTTATCAACACCTCACCTACGCGCAGCTCGATGCCGAGGTCAACCTACTAGCCCAGGGCTTTATCGCTGAAGGTCTGCAACCCGGTACCAGGGTCGCAATGATGGTGCCGCCGTCGCTACCGTTTTTCGTCCTGACCTTCGCTTTATTTCGCGCTGGACTCGTGCCGATCTTTATTGATCCAGGCATGGGCATAAAAAACTTAAAGCGCTGCATCGCCGAAGCTAAACCCGAGATATTTATCGGCACCTCGAAGGCGCACCTCGCTCGCCTTTTGTTCGGCTGGGGACGTGCCTCGCTGACTCGGCGGCTGCAGGTTGGAGACCGCAGTTTCTTTTTTGGTGTGACGCCGCTAGCGGACGTCAGAGCAGCGGGGATGAAACATCCTAGAGTTGATACCTCGGTTCAAGAGTTAGACCTTGGGCAACATGTAGCTGCGATCTTATTTACCAGCGGCAGCACCGGCGCCCCCAAAGGGGTGATCTACGGCCATGCGCAGTTCAACGCGCAAATCGCTGCGTTAAAGGCGCTGTTTCAATTTCAGCCCGGCGAAGTCGACCTCAGCACCTTTCCACTATTTGGCTTGTTTGCGCCAGCTTTGGCCATGACCGGCGTGATCCCACAGATGGATTTCACCAGGCCGGCGCAAGTAGACGCGGCAAAGATCTTCGCGGCGGTGGACGACTTTGGCATTTCCAATCTGTTTGGCTCGCCCGCACTACTGCGAGCTTTAGCCAATGCCGGAGTCGCACGGGGAGTCACCCTACCCTCTCTGCGCCGCGTGATTTCCGCCGGTGCTGCAGTGGACCCGAAGATCCTTCGTCAGGCGGTGCGGCTGCTGCGACCAGATGCGCAGATCTTTACACCCTACGGCGCCACCGAAGTGCTGCCCGTTGCCTGCATTGGCAGCGACGAAATCCTCGGTGAGACGGCGGCCGGATCCGCAGATGGACGCGGCATCTGCGTTGGCAAGCCAGCGCCTGGCGTGCGGCTGCAGGTGATCGCCATTCACGATCAAGTCATCGGCCAGTGGAGCGATCAGTTCTGTGTGCCGCAAGGCGTCGTCGGAGAGATCGTCGTCGATGCGCCACAGGTCACCGTCGCCTATGATAGTCGGCCCGAGGCGACCGCATTGGCAAAGATTCCGCGCGACGGTGCAGCGGTGATGCACCGCATGGGAGACCTTGGTTATCTAGACGATCAGGGACGCCTGTGGTTTTGCGGTCGCAAGTCGCATCGTTTGAAACTTCCGACCGGTGACATGTACACCGAGATCTGCGAGGGCATCTTCAACGCTCAGCCAAAGGTCTACCGCAGCGCGCTGGTCGGCCGTGGCGCGCCCGGCCAGATGGTCCCAGTGCTTTGTGTCGAAGCCGACGAGCATTTGAAGAAGGAGCAAAAGCTGCTGCTTTCCCGTGCCCTGCGCCAGACAGCACTGGCGCATCCTGCGACTAGGGCGGTCGAGGAATTTCGCTTTTACGACGGACTCCCGGTCGATATTCGCCACAACTCAAAGATCTTTCGCGAGCAGTTGAAAGTCGAGGTCGACCGGGCATGAGCGAACAGTCAGGGACACCGATCTTGGTGACAGGTGGTGGTGGCTTCCTCGGTTTGGTGATCGTTCGACAATTGCTAGACGCAGGTTACCGCGTCCGCACCTTTTCACGACAATCCTATCCCCAGCTCGCAGCACTGGGCGTCGAGCAGCACCAGGGCGATATTGGCGACGGCGCCGCGGTCAGCGCCGCGGTGCGCGGCATGCACGCAGTGATCCACACGGCGGCTAAACCCGGGATCAGCGGCGCCTACGGCGACTACTACCGCACCAATGTCCTCGGCTGTAAAACCGTGATCGATGCCTGCCGTGAGCATGGCGTCACTAAACTCGTCTATACGAGTTCGCCAAGTGTGACCTTTGCCGGCAGCGATCAAGAGGGCGTCGACGAATCCACCCCCTACCCACAACGCTACCTCGCGCATTATCCCCGGACCAAAGCCCTTGGTGAGCAACTCATCCTGGCAGCCAATGGGCCAAACTTGCAGACCGTTGCCCTAAGGCCCCACTTTATCTGGGG
>JAPLFX010000203.1 GCA_026390445.1 Pseudomonadota bacterium
TAGGCTAGTTGGTATTTCCAGTGAGCGATCGAGCAGCCTAAACCATAAAGATAAAACAGCACCGGACCGGCACCGCCCGAATCGGCATAGTAGATCTCGTGTCCAGTAGCGAGCGCGAGCAAGCCGCTGCTCGGCTGTGGCGTCGCGGCGACCGGCGGCGACGCCGCTGCGGCTTGCTTCTTACTTGGACGCGATGCTTTCGCCATAGGGCTCTAATTTAAATGGTATTAAAGAGGGTCACAAGGAAAAACTAAAGCTCGGACGGGAGCGACCGATAAGCCATTGTAACACGCGCGGAGGAGGCGGCTCCATGGGCTATCATCAGGATATTCCGATCCAATTGTTCGTCAGCCAGGAATACCACACCCCGGCCGTGCAGGTCATTGTCGACACCTGGCGGGTCGAGCCGCAGCTGGTGATCGAACGAGTGATCGAGCATTTTCGTGAGATGGGCATCTATCGGATTCGGCCGAACCACCATCGCTTGATCAAAAAGGCGATGCTCAATCATCTGAAGACCTCGCCTGAGATCATGCGGATGGTGTTAAAAAACCGCAATGACGAGATGAAGCGCCAGCGCAATCGCCACGCCGATTAGTCGCTACAACTCGTGCGGCCTAGGCCTTAAGCCTCGCCCGTGTCGAGCGACAGGGCGTGGATTTGCGACTTCATCAACTCGCCCAGGGCCTGGTAGACCATCTGATGCTGCTGGATCAGGGTCTTCCCTTTAAACTCGGTAGCTCTGATGCGGACCTGCCAGTGATCGCCGCCGCCGGTCATGTCGGTGGCGCGGATCTGTGCGCTAGGGATGTGCTCTTTAAGGCGATTGGTAATGATCTCAGCCGTCATCATAATATATCCTCTCGGTCGCAAGGAGGGCGACTATGCCACGACTCTATCTCGCCAGCAATAATCGACACAAGGCCGCCGAACTACAGCAGTTGTTAAGCACGCTTAAACCGGCGTGGACGGTGTCCTTGGCCCGCGAGTTGGATCCGGCCATCGCCTGGGACGAGTGCGGCGAGACCTTTCTGGCCAACGCGCGCATCAAGGCCGAAGCGGTCCGCGCCTTGACCAAGGACTGCGTGCTGGCCGACGATTCGGGGCTGGTCGTCGATGCCCTTGGCGGGCTGCCTGGGGTTCATTCCAGCCGCTACGCGGGGCGCGAAGGCGACGATCTAGCCAACAATGCCAAGCTGCGAGCGGCGACGTCGCACTTTGAAGCGGCGCAATTGACCGCGCGCTTTATGTGCACTCTGTACTTTATCGACGCGGCAGGCGAGGGCCACGCTTTCACCGGTAGCTGCGAGGGCCACCTGACGCACACGCCCAGTGGCAAACAAGGTTTCGGTTATGATCCGCTGTTTGTACCCAGCGGTGCGACCAAGACCATGGCTGATATGGACAGCGCCGAGAAGAACGCCATCAGCCACCGCAGTAAGGCCTTTGCTGCCTTCGCGCGTTGGCTACAAGGCTGATGATCGGTTATTTCGCTGGCGCTGCAGCTGGTGCGGAAGCTCCAGGCTGGTTTTGTTTTTTACGCGCCTCTTTCATATAGTCGCGGTATTCGCGGCTGGTATGGATCCAACCGAAATCGGAATCCTTGAGGGATTCGTTGATCTCATTGCGGTACTTTGCCGGCTCGATCAGGTAGGAGTTTAGGATGGCGACGGCATTTTGCGGGTCGTTCATCCTCGCTAAACAGCGCGCCAGCAGCATCGTCGACTTGCGGGCAATTTGTTCATCTTCAGCCCAGATCTGCTTTTTTTGTTCTAGTTCGCTGACGTGGCGCAGCGGGGGTAGGGCATCGACGCACTGGTCCATCAGGCGATAGGCGAGGCCAAGATGGTAGTAGCCGGGGATGTCGAGCTCGCCGTTGACCTTGGCTTTTTCAAATCCTTTAGCGGCGATCTTATATTTATGCTGGTTAAACGCTGTGGTTGCAGCGATGTAATCCTTTGATGCTCTGGCTTTGGCTTTGCTTTGATCGCCGGTTCCTGCAGCTAGCACTTGGGGCTGCTGCAAGACATAGGAGGTATCCAAGAGGCATGGGGCATCACCGCCGCCTTCGCAGCAGACCTGATGCAGGTTTGCTGACAAGCGCTTGCCGAGGATGGCATTGCACTGCAGGCCACCGGGCGGCAGGTACATAAACACCGTTTCACCGGCGAGGGCGCCCTCCTCGCTAGCCAGTCCACGGGTGTTGGCTTGGGATTTAGCCACCCGCCCCTTGAGGTACAGTCCGCGGTAGGTGTCATAAAACGCCTTGCGCCCAGCGCTGTCGAGACCCGCGATCCAAGCGTATTTATCTTTACTTAAGTCAAAGATCCTTTCTGGTTCGATCGCCTTGCAGCCTTGGACATCGTAGACGACCGGGCCGTTGATCAGCGTCATGCAGGTGGCAAAGGCATGGGTCGCGAAGGCGCCAAAGCTTAGGGCTTGGCCGCAGGCAAGGGTCAAGACGAGGCGCCAGCGCGGCCAAATCGAATATGTCATCACAAGTCGCCCCCTTCGAAAGGATCTGCCATCGTGGCTCTGGAGTTTTATCCATGATAACCGAAGGGTTCGGTAAATTCAAAGCCTTAGGCAGAGGTTTAAAACCACGGCAAAGCTTGCCGACTAAAGTTTTCCTGGCCGTCACCGAATCCTAGGCTACGGTTTATGTCGCACGTAAAGGATTTAGGCATGATGAACAAAACGTACAGAACATGGAAATCGATGCTAGGACCCTTGGTCATCACCGCCGTGAGCGTGATGAGCCTCCCGGCTTGCTCCGGTCACGATGAGGAGGAGCAGGTGGCGCCGAACTCGGCCAGCAAGGACGACGGCAATGAGTCCGACGAAGTCGGCACCGGCGAGGTCACAGCGGATGCGCCCAATGAGGCGGCTGCTGCTGGTAGCGACGGCGAAGCCAAGGAGGTCGCTGCGTCCACCGAAACCGCCGCGGCCGCCGACGGCGGAGGAGGCGAAGCTGCCGCTGAAGCGCCCGCCGCTGAAGCCACTGCGGCCAACGACACCGTAGCATCAAGTGAACCGGCAGCACCCGCTGCTGCACCGGCAGCGGCACCCGCGGCCGCCGCTGCGCCGGCACCCGCTGCACCCGCTGCCGCCGTTGCCCCAGCGGCAGCGGCCCAAGCTGTCGCGGCCTCTGGTGAGGCCGGGTCGGGCCGAGTCGTGCGCTACATTCAAGCCGATCAAACCGCGCTCCGCGCTGCGGCGAGCGATTCGGCTCCAGTGGCGCTGCAACTCACTCAAGGGGATATCCTGATGGTGGTCGAGGAAAACGGCTGGGGCCGTGTCACCGACCAGCTCTTCGTCAAGCTGGACGCCGTGTCGGCACGCGCCGTACCGCGGACCTTTGCCAAGCCCGAATGGTTGCCTCCCGCGCACTGATTTGGCTGTGTTAGACTGAGGTGGGTGCCAAGCGATGGGAGCCTGCCTTGACCTCGACTTCAACTTCGATCATGCAGTTATTTGCTAAACCGATCAGCGGCCTCGGCCGCTATACCTTATTCATGCAGCGCTCACTCGGGCGCTGTTTTTTTTCCCCGGTACAATTTCGACTGTTGCTCAAGCAGCTCGAGTTCATCGGCAATCGTAGCCTCGTCATCATCATCATCTCGGCGATCATGATCGGTTGTATCTTTGGCCTGATCCTTGGCGATATCTTTCGCAATTTTGGCGCCGAGTCGATGCTGGGTGCCGCCGCTGGGGTCGCTTTGAGTAAGGAGCTTGCCCCGATCTTTTGCGGCTTCTTGGTCACGGCTCGGGCCGGGTCGTCGATGGCTGCCGAGATCGCCACGATGCGGGTCAATGAGCAGATAGATGCGATGCGCGTGATGGCCGTGAACCCCTATGGCTATCTGGTGGCCCCCAGGATCCTCGGGGCTTTGATCATGCTGCCGCTGCTGACGGCGGTCTTTATGCTGGTGGGCGTCATGTCGGCCTACCTGATCGGGGTGTCTTTTTTTGATATCGACATCGGCACGTTCTTGGAAAAGATGCGGTGGATCGTCAAGCCTCGCTTCATCTTTCAGGGGATGGAAAAAGGCGCAGTCTTTGGCATCATCTTGGCCTCGATCGGCTGCTTCAAAGGCTTTTTTGCCGCCGGTGGGGCCAAGGGGGTCGGCCGGGCCACGACTGAGGCGGTGGTGCTGTCCTTGGTGGCGATCTTGATCAGTGATTATTTCATCAGCTACCTGCAGTTTGATAAGGTTTTCTAGGTCGGCTGATATCCTTCTGGTAGGCGCCCTATCGGCCTTATGTTACCTTCGCCGCAGTCAAGTAGAATCTGCGGAGGCAAGGTTATGAGTGGCGATGGTGCGCGGCATGATTACGACTTCAAGGCGATCGAGGCCAAGTGGCAAAAGTACTGGGATGACCATCAGACCTTCAAAACTGTCGAACGGCCAGAGCAGCCGAAATACTATATCCTCGACATGTTTCCTTATCCTTCGGGCGACGGCCTGCACGTCGGTCACGTCGAGGGCTACACTGCGACTGATATCTACGCCCGCTACAAGCGCATGCGCGGCTTCAATGTGCTGCATCCGATGGGCTGGGATGCCTTTGGCCTGCCGGCGGAACAGTACGCGGTCAAGACCGGTCAGCATCCGGCGCTGACGACCAAGCGCAATACCGAGCGCTTTCGTGGACAGATCAAACGCCTGGGCTTGTCCTACGACTGGTCGCGCGAGATCGATACGACCGACACCAAATACTACAAATGGACGCAGTGGATTTTTCGTCGTTTGTACGAAAAGGGCCTGGCCTACCAATCCTTCGCGCCAGTGAATTGGTGCCCCGAACTGGGGACCGTTTTGGCCAACGAAGAGGTGATCGACGGCAAGTCAGAGGTCGGTGGGTTTCCCGTCATCAAGAAACCGATGCGGCAATGGGTGCTTAAAATCACCGCCTATGCCGAGCAATTGCTCGCCGATTTAGACGATCTGGAGTGGCCGGATAGCCTTAAGGAGATGCAGCGCAACTGGATCGGTAAAAGCATCGGCGCTCACGTCAGCTTTCAGGTCGACGGCCATGGCGAGACCTTTCAGGTGTTCACGACGAGGCCCGACACGCTGTTTGGTGCGACCTTTTGCGTGCTGTCGCCGGAGCACGCGCTGATCGATCTGATCACGACGCCAGCTGCCAAAGACGTCGTGAGTGCCTACTGCGTCGCAGCCAAGGCCAAGTCCGACATGGAGCGGACAGCTGTCACCAAGGACAAGACTGGCGTCGACACCGGTGCCTTTGCCGTGAACCCATTGAGTGGTGAGAAGCTGCCGATCTATGTCGCCGACTATGTGCTCGGCTCTTACGGCAGCGGTGCGATCATGGCCGTGCCCGGGCATGATGAACGCGATCACGCCTTCGCGCAAAGGTATCATCTGCCGATCAAGCGCGTGCTGACCGGTGGCGAGGAGGATATCCAGACGGCCGCCCATATCGGTGACGGGACGCTGGTCAACTCTGGATTTCTCGATGGTCTGAGCAAGGATCAGGCCATTGCCGCCGTTTGCTCTTGGCTAGAAAAGCATGGGTCCGGAAAGAAGGCCGTCACCTATAAGTTGCGCGACTGGCTGTTTTCGCGCCAGCGCTATTGGGGTGAACCATTTCCGTTGGCCCACGATCAAGACGGCCAAGTAGTACTCCTTGATGAGGCGGATCTACCGGTCACCCTGCCTGAGCTCGATCAATTCAAGCCGGCTGGGGATGGCGAATCACCGCTGGCACTGGCCGGACCTTGGTTGCAAGTGACCAAGGATGGTAAGACCCTGCGGCGCGAGACCAACACCATGCCGCAGTGGGCCGGGTCGTGTTGGTACTACCTGCGCTTCATGGATCCACACAACGACAAGGCGCCTTGGGATAAAGATATTGAGAAGTACTGGATGCCGGTCGATCTCTATGTCGGTGGGGCCGAGCATGCCGTCTTGCATCTACTGTACGCTCGGTTTTGGCATAAGGTCCTCTATGACTGTGGTCTAGTATCGAGCAAGGAGCCCTTTAAGCGACTGCTGCACCCCGGAATCGTCCTCGGCGAAAATGGCGAGAAGATGTCGAAGAGTCGCGGCAACGTCGTCAATCCCGACGTGATTGTCGCCGAGTGGGGCGCTGACGCGCTGCGTCTTTACGAAATGTTTATGGGGCCACTGACCGCGGCGAAGCCGTGGCAGACCTCGGGCATCAATGGCGTTTACCGTTTCTTAAAGCGGGTCCAACGTCTGATCATCGACGAAGACGGGCGCTTGAGCGAGAAGCTTTCGCTCGAACCGCCCACCGGTGCCTTTCGCAAGTTGCTGCATCGCACCATCAAGAAGGTGACCGAAGATAGCGAGTCCATGCAGTTCAACACGGCGATTGCCGCGATGATGGAGTTCGTCAATGCCGCCTACAAAGAACCGACGTTTAGTCGCCCAGCCGCCGAGGCCTTGATCTTGATGCTGGCGCCTTATGCGCCGCATCTTGCCGAAGAGCTCTGGCAGCGCCTTGGCCATCAAGAATCATTGGCCTATACGCCGTTTCCTAGCTTTGATCCGGAATTGGCGCAGGTGGACGAGGTGATCTTGTCGGTTCAGGTGAACGGCAAGCTTAGGGGCACCTTGAGCTTGGCCACGGATGCCAGCAAGGAGGCCATCATCCTTGCGGCCAAGGAGCTCGAAGCCGTGCAGCGGCAGCTGGACGGTAAGACGCTGGTGAAAGAGATCTACGTCCCAGGAAAGATCATTAATTTTGTCGTGAGGTGAAGCTTGGCTTATCTATGGTTAAAATGGTTGCATATCGTCGCCGTCATCAGCTGGATGGCAGGGATCCTGTATCTCTACCGGTTATTGGTTTATCTAGCCGAGCGCGGCAGCGATCCTAGTAACAAAGAGCTGTTGTTGTTGATGGCGCGGCGTTTGTTTAAGGCGATCACCCTGCCAGCCATGATCGTCTCCTACGTGGCGGGCCTTGGGATGGTCGGACTGGTGCCTGCGCTCGGGCATCAGCCGTGGTTCATGGCTAAATTCGTACTGGTTTTGCTGATGACCCATTTGACGGCCAAGGCTGGACTGCTCATTGGTCGCTTCGCAAGTGGGGCCCCTAAGCTGCCTACTTCAAAGCGCCTGCGCTGGCTCAACGAAGCCCCCACCGTGCTGCTGCTGGTCATAGTTTACCTAGTCATATTCAAGCCTTTCAGCCCCTGATCGGAATCTGCTATGATGATAGGGTGGACCGCCTTGGTGCACCCTCATGACCGCCCCCCTCCCTGTACCGTCCTGAGCCTAGCTCTCGAGCCTTTTTCTTAAAGCACGGAATGATCTTCAAAAAGAGCATCACTTGGGTTGTATCCACTTGGGCAGGCCGTTTGGGCGTTGCCCTTGGTGCCGTCTTGATGTCCTGTGCTCTAGGATTCGCCGCGTGGAGCCAAGTCAGTCGCGTCGGCGTGCGACTCGTTAACCAGGCCGTGGCGCAGCTAAGTCGCAAACTCGGGACGCCGGTGTTGGTGGGCAAGGTGGACCTTGAGACCTTTCCCTTTCTGGTGGCGCTTGAAGACATTCGCGTTGGCCCAGAGGCGCAGGTGGTGATCAGCCGTATCCAGATCGACCTTGGCCTAAATCTGTGGTCGTCGTCCCTGGTTGATATCGATGAGATAGGGATCGAACGACTCGACCTGAAGATGACCGAAGATCATCTGCGCACGCTGCTGCCGCCGGCTGGTGCTGCTGTCCCAAGTGGCGGCGACGGTTCCTTGGTGTCACTGCAGCGGCTGATCGATAAATTGTTTGCGGCGATGCCGAGTCGACGTTTGGTGATTGCCGGCGCCGAGCTCACCTTGCTGAACACGCAGGGTGAGCCAACCTTAAGGGTCCGTGACGTCAAGCTCGCGATCGATCGCTCGGCTGGCGAAGCCGTGTTTCGCATCGCTAGGTTGAGGACGCAGAGTGGGCTGAATGAAGGGCATTTGTATGGTCGGGTCGAGCTCAACTCCAACGCGCCCGACTACCGCTTCTTTGTCAAAAGCAAGGGCAACGCCAACGCGAACAAGCCGATTTGGTCGGTTTCGGGATTAGTGCAAAAGGACCTGAGCCAGGTGCAACTCAACATGGCTTTCCATCGTCGGCCCAACTTTCTCGAAGCTTGGCTCCGCGGTCAGCCGATGCAACTGACGCGTCTACGGTCGCGCCTGCAAATTGAACTGACCAAGGCCATGGGCGGTTGGCAATTCACCGCGCAGATGCAAAGCCTCGGCTCGACGCTGCGCTTACCTCTGCTCAGCTCCCGCGAGATTGGTCCGTTGTTTTTTGAACTGCGGGCTAACGGTTCCTTCCAGCCCAAAAGCCGCAGCTTGACCTTCGATGCGGCAACGCTGACCTTGCCTGGTCGTGTCAGTCGCGCCTTTGGTGAAAACCCGCTGCGTCTTGCGGCACGCTTTCAAGCTAGTCTCAGCGACGAAGCACCGGCTAATCTATCCATCCGCGGCCAAGTGATGCTGCCGACGACCTCCTGTCAAACCGTGATCGATGCCTCCCCTGACGGTCTGTTGCCACTGATTGAGGGCTTTAAACTGAGTGGCGACACGGCCGCGACCTTGGCCTTCGAAGCACAGTCGCAGAATCTTGAATCCAGTCGATTCGACCTACAAGATGCGATCTTTGGCTGCCGGGTCCTCGAAGCCCCCTATGCCTTCACCGCCGAACATCTCAATGGCCCGCTGGCAGTCGAGCGACAAGTCGAGCCCGATGCGCCGAAGGTGACCGTCTCTTTGGACCGGCAAGCGCCCACCTTCGCGAGCTTTGCGGCGATCGGCAAAAATGCCCAGGTGGCCTTCGTCAGTTCCGAGGATGCCAGTTTTTATTGGCACAAGGGAATCGATGCGTCGGCTTTGGTCAGTGCACTTCGCCGCGATCTGGCCGAGGGGCGCGTCGCGGCCGGTGGCTCGACGATCACCATGCAAACGGTGAAGAACCTTTTCTTAACCCCAGAGCGAACCGTGTCGCGCAAGATGCAGGAACTGTTTTTAGCCTGGCATCTCGAACACACGCTGAGCAAGGAACGGATCCTTGAGCTGTACATGAATGTCGCCGAGCTTGGCCCAGGCATCTTCGGAATCGGTCCAGCAGCGGAGCATTTTTTTGCTAAGCCAGCTGCAGAGTTGACGCTGCTTGAGGCGGCTTACTTGGCAACCTTGCTGCCAAATCCGAAAGGTCGCTATCGCTATTTTTGCAAGGGTGACTTGACGCCGAACTACCGCGACTTGGTCCATGGACTCTTGCGCCGCATGCTGAGTCACGGCCGCATCAGTAGTGGGCGGTATCTCCAAGCCATGAACTCAAGCCTGCATTTCAACGAGGACCAGAGGCTCGCTGCCAGAGACTGCAATGATCCGCCCAAAGCCTCGGGCGAGGCGACCGAGCTGCGCCCTGAGAGCGCCTATCTCTTCCGCCGTCCACCGGGCGGTATGGCGCATGAGTAAGCCGTCAAGCCAATAAAATAATTGTAAGTGGACCTTAGGTCTTCGCGTCCAAGGGTCCACTCGCAGCCTCTGCTTATTTTTTGAGCGATACGGCGAAAACGCTCGCACCCGTGGGGATTGCGGGGGCTCGCAGTGCAGTTATCAACATCAGCTGTGGATAACTCAAAACGCAACAGGAGGTCCGTGTCTCGCGGGAAATGCCGCAACCATAGTCAGGAATGCCTGATAATCAGTCGTGACTGCGCATAACCGTAGCGGTCGTGCAATTTCTTCTGGTCTTTTATTTGTATGTTCGATAAGTTCAACGGCCGCCCCGTATTTATGGCTGGTGAGTGGAGTCAGATCATTAAATGCTGCGCCGTTTTTTTTATATTTTTTGTCTGATCATGAGCTGGTGCGGCGTCGGCCCTTGTCCTACCGGACAAGCCTGGAGTGAACTTGGCCACAATTTAATCGCCCGCGTCAGCGCCCGGTTGTGCATCGAAGAACTCGGGACCGAACATCCTTTGTCTAAGGTGCTATTAGACAAAGAGCTGATGCTCGGACACCTAGCAAACGTGCCCGATATCGTGTGGAAGAATACCGACGCGCACACCGCCGCAGTCAACTACACGACGCATTTTTTTGACGTCGATGAACTAGTCACGCCGCCGGTGTTTGCGACGCTACCAGTCACACTGTCTGGTTTGGAAGCGCTTAGTGGCGGCAAGATCAAGCCGGCACAGTTTGGTACAGCGCCGTTTCGCATTCAGCAGCTCTACGGAATGATGCGCGACCAATTTGCTCAGGCCAAGGCTGCAAAAGGCCAAAAGGATCTTGTTGAAGCCGTCAATCAGGCGCTGCTTTATGGTGGGATCATGGCGCACTTCGTCGGCGACCTAGCGCAGCCGCTGCACACGACGGTCGATCACGATGGCTATCAGGTAGGGCAGGGCGGGCTGCACGGTTATTTTGAGGGCGCCGTGGTGAGCGCTTACGATCTGACCTTGCCGGATGAAGTATTTCAAGTGGCTCGGCGGCGGCAGCAGATTGCTGTACTACGACAAATGGTGCAGCAGCGCCCGGACAAATCCCAAGCGGCAGATTTGCGACCCTTGCTGTTGGCTTATGCTTTGACGGTCAACAGTTGGCATGAAATCCCTGGACTCGAGTCCATCGATCGTAAGTTCGCCGTGCTAAAGCCGAGTCGCCAGGAGCATGGGATGCGGATTCCAGCTATGCGGCGACCGCCGAGTCAGGCCGCCAAGGGTTTCCATGAGCTGGTACGCGCGCGCCTAGCGATCGCCGCAGAGACCTTGAGTGAGCTCTGGCTTAGTGCCTGGCGCGAAGGCGGCAGTCCGGATCTACGCAGCTATCAGAGTTATGCCTATCCTGTCGCTCCTGTGATCATTGAGACGCCCTATCTCAATGACTCGGTTGAGTTAAAAAAATAAAATATTTTTGTTTTTGAGTTTTTTGCCATTGGCCGCTTGCCATGCGCCGCGCCCAGTGCCGAGCCAACGTTGGCGCGCCGTCGCAGACGGCTGGAGGCGCAGAACATTTAGACTATTTGGGAACCTACCCGTCTAAAGTTTTCGCGCCGATGTGCCGATACGTCTTCGTTGCACGTGATGTGGACCCACTTTAATGAAAACAGAGGGTTGGCGGGGGATCCGGGATGAAGTTTAGGGCTGGAAACCGCCGTCGGTACCTCGCGCAGGGCAGCCTGCTTGGCGTGACCTTGCTGTCTATGCTGGTCCCTTCGCGGGCCCATGGGTTGACGTGGCAAGCAAGTCCCGCTCACTTCGAAACCTTTGAGCATTCCGCCCACCAGTTATTGATCCATCCAAGCCTCGACCAATGGTTGGTTCAACCCAAGGGTTTAGCCCTGTTTGGTGCTGGACGGGTCACCTTTGATGAAGCCGTGCGGCTGCTTTTGCGCGACGAACTGGGCGGACCACAGGTCTCCACCGTCGCGACGGACACCACACCGGCAGCTTTTGGGCTCGATGCGCCAAGCGGTGAGCAATCAATCGACTACGCTTTTAGAGCCGGTGGTGTGCCACTGTGCGGCTTTATGGTGCGCGCGCATAAACTCAGCGATGGTAGTGCCTTCATCCTTGGCTCGGTTCCGGATATCGATGCCCACGAAACCGTTCCTACCGATTGGCCAGACCTTGGCCTCAGTGCTGATCAAGCTGGCCGTACGCTACGCGCGCAGACCGACATGCATGAGCTGCGGATTGGCCACAGCGAACGTTGTCTTTACGTTGCCAATGGCAAACTTCTTCCGGTTTGGAAAATGAATCTCTATGCGGATGGGAATCCTTATATTGCCTTTGCGGATGCCTACGAAACCCTAAAGTTAGACCAGAACTTCCTTGATGCGGTGGACGCAACGGCAAGGGCCTACCCGCGTAACATTGCAAATGACAGCGCTGCAACCGTAGCCCTGACCGGCCTCACCGGTGATGGCACCTTGTCCTCCGCATACATTCAGACCGTGGTGCCGTCTTCTGTCACGCAAGCCAAGCAGGCCGACGAGGCTTTTATCTACCCCGATACTGATGATCGCTTTGGCGAAGTGCAGGCCTATGTGCACGGATCCACTCATTTTACCTGGTTTCAGGGCATCGGCTTTCAGTGGTACGGGCCGAAGCCGCTGCAGATCAAGGCCCACTTCGCGCCGAACGGTATTCCAAATAATGCGCTGTTTACGCCTGGAAGCAGCGACGACGGGACCCTGCCATCGA
Source organism: Pseudomonadota bacterium (assembly GCA_026390445.1). GTDB lineage: Bacteria > Bdellovibrionota_B > Oligoflexia > Oligoflexales > CAIYRB01 > CAIYRB01. The sequence continues at coordinate 12,190 of JAPLFX010000203.1, forward strand.
TTCAGATCGATAACGGCGATGGCAAGATCTTGCAAAATCTTGTCACCGATGCCGATGTCGTCTCACATGAGATGGGGCACCACATTGTTTACAAAACCTTACAGACAACCTCAGGTGAGTCTCTGGTGTTGCATGAAGGCCTAGCCGATACCTTTGTCTTTCTGCGCACTGGTGATCCCTGTCTTGGTCGCTCGATCTGTCCGTTGACTAGCAATGCCTGCGTTACGCAGGGGCAATGTTTACGCAGTGGCACCTTGACCGTTGCCTATAACGATTCGCAGTGGATCACCTGGTCCGGAGCGCAGAAGGTACTCGGCCACAAGCATGGCCAGTTGATTGCGGGCATTATTTGGGACTTGATCAAGACTCAGGGTATGTCGAATAAAGATGTGACTGCGCTGACCTTCAAAGCGATCTCCTACTTCAAGTCGAACAGCGGTTTTTGTGATTTCACCGCGTCACTATTCACGGCGGAGAAGGCGTTGTTTCAGGGTGCCAATGCAGACAAGTTGACCAGCGTGCTATCAGCGCGCGGGATGGGCCCGTTTTTACCGACGGCCACCCCCCGCTGCGCGAGTCTGAGCACTGGGTCTGGGATCCAAGACACGTCTGCCGCAAGTGACAGTAGCACGCAAAAAAAGAAGGGCTTGTTTGGGTGTGCCGTGATTGAATTGGGTGACGCTCCGGTTAATCTGATTTGGTCGCTGTTGTTGCTGACGGTGCCGGTGGTGCTTAGTCTTAGACCCACTCTCGCTCGGCAAAAGGCACGCCGCTCAAGCAAACGTAAGACATAGGACAGAGCTTTCGTTAAGCAAAATCCATGGTAGGGTCGTGTAACCTCGATGTCAGTCATACACCTCAATCTAAGTGCTTTATTCTTAGGGTTGATGCTCATAGATTCCCCTGTGGCGAAGGCAGGGCCGTCACCTAGCCCCGTCGTTTTCACCACTGCGGCGCCGACTAAGGTTCCGCAAGCTCCGGCGCGGACCATTCACCTCATGGTCACTTTGGCTTGGGAAGGGCGCGATCTCAGCGTCTATAATCAGCAAGCATGGGCGGCGTTTCGCGCGCGGTTTCCTGGCTTGCAGATCATGCATCTGGTGAGCCCGGCTTACTTCACCAAACCGGCGGCAGATCAAACCGCGGTGCGCAGCACGCTGCGCCAGGCGATGCGGCCAAAGGACCAATTCGGACTCCTACTTGGGAATTGGCAGTCGCTCGCCAATGCCTCGGGTGTGATCTTTCGCAGCTCGCCGACGTTTTGGGGCAGCGAGGTCAAAGCCGACGACTGTAGCTCTGACTGCGGCTTGGAGGTGCCGGTGAATATCTATCCAGCCGACGAGCTGGACAAGATGCTCCAGACCTCGGTGCATATCATGGAGGCCCAGGGTTTTGGTCGTCCGAGTGCTGTGGCCGTCGAAGGCTGGGTGGCATCGTCAGAGATCCTTGAGGCCGCCTACCGTGCCGGTATACGCTATGATCTATCAGCCGTATCACCCGAAATGATCGGCGCCAAGACCCGCTACTATCCCATCTACCAATGGGCGAAATCCTTGTGGCCACGCATCACACCGCACAGCCAGCCCTACCAGATCCAGTTGGCCAAAGGCGCAATGACCGAGCTGCCGCAGTCGCTTGCCGCCGTCGATTACCTTGCGCAAAGCGATATCCTAGATATCTTCAAGGAATATGTTGAACGGGTGCAGCGCGACCCGCAAACACCCTTGGTGTTTCCGCTGCAGATCTATCAGGAGACCGCCTACATGACGCTGCCGGCGCTGGCGACGACCCTGCAAGCGGTGATTGCTTATGCCCAAAAGGCGGGGGTGGCGCTCACTCCGCTGCAATCGCCGGATCTGGAATTGCCTGAGGACCGCTGGCTTTCAGGCGCGATGCCAATCGCCCACTAGGCGTACGTGAGCATCTAAAATAGAAACTGTACGCCCAGGTAAGCGCCAAAGCCGCCGGCTTTGACGACGCTCTGCGCCTTGTCGTTAAATTTTGTGCCGAAATCTGGTCCGTTGGTCACCTGGACTTGTTTGTCATAGGAGGTCTTGTCGGCGAAGGTGACCTGGTTGCCGCTGAGCACGTAGTTATAGTCCAGCATCAAGGCGAAGCGAATGGAGGCATCGAGATTGAAATAGCCTCCAACCGCGGCGCCGAGCATCGTCGCTGGAGTCAACTCATAGTGCTTGGTCGCCACGATCGGCTCTGCGGTGGTCGAGTTGGCTGGAATAAACGAGGCATCGAGCGATACCTCGCCCTTCTTCCCCAAGGATTCCACAAAGGAACCGAGGAATCGCAAGCCAAAGGATGGATGCAAGGGTAGCAAGACTTCGGCGCCTGCTCCGAGTTTGACGCCGGAGTTATTGTAGCCAGCAGCGACGGTGAAGCCGAGGTCCTCCCAAGGAAAATAAGTGAACGTCAAGGCATTGCCGTAGGTCGCCTCCCAGCCTCCGTCTATACCGATGGCCAGCGGTAGGTGCTCGGACTTTGCGACGGCTGGGGCGGGCTGTGCCGACGCCGGGTGTTTGGCTTTTGCATGGACTTGGTGCGTCTTGGCGTTTGGCTTGGCGTGCTCGCGGGTCTTCTCCTTCTTTGGATGATTCGGCTGTTTATGCGGTGCAGGCGCCTCGCCTTCGCCCTTGCCATGTTCGTCGCCCTCGCCTTCAACCTTCGCCTGCCTTTTTTCGCCGCTGCCCTCGTGCTTGCGTGGCGCTTGCTCCTGACGTTCTGACTCCTCAGCAAGCGCTGCTGTAGCCGGGAGTATGGAGAGCAAAAGGGCTGCTGCAACGGTATATGTTAACGCTGCGGTCACGCGCGCTCCTACTTGGTGGCTTTAAAGAAGACGTAAAACTGATCACCGGCTACCACCAGGCGACAAACATCCTGGTAGTCAGAGCCGTTGCATAGGGAGAAGGAATTGATGCTGCCAACGCTTCGTCCTTGGTAATGCACCTTGCCATCCCCGGAGAAGGTAAATCGCAGCGGATTGGTCGTCACGCCCTTATTCACCAAGCGGATGTCGACCTTGCCCAGCAGCGCATCGGCGATGCTGAAATCCAGGCCATAGCCAGCGACGGCGACCGAGTGCCATTGATAGGGTCCTGCTGAGTCATCGCGTTCGGTTTCGGCTTGGGTGAGGCCGAGGGCTAGTTCGTTGCTGTCGCTGACGTAGTTAAGTTGGCAGACCTGGCCAAAGGCCCGGCTGCAAAGGGTGAGGATGTGGGTGGTGGTATCGATGCTACCGATATTGATCTGCTGGGTTTTATTTTTGTAGAACTTAATATCGTTGCCGCTTAGGTCCAGCACTAGATCCTTGGTGATCTTGGTCTGGTCTGCCAGCAAGCCGCGCAAGATGAGGTGCGACCCGTCTGTCTTATAGAGGATCTTGCGGAACTCGTCGCTGTCGGTCCACAGCGTCCCTAGCGTCATGTCGTCGTTGCTTGGCGTGCTGTTGGCGTCTAGGAACACGACCCGCCCAGTCGGTTGCGAGTCGGTGGCGGGAACGGTCTTGTCGGTGGGGGTGGTGTTTGGATCGGGAGCGGCTATACCGGTTGGTTTTTTATCCGCGGCGGCTTTCGCAGCCGCAAACTTGTCGGGATCCAGGACCGCATCGAAGACCCGCGGGAAGGCATCGGGAAAGCGCCAGTGGTTGAACCAGGCCAAGGTCATGCAGCTGGTGCCGTTGGTGCCCCAGCCTTTGCCCCAGCTGTTGCGGATGATAAAGCACATGCCGCCTTCACCGGGAAACTGACTTTCATTGAGTTTGCGCGCGCCGACGACCAGATAGGCGTGACCGGCGGCATGTGAGGTGTCGCCGGCGACTCCCTCGGCTTCGGCCAAGGTGATCATGCCGTCGTTTTCTTCCCAGTTCCTGCTGAGGCGGCTGGCAACGGCTACCGGCAGGTCCTCCTTCGCCAACATGTCGTAGATGTCCTGGGCGGTTCCTGGTTCTTTTTGCCAATTGCTGACCCAAGCGGCGAAGTCCTGCACTTTGGCCACTCCCGACTTGCAGCCGCTTTCCTGTGGAATCTGTAGATCATTGCTGCCGGGTTTTTTGTTGTACGGGCAATCGGTCGCTAGTGGAATATTATAGGTGCTTGGTGAGTCCGGCGGGTAGGTTTGACCCTGATAGGCGTAGCCATTGCTTTTAGCAAAGCCGGTGCCGGCATTGGAGCCTCCTTGGCTGGCACTGCCGCCGTCGCTCCAGTGTTCTGGTTTACTCATATAGTAAAAGCGCTGCTGCGATAGGTCTAAGCCCTTGAGCTGATACTTTTTTATCAAGAAGGCTTCGAGGTGGCCGATGCCGGCGAAGCTCGCACAGGTCCCGCGTTGGCCTTGATCGCGTACCGGCAGCTGTGCCAAGGTCGAGATGGTAAACTCATCGGCTTTGCTTGAGTTCCACGTCACCTTGTCATTGGTGCGGTCAGGAGCGCTCGCCAGCAGCGACAAGGTCTTTGGCTGAAAGACGCTCGCATCATCTCTGATAAAGCCGTCTGGAACGTAGCTTGCCTTATTCCTTTGCAGGTCTCCGAGTAAATCGGCGGTCGAAGCAGCGACTTCAGGAACCGTGTTGGTGTCGTCGAGGCTCAGGGTCTTGGCTTTGTCGGCAGCCGCGAGGTGCATCGCCGCAAGGATATCGCTGACCGGTGCGGTTTGATCTTTAAACGATTTGGCGAAGTAGGACGCGGCGTCGCTACCGGCCACGGCCTGGTAGGGCGTGGTGGCGCCGAGGACCGTACTGTGCTTGGCGAGGATCGTCTTTAGATCCTTCTGGCTACAGCCGGTGGGAACTAGGGCTGCGGCGATCAGGGTCACACCCTGAAAGGTGGCGCCAAAGGTCTTGCCAGCGCGACGTACAACTTGTCGAGGGCGGCTCCTGGGCACGGCATTCCTCCGCCTGGCGGTATCGGTGGATCAAACTGTTATGATGAGAGTTTCCAGTGTAGCCGAAGATGTTCCCGGGTCAAAGCGCAGGGCCAGGCTGCGGCGTCGCCCAGTTTAGGGTAGGGTCATGAGGCTATGAACCAAGTTCCATGACCGATGATCTGAGGAGCCGGATGCTAGTCGATGTCCACACCCACCTGACCCACGACGATTTTTCCGGCGACCTGGATGCCGTGATCAAACAAGCCGAGGCAGCCGGACTACGAGCGATCGTCGTCAATGGCTTAGAACCAAAGTCCAACCGCGAGGTCTTGGCACTGGCGGCGGCGCACCCTGTGATCAAGCCCGCACTGGGCATCTATCCGGTTGAGGCGGTGGGCCACCTCTTGCCGGCTGACTTTGCCTTGAGCGTCAAGCGCTTCGATGTCGATGCCGAGCTAGATTTTATCGCCGAGCAGGCCAGCCTTGGTCGCCTCGCGGCGATCGGCGAATGCGGCCTCGATGGCTACTGGTTGGGTGAAGATACGTTTGCCGCACAGGAGCGCGTCTTTGTTCGCTGTATTCAAATCGCTATGGCCAACGATTTGCCGGTGATCATTCACACCCGCAAACGCGAACAAAGGGCCGTCGATATCCTCCGTGAACACCGCGTGACTAAAGTCGATTTTCATTGTTTTGGTGGCAAGACCAAGCTAGCGCAGGAGTGTGCCGAGCGCGATCGGTGGTGGTTTTCGATTCCGGCGAATGCCACGGTCAACGAGGCTTTCCGCAAGATGCTGCAGAACTTGCCAGCCGATCGCATCCTCACCGAGACCGATGCTCCCTATCTGCCACCGCGCAAAGGCGAACGCAACGAACCAGCCAATGTGGCTGGGACGATTGCGATTCTGGCTCAGCTCAGAGGCTGGACGGACGCCGAGGCGCGCGCGATAGTGTGGGCCAATTATATCGCGCTCTTTGGTGAAAAGTGGGCATGATCAGGGCGCGTGATCATGCCCGGCTCACTAAAGATTGATCACCGTCTGATTGCCGCCGTTCATGCACTGATCATCGGTGATATGCAGGCGGAACTCAGCCAGCGTGTACCACAAGCGTTGTCCAGGATGCACGTTGATCGTGGTGTCAGCATAGACCGTGGCGCAGTAGACCTTGGTCACGCCATGCGAGCCTGCGGCGGGAGTGCTGGGCTGACCGGTGGTCGGCTTCGTCGGCTGCGCCGGCGTGTCGCGGGGGTTAGACGGCGTCGGCTGTGCCGGCGCGTCCGAGGTATTAGTAGGGGGCGTCGGCGGCGCTGGTGGAATAGTCCCGGCTCCGGGGTCGCTGGAACCGGCCTCGGCCAAGGGGGTCAGCGTGAACTTGACCGCTTTGCCGATGCGAAGGTCGTAGGTTCCTGGCATTAGATCGTCAACGCTAAAGTTGCCGTCGGTGCGCAGATTGCCCGTTCGCGGGGTTGGCCCGTTAAATAGCTCGTAGGTGAAGCCCTGGATAAAACTATTGTTGTCGAGTGCGGTGAGCAGTTTCAGCTCGTAGCCGCCTTTACCCTCGCTCAGCCTTTTGCCATCGGCTTGGATGTTGAGCAACTCCTTGAAACGAGTCGCCAGGTCGTCGGCGTTAAAGAATTGCTTGCCTTCAATATAGAACGGCGTCCTAGCGGCAGCATGACCGTCAAAGCAGCCTTTGCCGAGTGCGAAGCGACAGGTCGCAGCGTCTTGATCTAGGCCGAGGCCGGTCTCGCCAGCGCTCTTTTTACGCTTTTGTGCGTCTTGCGCTTCTTCTTTCGTTTGCTCGACATAGCAACCAGCGACCAAAACCATTGCCGCAGCTATTCCGTACCATGGGCGAAGCATTTTCATCATGGACCTCCCTTTGCAGTCTTAAAAATGGTGTTCCTAGCTCTGGATTTTGCTAGGTCCACTAGACCAGGGAAAGCCACTCTGGTCAAGACTGTGACGTGGCTACATCACGGGTGGTACTAGGGTTTTTCTCGGTGAGAGGTGTTAGTACCGGGCTCGGTAAGTGATTCGTGGTGCAGGTTGAGCAGTAACGGCTGCACATCGTAGCGTTGCAACGTCGTTTCAACGGGTTAGCGACAGTGACTGACCCCACCGTTAGAACCAAATACGAAAGCCCAGGCCACCCTCGGTGCTGTTGGTGCCGATCGCATCGATGCTGCCACTGCCGCCAGTGTTCTTCATGTGTTCTGCGGTGTATTTCACCTCGGAATAGACCGACAGGTGGGTTGTCAAAAAGTAATTCATCCCGAGCGACACGTAGGTGCCGGTACCATAAAAGGTCGCGGTCTCTTCGTGGTTGGTATAGTCGAGGGTGGAGGCCTGGAAGCCACCGCCAAGCTCGAGATTGAACAACGGCGCGGTGAAGTCGAGGCGCAGGCCTGAGTGCAGGCGAGAGCCGCTGAGGCGGTCGAGTTTGTCACTGGACTTATGCAGGTTGATGGCGCCGTAGCCGGCCTCTAATTGAATAAACTTCCACACTTCGGTGCCGATGCTAGTGCTCAGGTTGGTGCCGAGCCAGGCTTCGGTGCTGACCGTGCCGTCATCGTGGCTGAGGCGGTAGTGGCCAAACTCGGAGTCGATGCCTTCTTGAAAGTAAATGGTATTGGCGGTGCTTGATCTGTTGGCGGTGATGAACGCGTGCGAATCAGCGAGCACGGGGCTAGACAGACTGGTGCTGCCGAGGATTGCTAGGCCCAGGATCTTTAGCAATTGCTTGCTACGGTTGGTCGGATGCATAGAAAAACTCCACGTCAGCTTGAGCGACTCAGTCGCCTTGGTCTCTTGGCTTCGATGCGCTTTCGGTCTCAGCCGTCATTGCTAAGACAGGAAAGCACAAACGATGCCAACTCCCTGCTGTCGTGAAATCTCTATAAAAACAGTTTGTTGTTATATTGCCTGGGTGTCTACGGACTAGCCAGCTGGTGGCAATGAAGCCTAAAGGCCCGTCCCTAAAAGCGTCCCTGGCCGGCGGCCGCAGGCGTGCCCATCTGGGCGGATGAAGCTTTGTGGGGCGAAGTTGCGGCTGGCGCGGCCTGCGCGCTCGGCTGCGGTGCGGCCTGCGACCCGGCGACGACGTCGAGGTAGGGATTGCCAAATTTATCGCGGAGGCGTTGCCTGACGGCGCCGATCAACACGTGGACATGGTCATCTTGTTCTTCAAGGACCCCACTCAACAGCACCGAACCGACGTTTTCTTCGAGTTGGCCGAAGGCGCCGTAGCGCCGGTTTAGCTGCAGCTGCACCTCGTAGTGACGCGTCTTTTGTACCCACTTAACCGGAGCGGTCACCACGTGCCATTCACCTACATAAAAGTGATTGGCTTGATTGAGCCTAGCGCGAAGCGTGTGGCGCAGCGCCTCTGCGGCGACATACTGGGTCTCAATGCTACCGTCGGGGTGGCGCGTGACCACCTTCTTAAAGGGTGTCAGGCGCAAACCAATGCGAACCTTTGCCGGCATATTGAGCTGGCTGTTGACGGCTTTGACTTGGTCCACCGGCGGCGGTGTCCAGCGGGACTTGGAGTCGTCGCTGGCGGGGCCCATCGCGGTGGCTTCCTGCGCCTTAACTTGCCCCGTGCCCACGAAGGCTATTAAGATGAGCATGACTTCAAAGAAGCAAAATCGGAATGTCGACATACGGCCAAGCCCTTATCCATGCGGTAGGTGTTTTGCGGTGTGCTAGATCGGATTGGATGCTGCGTGGGATCACCTTCTATTGTAACAGGCAATGATGCCTCGCGCCCAGCGCCGCAGGCCGCGAGGGACCTGCCGCGCGATCGCCGCTTTGTCGGCTTTGTTGTCTGGGTGCTGTTACCGGTTGCTTGGATAGGCCTTACGCCGCCTTTTAATCCACCTTACCAACCGATTAAGCGCACCCGTACCGCGCTCCGGCAGGACAGCGCGGTGCTGCATGAATTTTTGAGCAAATACAAAAAAACACCGGCAGATCTGAGTAGCCTGCGCAGTTTTGCCTCGATACATCACCTGCCCTTTGCCGCCTATGACTGCTTTGGCCAGCACTTTGACTATCAGCGCTTGGACAACAAACGCTATCTGCTGCGATCCTTTGGCGAAGATCAGGTACAAAACAGCGCCAACAGCCCAACCGATATGGGTGTGATCCATTGGGGGGAGAGGCCAACGGCACAGCTGCTCTTCGAGCCTTCGGAGGTGGCCCATGCCGGTCTCTATCCAGCGGCTTTATTGCCAGGTGCTGACTCGCCCAATCTGTCGTGGTTGGCGCGGGTCTTTGTCGATCCGGTCAATCGTGCCCGGCATCTAGTGGTCCGTCATTTGAGCCGGTCTGGGCTGTTCATGGTCGCGCCGCACGATGAGGTCGAGGAGTTCTTGTGGCTGCCTAGTGGCGACCAGATCGTGTTCACTGCGACCTCGAGCGTGCGCTACCGCGATGGGTTGTTTTTATGGGACCTACGCACCGATCAGGTGGTCAACCTACTCGACCGTGTGAAGCAGGTCGCGCCGCTCGGCCCGGCTGGAGGTGCTGACCGCCTGTGGTTGTCCTTGGCGGGACTTGGGCGGCGCGGGCCGACCGTCCTAGCCTACGTGCATCCACGTCATGACGGCTTGTTGGCGCCGCATGACTTCTTCAGTCCCGCGCATCTGGTGGCGATTGCCTTGCCGGGGGAGCAGGCACGCCGAGCCAGGTTGGCAAGCAACGATGAGTTTCCGGCCGGCAGCAACGCCCCCAATCTGAGCCAGCGCTTGGATCTGCGCACGAATCTGACCGGTGGCGGTGGACTTGGTATTCAGCGCCGCTGGCTGCAGCAGCAATTCGTTGGGCCTATTGAGCCGGTCCTCTTAGCCGCGCAGTCGTGGTCGATGAAGGCGGTGTCGACGCCGCTCTTTCCCTATTCACTGTGGATTCTGGCCGGTCTCTATAGCGAAAGCGTGGCAGCCACTGGCAGTGCCGAAGTCGCGACCAGGGAGAGTCTTCGTGCTTATGGGGCCGAGATTTCAAGAGCGTTATTGAACTATGCACTCGCTCCGTCCTATCTTAAGGCATTGGCGCTTTATGCCTACGAGACTTTGATGGACGGTAAGTCCTTGCCGTACCGATTTGCGCAGTTTCCAGTGGCAGAGAGTCCAGGCTTGGGACTTGCGCCTAAGCCTTCTCAATAGATCTTTTATGGGAGCCGTTTGATGCCTATGACCCCCCCGCCTGGCGACGATGTCTATGCCGTGATCCTTGCCGGCGGCAGCGGCACGCGTTTTTGGCCGAAATCAAGGCATCTGCGTCCAAAGCAGCTGTGTGCGATCGGCGGTCAGACGGACACCATGATCGAAGTGACGCTGCATCGGATGGACGGTTTCATTCCGCCGGCGCGCCGGGTGATCGTCACCCATGCCGACCAAATGGAGCTGACGCGCCAGATCTGTGGCGACCGAGTCGGCCATTATATCGCCGAGCCAGAGGCGAAAAATACCGCCAACGCTCTGGCCCTGGCCGCACTTGAGATTGAGGCTCTGGCTGGCAGCAAAGGCCAGCCGGTGATGATCTCGCTGCACGCCGATCATATGATCCGCGATGAGCCTGCCTTTCGCCGGGCCTTGAACGCAGCGGTGCAGGTTGCTCGTGGCGGCTCGCTGACGCTGCTCGGGGTGGTGCCGGAATACGCCGAGACCGGCTTTGGTTATATCGAGCGAGGCGCTGCTCTGAGTGGTGTGGAGCACGGCTTCCGCGTCGCTAGCTTTCGCGAAAAGCCCGACTTGGAAACCGCCCGAGGTTACCTCGAAACGAAGCGCTTCTATTGGAATGCCGGCCTTTTCGTCTGGCGAACTCAGGTCCTTCTCGACGAATTAACCAGGACTTTGGCCCCGTCATTGACCTTGCTGCGCGATGCTCAGAAGGCACTCGGCGGCCGTTTTGCCGCGGCCAGCAAGACCACTGAGTCGCGGGCTCTGCTTGCAGCCGCTTATAAACAGCTGCCCAAGATCTCCATCGATCACGCCGTGCTCGAGACCAGTACCAATGTCGCGGTCGTCGGCGCCGATATCGGTTGGGCTGATATCGGAAGCTGGGATGCCTTGGCACGGACTTTTGGCCCTGATGCCCATGGCAATCTGCTGTTTGGTGATGGCTGTCTGATCGATAGTCACGGCACGACGGTGGATACCGACGGCCCGTTTGTGGCAGCCCTTGGGCTAAGTGACCACGTGGTCGTCAGTTCAGGCGGGGCCGTGCTCGTCTGTCCGAAGGAGCGCTGTCAGGACGTTAAGAAAATAGTCGACTGGCTGGCCGAGCGTGGCCGTCGTGACCTGCTGTGACGCCCCAGCAGGACCGTACAGCATCGTCGCGCTTGTTTTGGGGCACCATGGCGATCACCTTTGCGGTGCGCATGGTGTGGGCGGCCTATGCGCCGCTGTCCAACGACGAGTCCTATTACTGGGATTGGTCGCGTGCATTGCAGCTGAGCTTTCTCGATCATCCTCCTGGCGTGGCTTGGCTGGGGTGGTTAGCGCGGCAGGTCTGGGGCGGGGCCTTGGCGGTGCGTGGCACGGTGCCCTTCGTTCATGTCGTGGCGGCGTGGTTTATGTGGCGAAGCAGCGAGTTGATCAAAGGTGCGCGTCTAAACCGTGCCGAGTTGATCACGCTGCTCATGATGACCGAGTTGGTACCGGTCTTTTCCTTTGAAGGCCTCCTGTTGCTGCCAGACTCAGGCTTACTTGCCGCACTGGCGGTGTCGCTTTATGGATTTCTCAGGGCTGCGACCGTCGACGCGAGGTCGGCTGGCGCCAAGCGTCAGTCTTGGTCTTGGGCGCTGGCCGCGGGCGTGGCGATTGGCGTCGCCGGTTTGTTTAAATACCATGCCGCGCCGGTGGCCGTCGGCCTTGGTCTGGGGCTGCTGTGGTGTTGGGGGATTCACCGCTGGCGGGAGTGGCTTGAGTGGATCCTCATCTGTGCCGGTGTCGCTCTCGCCGTAGCGTCTCCGGTGCTGATTTGGAATGCCCAGCACGAGTGGGCCTCGCTAAGGTTTCAGGGCGATCATGGCTTTGGTGGATTAAGCTTTAGCCTCATACCGGCCCTTAGGGTTTATTTCGGTCAGATGATGTTGCTGACCCCCTTTGTTCTGTTTCACGCGATGAGGACCTCAGCGCAGCGGCCAAGTACACCGCTCGCGCGCATCCCCCAAGCGGCCTTTTGGCCGCTATTTTTGCTGCTCGAAATCTTGGCTTTTGGCAAGCAGATGCTGCCGCATTGGCTGGCTCCGGCCTGCTGGATGATGCTACCGCTGATCTCGTTGCAAGCAAGGCGCGGCTGGAACTGGTACGCAAGCGTGGTGCTTAGCGTCATCGTGACGCTGGTCCTGCCGTGGTTTTTGGTGGTCAAGCCGCTGCGTCAGGGTTTGATCGATGCCTCGCATGGTAGTCCTGGGCCATTGTCGGAGCTGACGTTATGGGAGCCCCTAGCCGAGGTCTTGACGGCCGATCCGAGTTTGGCCGGATGGCTGCGCGAAGGTGCTGTCGCCATGCCTGGGCCGGCCGCATGTCCGAGGACGCCGCTGCTTGCATCGCTGCGCTGGTTTTGGGCTGCCCAGCTGGCCTATCACCTGCCGGGGCAACCACGAGTTCTTTCTCTCGATTTTAACCACCCTTCATACTACGCCTTTCGCGATGATCTAAGCTCCTTTGGTGATTGCCCGGTCTTGTTGATTGGCGACGAGCGGCACTTTAACCCGGATCTTCTCCGCGAGGCTTTGGTGCAAGACGAGCGCATACCTTTGGTGGTGTCCTCGCATGCGGATACGACCATTGTCGTGATCAAAGGCCATCTGCGTTCGGCAGCGGAGCTTGGGGAGCTGCAACGGCGTCATGGGTTGCTGGGAGGATTCCATCACTAGTCGAGTCCAGCGTTGGTGTGGATGGATGTTGGCTGGACTGTCCTTGTGGTTGGCCTCCGAGCGACCGATGGCGACGCATCATATTCCTGACGCCGATATCGGTGAGCCGGTTTGGCCGCAGATCCCTGAGCTAAGGTTTAGCTTTCAACCCTTGACGCAGCAGGAAGCGCTGCAGTCGACGGCCCCTCTTGCCGTGCCTTGTCTCAAACCAGAGGCCCGGGAGCCTGAGGTGCGCAATGTACAGCACACCATCGACCACCGCGAACAGACGTCGATCAATCTCGGCGAGCGTCGGGCGGCGTATTTTGGCACTTTGCATTCGCATACGGCGGCTTCCGACGGCAAGGGGAGCGTCGAGGATGCTTACCGCGACGCTCGTGACAAGGTCCACCTTGATTTTTTTGCCGTGACCGATCACCCGGAGTATTGGCTGCTGCAAGACCGCGAGGCCTACACCCATCAGAAGCAGGTCGCGGCTGCAGCGGAGCGGCCGGATTTTATCCCTTTGGTTGGCTTTGAATACAGCCACCTGTCCCTTGGCCACTACGTCGTCTTAAACAGCGAGGGCGTGCACCAGGGCTTTGATGGCAATCTGCAGACCTTCTACGATTGGTTGCAAAGGCCGGAGCAGAAGAATGCCTTGGTGATGTTTGCCCATCCAGGTTTCCACGACTACCGCTTTGCTTACGAATTTAAGCATTTTCATTTCGATCCAGCGCTCAAAGCCAAGATTGTTGGCCTCGAGGTCATCCACTGGAGTGAATACCTGCGCTACTTTCGTGGGTATTTTGGCGTGATTCCCTATATCGACGAAGCCATCCGCCAGGGCTGGTGGGTCGGCGCCGCGGCGTCGCAAGATGTGCACTATGGCAACTGGGGAACGAGGGACCCGACGCGTATGGCCCTGTTGATGCCGCATTTGAGCCGCGAAGCGATTGATGAGGCACTGCGCCGCCGGCATTTTTATGCCACCAGCAATCGTGACTTGCAGTTTGCCGTCAACGCCAAGCGTCTCGATCAAAGTTGGGCGATGATGGGTGACCATGTTTATGGCGATCAGATACCGACGGATCAAGTCGAGATCCAAGTCCGCTATTATGATCATGACTGCGTCGAGCGTCCGGTTCGTTTGGAGGCCGTGCTGGATGGTAATGTCGTCGCAACCTATGACTTTCCATCGCCCGTCTCCGGTGGGCCGGCCGTCAGCTATGCGGGGACCTTCACCCTGCGGCTGCCGCTTGACCGGCGGCGTCTACCGCCGAGGTTTCCCCTCTACATGCGTTTTTACCAAGGCGATGGCCATGAAACCTTCACTGAGAGCTCGGCATTGTTTTTCGATTTGGCGACCAAGGCGAAAGACGCCCAGGACTAGTCGTCGTGGGCGTCCTAGTCGCTCGGCGGTCGGTGGTCCTGGGAGCCTGACTATTTCATCTTATAGGCGTAGAGATTTTTCATGCCAGTGCTGTAATACAGCACGTTTTCTTCCACTAACGGTGGGGTTGCGATCGACGAGCCGAGTTGGTCCGCCCAGAGCACGTTACCCGTGGATGCCTGTAGCGCCGTGATGCGGCCTGCGGTTCCGCCGATAAATAGCGAGGTCTCTCCAGCAGTCAGCGTCGTCACGGGAACCCCAGTCACCTTGCGCCAGACTTTGCGCAGGTTGTCTGGATCGAGGGCAAACACGTCACCGTTGAGACAGCCGACATAGTAGCGATCGCCGCGAAACACCGATGTGGTGACGCCGGGCAGGGTTTCCTGCCAGAGGACCTTGCGGACGGATCCAGCAAGGTCGATCGCTGCGACGATGCCGTCGTAGCGGGAGATAAACAGTCGTCCACCACGCAGCACCATCTCGCCGACGACATCGTGAAAGCGGGCCGTGTTGTAGGCTGGATTGTAGCGCCAGACCAGCTTGCCGCTGTCTGCGGCGACGGCGATCAGTTCACCGGCTGCGGTGCCATAGATCACTTTGTTTTCATAGACGACCGGGCGCGCACCGCCGCGAATGGTCAGACCTTCGGGAAACCCACCGTCAAAGATCCAGAGGGTTTTACCCGTCTGAAAGTCCAAGGCATAGAGGCCCTGCGCTGCGGTGACGGCATAGAGGGTGGTGCCACTGAGTAAAAACGGTCGTTCGGTGAAATAGTCGAGATTGGCGGTCCACAGGACCTTGCCGCTGAGGGCGTCGATGCGCATCACGTGTCCGTCGCGGGTGCCAAGGACTACCGAGCTGCCAAAGGATCCAGGCGGTGCGGTCAACGAGGCTTTAGCTTCGACCCACCACTGAAAGCGGCGCGTCGCCAGGGCCATACCGCCGATCCATTGGTCGGCAAAGCCGCCGATCAAAATTCCAGAATTGATGACGTATCCCGCGGGGTCAAAGGCCGCCAGCTGCTTTTCTTTGTCGAGCGCTGGGTTTAAGCGCTGCATACCAAGCCGAAAGGGGCGCTCCGGAGATGGTCCCCACTGACGTGTGACCAGTAGGGTTGGTAGCGCTTTGTCTGTGGTGGCCACAGCTGCCGGCGGTTCCGCATGGGACGAAGTCCAGGCCGCCGTGGTCTCAGCCCACGCGGCGCCGCTGGGTGCACAGGTGAGTCCCAGCGTGATTGCAACGAAGAGCAGGGAGAGGACTGGCAAGCGCCGTAGGCAAATCAAAGAGGCAAACATCGGGGCTCCGAACAGCTAGGTCAGGCGTTGAGCAGAGCCAGCATGGTGCGAGCCTTTTGCGCTTCGGTGCTGGTGCCGTAGCTATCGATCAGTTGAGTCAGCGTGGTCTTGGCTGTCGCCTTGTCGTTCTTAAGCAGCTGCAGGCGGCCTTTGGTCAGCAGGACCAAGGGCTTTAACTCGGCGCCGACGGCCTTGTCCAAGGCATCGACTTGGCCCAGAGCCTTGTCGTAGTCGCCGGTCTGCTCAAGCAAGCCGATCAACGTCAGGCGCGTTTGTGCCTGATAAAAGCGGTTGTCTTTCGATTTGGTCAAAATTCCTTCGAGGATCGGTAGCGCCTCGGCGGCCTTATTTTGATCGATCAAGACTCGCGCTGCCGTCATACCGGCAACCCAACCTTCTGGATCGCCATCGTGGGTCTTATAGAACTCCAAGAAGCGCTGTGCTGAGCCGGTGTGGTCAGCCTTGATCGCCTGGGCTTGCTTTTCCAGGGCGGCCTTCTCAGCGACCTGCGCCGGACTGGCTGGAAGGGGCGCTTGACCCTCGCCTTTAGGCGCCAATTTTGCATCGATATCTTGGATCTTTTTGGTGAATACCTGACGCTGCTCGGAGGCGACTCTGGCTTCGTCATCGTAGATGGCGCTGACCTTGCCGAGGTCTTCTAATCTGGTCGTCTTGCGCTGCGTCTCGACGGTTTGAAAGATAAAAAAGCCGATGACGATGACCACTACCGGCGCTGCCAGCATCGCCACCAAGCGAAGGTGTCCCGTAAGCCAATTAACCGCCATGATCCCAGTCGCTTGGAATTGGTCGGGTCGTTTTAACGCCTTGATATGCTCTTTATGCGTACTGGACATAAGATCCTCTCACCGCAGCTTGGCCTCTGGTCGTGCCGGTGATGATAAAGGTGTGATAATATAATTGAAAGCACAAACTGCCGAAAATGGTGCGCTGGACGCTCAAAACCGACGCCCGGCGCCGGTCTCATTGTGAGGTATTCATGGGTACTTCCGGGCTTGGCGCCCTGCTGGTGGAGGACGGTTTGCTGACTGAGTCCGACCGGCGCACCATTCGCCGCACCTGTGGTGGCCAGGGCTCGTCCTTTGCCCGTGGTGTTCTCGCAACAGGTCTACTTGACGAAGACGAGCTGGCCGCCTTTATCGCCGAAAAGACGCGCTGGAAGGTGGCACCAAAGGGGCTGTTCAGCCAAAGTCGCAAGGAGGTGTGGGGGATCATCGATCGACCCTTGATCGAGCGCCTTGAGGTACTGCCGCTGTTTAGCGAGGGCAAGGTGCTCCATGTCGCCATGGTCGATCCCTTGGATCAAGATACCCTGCATCAGTTGGCCTTTTTTACCGGCTATAAAATTGCTCCGGTGATCTCGACCTTGACCGAAATTCGGGCCGGACTGAAGAAGCTGCTGGCGAATTATCTGCCGATCAAGTCGCAGCTCGAAGACTTCTTGGAAAACCATGCCAGCGCAGCCAGTCGGCGCACGCGCAAAGCCGCTGGCGCTGTCGTTAAAAAAGCCAAAGCACCACCACGCCCCAGCTTCACGACCAGGCCCACCAACCTAGAGTCAGGGGCAGAAAGCTCCATGAGCCCTGCGAGTCTGGCGGCGGAGCAGTGGGCCTCGCCGCTGCCCCCGCCAGCAGCGCAGGCGGCGCCCCAAGCTAGTCAGGCGCCCCAGGGGGCCGAAGACGCCAATATGGCACCACCGGCGCTCGGCGCTGATGATTTAGATTTTGGCGCCGATGATGATCTCTTCCAAGAGGGAGGTGCGGCAAAGGCGGCGGCGGATGTCGCCGGTGCGACAGATGGCGACTTAGGCGACGATTTAGACGACTTAGACGGTGCCTTGGCTGGCAATTCAACCGGTGATGCCGACTTGGACGGCGCCTCCTTCGATGAGGTCGCTGGCGGTCCTGCGGCGATTGACCCCAGTGAGTCCTTGGCCGATCTCGGCGATGATATCGACAACCTTAGCCTCGATGATGTTGCCGATGATTTGTTTGGCGGATCTAAACCGTCACCACCGGCGCCAACCGGTGCGGCTCCGGCCGAGTCGTCAGGACTCGACTTTGGTGCAGAAGGCGAGGGCGAGAGCGAAGCTAGCGCCGATCTTTCGGCCTTTGACACCGGCAGTGGTGGCGACGAAACGTCTGACGCTGACCTGGATTTCTTCGCTGAGGACGACAGCGGTACGGCGTCGCCACCGACGGTTGCGTCAAGCCCAGATTTGGCGACGCTCGACGATTTCGCTGACGAAGGTGGTGATGCAGCGGCATCCAAGCCGCAGCAGGCCGGTTCTGAGATGTCTGTGAGTGACGAATTAGACGAGTTAGACGCCTTCGGCGAGTCGGCTGGGGCACCAGAGAACGCTGAGCCGTCCTTAGAGATGGGCGACGACGAGTTGTCTGCCTTTGGCGAGTCGGCTGGGACACCAGCAAGCGCTGAGCCGTCCTTAGAGATGGGCGACGACGAGTTGTCTGCCTTTGGCGAGTCGGCTGGGACACCAGCAAGCGCTGAGCCGTCCTTAGAGATGGGCGACGACGAGTTGTCTGCCTTTGGCGAGTCGGCTGGGGCACCAGAGAACGCTGAGCCGTCATTAGAGATGGGCGACGACGAGTTGTCTGCCTTCGGCGAGTCGACTGGGACTCCTGAGAGCGCTGAGCCGTCCTTAGAGATGGGCGACGACGAGTTGTCTGCCTTCGGTGAGTCGACTGGGACTCCAGAGAGCGCTGAGCCGGATCTAGCCTCAGGCTTGGACTTAGGCGATGAGGCTGACGGACTTGGTGCCGAATCAGTCGCTTTTGGCGGTGCCGAGGCTGATCATGCGTTGCGCGATGAATTAGCTGGACTTGGCGCCGCACCAGACGCGTCCTTAGATGGCAAGGACGGACAGTTAGCGGTCGACATCGATCTCAGTGATCCCTTGTTGGCAACGCCCACAGCTGGCGACGATGCTGCACGTCAGGCGAATGCCAAGCGCAACCGTGATCTGTTGCGAAAACTTGCGGGCCGCAAGGAATAGGTTTGAACTGTACTTGCACTGATAAAACTCTATCCACTACGATCATGGAGGCCCTCATGCGTCGGGTTTATACCACAGTTGTTGTTTTCGGCTGCTGCCTTAGTCCCGCTTGCAGAACGCCTCAAAAATCCCAGGTAAAGCAAGAAACCGATGACCGTTTGACCGACGCAAATAAGCGCTTGGTCGATGTATCAAAGCAAATTAACGATTTGTTTCGTCAGAAGATCACCTTGGCCCGGCAAGAGGTCAATCCGCAGGCAGCCCCCTGGACAGACGAGCTTAAGGGCAAGCTCATAGAAAAGGTCGCTGACCACTTGGCTAAGCTAATTCCCGGCTCGGGGATTGGCATTCATTGGAACCAGGTCAATCTCGAAATCTCCCAGGTATCGGCCATCGAGGATTTGGTCTTTAGAAGTCTTGACGAGGGCAAAAACGAAATTCATTCGACGAAATTCGTCGACTCTCGATACGGCGACAATCCGATTGGACTTCCTCGGGCAAAGGTCATGAGTCATCTGTCGATGGAGACTGCTGATCACAGCATTTCCCCGGCCATTCGCCTTGGCACGGTCATCGTTGGGACCGATAAACTCGGACACTTTGCCGAAGAGGGCCATTGGCTCTTTTTGGCAGAGCAACGTGGCTTACTGCACGGCCCCACCGACCGCTTCCAATTTGGTCAGTTCATGGAGGGAGACCCGGCCCTAAGTCTAAGCCTCCACGCACACTACTCGGTCGTGTTCGGCACCTTTTGTCCCGCCTGCATTGTTTGGGGTGGGTTTGGTTATTTCGGCATGGTTGCGACCGGTGTCTGTTCCTTCGGCGACATGGCCTCCAACGAAGCTGGATATACCTTCTACTCGGATCTTTATGCTCATCCAGATGACTATGTCTTCGATATCCTCAGCTTTGATATCAGGCATTGGAGTGAAGAGGAGTCCAAGAGCAAGTTCTTGCCAGGGCTGCTCGTGCGGCCGAGTCCAGGTGATGCCTCCACCAGCGCGAAATGACCCTCAATATTTAGGGCCAATGGTGCTAGGATGCTGACGCGTCTGCCGGCGTCTTTGCGTCCTGGCGACCGTCAACCTTTCCTATGTTGGGGAGATCCATGAGCACTCATAAGACCGTCCTGGTCACAGGCGCAAACCGTGGTATCGGCCTGGGTTTAACCCTCAAATTCCTGCAAGGCGGGTGGCACGTCATCGCTACGGCACGCAATCCCGATGGCGCTCGCGAGCTATGGGAATTGGAGCACGGCTACCCTGGTAAATGCCGGGTCCTCTCTCTCGATGTCAGCCACGGCGCGTCGATGGACCATCTAGCCACGGAGCTAAAGGGTCAGAGGATCGATATGCTGATCAACAATGCAGGAATGATCGAAGACCGTGACGCCGCCTTCCCGGCGCACTCGGCTGTGACCTTGGCTAAGACCCTAGCCGTCAACACCGTCGCGCCCTTCCATGTGACCCAGGTGCTTCTACCCAATCTCCAGCTGGCGCCGGCCCCGGTGGTCGCCACCATCAGCAGCATCATGGGGTCGATTGAGTCCACCACCTCCGGTGGCTATTACGCGTATCGCATGTCCAAGGCCGCAGTGAACGCCTTTGTTAAGACCTTGGCCGCCGAGTATCCGAAGGTAACGGTGCTGGCCCTTCATCCGGGCTGGGTGCAGACCGATATGGGTGGGGCTGGTGCATCGATCTCGGTGGATGAGTCGACGAATGGACTTCACCATGTTTTGTCGGCGGCCACCATTGGTCAGAGCGGCAAGTTTTTGGACTACCGGGGTAAACAACTGCCGTGGTGAGCTGAGCCTGCTGCTAAAGCCATGCGCCCAAGCCGTGGATCTATGCCAATTATGAGCAGCGTCATCGGCGCGCAGTGACCATCCTATGTCCGCGGGGTCGTGCCCCGACCTCTCCATAGGTCGTTACCTAACCACCATCACGGCGTGCCACCTTCCTTCGCATCAACGAAGGGAGTCTCCATGAGCCGCACCTATGATTTACTGGATCCGAAGAACGATGCGGTATTCAAAATGATGTTGACCCGGCCTGGTAGTAAACCAGCTCTTATCTGCCTGCTCAACGCGGCGCTACAACCGAAGGTTCCGATTATAGACTTGGAGGTCATCAATCCTAACGTACCTATCGAAGTGATCGGCGACAAAGGCACCATTTTGGATATCCATGCCATGCTTGCCGACGGCACTCGGATTGATATCGAAATGCAGATGCGGTCCTATAAATACTTGGGACGGCGAGCCGCATACTACGGCGCAAGGATGACCGTGGACTCACTAAAAATGGGCGGCGGTTACGATGCGGTCGCCGACAGCAACGTCCTGTTTTTTCTTGCAGAAGACCAGTTTCACCACCGTCCAGATGATTTTCATGTATGCTACGCGCTGCGGCAAGTTGATTCTGGAGCCGAGGCGATGCCCCAGCTCAGGGATCAAATGAAGCTGCATTTTTTCGAGATTCCTAAGGCGGTCAAAAAGCTACGGGCTGGATGTTTTGATGCTAGCAATCCAATCCTCGGATATTGGCTTGGCTTTTTTAACT
>JAPLFX010000043.1 GCA_026390445.1 Pseudomonadota bacterium
CTAAAAGACGGGTCGGCTAGAGGCTATGTCTGCGAAAATTATGGTGAGCATTTTCGCCTTCCCTACCGCGGCCCAATCGGCGCCAATGGTCTGGCTAATGCGCGCGATTTTCTGACTCCCGTGGCTTGGTATGAGCAAGGCCCTCGGTCTATGCAAATCGTCGCCAAATACGATGGTCACCTTTGGGTTGCCGACTGTCGTCATTCGCCTTTTGACGTCGTTGCCTGGCACGGCAACTATGCGCCTTATAAATATGATCTGCGTCGTTTTAATACAATCAACAGCGTTAGCTACGATCATCCGGATCCATCGATCTTTACGGTGTTGACGTCACCAACGCCGGTCGCTGGTACCGCCAACATCGACTTCGTCATCTTTCCACCGCGGTGGATGGTAGCCGAGCACACCTTTCGGCCGCCCTATTTCCATCGCAATGTCATGAGCGAATATATGGGGCTGATCCATGGGGTCTATGATGCCAAGCCGTCCGGCGGCTTTGTGCCAGGTGGTGGGAGCTTACATAACTGCATGAGTCCGCATGGCCCTGACGCCGGAGCCTTCGAGCAGGCCAGCAAGGTTGAGCTGCGGCCAGAGTATTTGGCTAAAACCATGGCGTTTATGTTTGAATCCGCCAGCCTGTTGCGGCCGACAGCGTATGCGCTAAATACGGAATTGTTACAAAAGGATTATGTGCGTACCTGCTGGAGTCAGCTTCAGGCGCATTATAAAAGACCGTAGGTGATCCGTGGGGTTGGATGACTCGTTGATTGACCTTTGGCCAGGGATACGACGATAATATGTGAGTCTTCCAGTCAGCTCAAATGCGAGGTAAACCTTTTGCCCAGTACCTGGCGCCTACGGTTTATTTGGCGCGACGCACATACGGGGTGAACCTTGCGATTAGCCCATGCCCATGCCCATGCCTTTGCCTTGATCTTGTCGACCGTGAGCATTGGGTCCTGCAAGACTCGGGAGTCGGCTCTTCAGGCCGACCGTCCCAGTGGGTCTGGATTCGTTTCCGGCAATCCAGCTCACTTTCAAGGACCTTTTACCATAGAAGGTCCCTGGGACTTAGATCCTGAGGCGCTCCAGAAGCGCTACAACGGACTTCAGGTGTCGCAGTTCGGCTCCGTCGGCATCATGCTGGCGCCTGGAGTTCCGGTCGTGCAGAGTGGCGGGCTTAGGCCAACATTTGTCCGCGAGCTGCACTACCAAGTGGCGCCAGGTCGCGTCGGTATCCATCCGATTCCGGTTGCGGATCGAAAGTGGGATTTACTGTCGACCGATCCCGACTACCCGCAGCCGGCCAGCCTTTATTGGAAAGGTTATCCTCCTCGTGTGGCCACCGCCGACGGTACTGAAGTCCGTGGTTCCGAGCTGATCGACCAGCAGCTGCGAATTTCTTATGGCTTTAATCCAACGGACAAAAGCACGCCCATTTTTGCCTTGGCCGCATTCGCCCATGCCGAGAACTATAACGTCAAATTCAGCGACTTACCGTTGAGTAGCACACATAAGACCGAGAACAGCATGTCGCATCTCACCGCCTATCTCGGCGACGGCATCACCCGCAATTCACCGATTGACTATCACGAGATGCGCTGGCGGCTCACGCAGGATGACGCCGTCTTGGGCTATCCTGCCAATGTGTATATCCTAAAGGCCAAGGCTAAAGGGCTCGATCAGGAGACCCTGATTCGCAATATTCATATCACCCTGCGCTTGCTCAACGAGTTAAATGACGGCCCGGTATTTCCTCCGAACTACCATTTTGATTGGGTCCAAACGATTAACCTCGAAGAGACCCTCGCCTTCTACCGCGGGTGGCTGGATCGCAGCTGGAAGCGCAATCCGACTGACAAAGTCCCCTACCTCGACAAACTTAAAAGCGATGAGTTCTATAACGCTTACTGTGCCGAACACCTGACGATCGTCCTCAATGTCGCCTTTAACCTCGTTCAGACCGAGCAGGGCTACATCGATATTTGGGGGCCGGACGATGGCAAAAAGCTGTTTAGTCTCGCGAAGTTGCGTTACGAACATAGAGAGCGTTTAGTCCGGGTTGGAGAGAATTTTGTGACCAAAGAATTGGGAGCAAATGCGACGTCGCGGTTCCCTAGCCTAGACTACACAAAGTTTGTACCGCTGTGGCGCCTGCATGGGATTCAAAACCCCGCGGGAGAAAAGACGATCAATCGCGGTCTGTTTTTTCCGTTGGCGACAACCGCCGATCTCATCTCTTACTTTGTCGAGCAGTACGCGGCCTGGCCCGATGTCGGCGCGGCCCTGTCCTCTGCAGCGATCCTTGGGTTCTTGCCCGAAGCGGTTAAGCGCACAGGGATCAAGATGGAACTCTACCTCGATTTTGCCGGACGGATGGTTGTCAGCACCATCAAGCACGCTGCATCGACGCAACGGTTTGCACGTAGCGGTGATATCGAAAAGGCTTACTTGACCTACCTGGACCAAGTCTTTAACGGCATACCAAATGCTCAGCCCCCGCAGCCCGGTCTGCGGCAGCTGGTAGCTCCTTTGGCCAACCAGGCACCTGGAGGGGCAAAATTCCTAGACTCCTTAGAGTCGCAGTTGAAAGCCAAAGAAGCCGTTGATTGGATCAAGGCCAA
This sequence comes from Pseudomonadota bacterium, assembly GCA_026390445.1. GTDB lineage: Bacteria > Bdellovibrionota_B > Oligoflexia > Oligoflexales > CAIYRB01 > CAIYRB01. The sequence goes on from JAPLFX010000043.1 coordinate 2,625, forward strand.
TAGCGGGAAGGACATCAACACCGAGGCTTGGCCTGCCTTTCTTGCCGACACCAAACAGGTCCGCAACCTGGCGCGTGATATCGGTGTTGCTGTGGCTGAGGGAACCTACAACTCGGTTGAAGACCCTGAGACCGGCAAAGTCGCGAAGTCAAAAAATGTTCGGTTCTATGCCCAACCCTCGATCGTTCATCTCATGGCAAATGGCCTGCACCCTTACGCCAGCGACTATGTCGAAGTTCAGACTGTCGCCACAGTCTTTGACGCCCGAGAGTTGCGCAATGGGTCTGGGCCTTTTCGCATGCTAAAAGTGGGAGAGTAACGGTCTTTTGTCGGCAGCTACGGGCGACAGAAGGCGAGGCGATCGATCGTCCCTAGGGTGCCAGGGACCATACCTCCGCCTCCTGCGACGAGTACTGCGAGTGTCCGGTAATGCGAAAGTGCTCTAATTTGGTTGGGACGATCGCAATCTCCGAGCGCAGGTACAGAGGTATGGCGGGCACCTCGTCAGTATAGATGCGCATGAGTTCGGCCATGAGGACCTTGCGCTTGCCCGCGTCAAACTCCTTAGCGGCTTGGTCGAGGATGGCATCGACTCGGGGATTTTTCCAACCTGGGAAGTTCTGGCCGTTCCATCCATTGTCGTGGGTCGGGATCTCCTTGGAGTGCATGCTGCCGCGCGGCGGAAAGTCCGGTGTCGCGACCCATGCATACATGGCCATGGCAGGAAACTTGGCGCGCGTCATGGTTTCGCCAAAAAATACCCGCGGCGGCTCATTGTGAATCGTCACTGCAACGCCCACCTTGCGTAGCTCGCTTTGGACAAACTGCTCGACCAGCTCGCGCAGTTTGTCACCTTGCGTGGTCATGATCGACAGCTCGAGTTTTTTACCGTCTTTGTAGCGAGGACCGCTTTCTTTAGCGAGCCAGCCGGCAGCTTCAAGCAGCTGCTCCGCCTTTTTGGGGTTGTACTCATATTTGACGACGTCTGGAGCGTAAAACACGTCGAGTGGGTGGAAGTATTGCGTCGCCGGGACCTGCCTGCCATAGAACAAGGCCTGGGATAATTTATTGCGGTCGATAGCGTAGACGAGGGCCTGGCGCACGCCTTTGTCGCGAAGGATGGGGTTGCGCAGATTTAAATCGATGTGTTCGTAGGTCAAACCGTCGCGCATCTCGAGTTTGAGGCGGCCTTTCTGCTCGTTGTCTTTGGCCAGGCGCTTGTCGAACTGCATCGCCTGATCTAACGACATCCCAAGTTCACTCATCATGTCCACGGTTCCATTCAGCAGCGCGGCATCGAGGCCTGACAGGCGCGGCATCCATTTCAGGGTGATGCGTTCGATATGGGCCGGCCCACCATAGAAGGCCTTGCTACGCTGCATGGCGAGTTGGTTGCCTGGCTTCCATTCGGTGACGTGGTATGGGCCGTCGTACAACCCCGGGTTGGTCGGGTGGGTGGCGTAGGTGGTGTTTTTTTCATAGGCGCCGTTCTCGCCTTTAGTCCGCTCCCAGATAGGGCCTTCGATATGGCTCGGTAGGGCGTAGATGGTTTGCAGCTGATAGAAGTCAAAGCGTGCCTCTTTAAAGGTCACGGTAAATGCCAGTGGATCCTTTGGGTCGAGAGTGATCGCTTCGATCCGGTCGAAGTCATCCTTGATCGCGACCGCCACATTCGGTGAACGACCGACTTCCCAGCCGAGGCGAACGTCCTTTGCTGTTAGGCGGGTGCCGTCAGCCCAGGTGATACCGGGGCGTAGGTGCCACCGTGCGACGACCTTTTTTTGGCCCTTTTCTTCGATGATTTTCGCACTACCAGCCTCGATGCTAGGAAGCTTGTCACACAGGCCACAGATCCACGTCCAATTGGGGCCGATCAGGACTAAGGGGCGGTTGACAAAGAGTGTCGTATAGGTCGCAGCCGAAGCTGCAATGAGTATCGGGTTTAGTGTTTCGACTTCTTGGGTCACAGCGATGACGAAGGGCCTTTCCTCCTTGGCGCCAAGAGAGGGCTGTGCAGCTAAGGTGACTATCAAGAAGCCTAACAGGCGACTAAGCATCCACGAGCTCCGTGCAGAATACGCCACGTTCCATTCACCAATTGTCTGAGGCGCCGCCGCCCGAGAACCCACCACCACCGCCGGACGATCCTCCACCAGAGCCACCGCCCCGGCCAAATCCGCCGCCGCCGCCACCCCAATACCTGGGGCCGCCGCGACCAAAACGCGATAACAAAAAGACGATGATGACCAACGTGAGGACGATGCCAAAGGGGATTGGTCCGTTTTGGTCGTCAGGCGCCCCGCGGGAATCAGTCTGAGCGTTGCGGGGACCTAGGTGCATGTCGACTTTGGGATCGGTGTAGGCGGCGATGCCAAGGACGCCCTGGATGATGCCCTCGCTCGGTTTACCTTGGCGAAATAGCGGGACCATCGTATCGGAGACGATGCGCCGCGCATAGGCGTCCGGTAGAGCGCCTTCTAGTCCTTGGCCGACCTCAATGCGGATCTTGTGCTCATCCTTGGCGACGAACAGCAACACGCCATTGTCGACCTTAGCCTTGCCCAACTTCCACCGCTCGACGACCTTGATCGAGGCCTGTTCTAAGACCTCGCCGCCGAGGTTGGGGACGGTGAGTACGGCAATCTGACTGCCGCCGCTTTGCAGCAGGTCGCGTAGGGCCCGGTTCAGTTCGTCTCGGGCCTCGGGCGTCAGCATATGGGCGTAGTCGTTTACCGGCGCGGTCATCTGCGGTACGACAAAGGCGGCTTCGGCCGGGAGCGCCAGCAGGGTTAACAAGAGCGCGGCAAGGTAACTCAAAACTCGACCTTCGGCGCCTGCTCAACGGCCTTTTTCTCGTCGTCAGACACGGTCCACTGAGCGAGTTTTTCGAAATGGTAAAACAGGCTATTGGTCCAACTAGTCGGCGGCACCGAGACTAGGTTATTGAAGGCGTTGATCGATTGGATATAGCGCTGGCGGGCGATGGTCGTGCGGTTTTCGGTACCCTCGAGCTGCGCTTGGAGGTCGCGAAAGTTTCTGTCGGCTTTTAGGTCTGGATAGCGCTCACTCACCATCAGCAACTTACCGAGGGCTTGTGACAGGGAACCCTGCGCTTCGCTATATTTTTGCACTTGCTCGGGCGTCGCCTTGCTGGGGTCGATGGTGATGCTGGTGGCCTTAGCGCGAGCGTTGACTACAGCAGTCAGCGTGTCCTGTTCGTGTTTGGCATAGCCTTTGACGACGGCGACGAGATTGGGGATGAGATCGGCGCGGCGCTTATATTGGTTGGTCACTTCCGCTAACGAAGCATCGACGTCATTTTTTGCCTGGGGGATGGCTTGCCAGCCGCAGCCGGTGAGCATCAGGGCCATGGTGCAGAGCAGAAGTAGTGATCGCATCGAATGGTTCCTTATTTAGAACTAGAGCTGGGCCATGAGAACACGGCACTGGAGGCAGAGTACGCCAGCAGGGCCTGGCTTGGCAACGCGCCCTAGCGTAGTCGCCACCAGGCCGGTCCGGGCGGCCTGGCTTGGCCCGGCTCAAAGCTTCCGCCGAGGCGCGGCATAAACAACGGCGTGTTTTCAGCGGCGGCCAATCCGAGCAGTGTTTCGGCGGGCTCGTCCCAGGCGTGCAAGGCCAGATTGAAGGTCCCCCAGTGCACTGGCATGAGCGGACCACCACCGAGCATGGCGTGGGCCTTTAGAGCATTTTCAGGGCCTAGATGAATGTCGCCCCATTGCGGATGCCAGGCCCCAATCTCCAGCATGGTCAGATCAAACGGGCCGAACTTGGCGCCGATCTGCAAAAACTCATCGGTCAGGCCGGTATCGCCACTGAAGAACAACTTATGCCTATCGTCTCGAATCACCCAGCTCGACCATAGCGTTTGGTTGCGGTCGTCAAAGCTGCGACCGGAAAAATGCTGTGCCGGGGCTGCGGTAAAATGGACGTCCGTGCCCGGCAAAGGGTGGCTTTCCCACCAGTCGAGTTCGCTGATCCTCGTTGCGGGAATGCCCCATGAGGTCAGGCGGGCTCCGACGCCAAGCGATGTGACAAAGGGAACATCGCGCTGTGCCAAGGCAAGAACGCTGGAATAGCACAGGTGATCGTAGTGATCGTGCGAAATAAGCACGGCGTCAATCTTTGGCAATTGGGCGATGCTCACCGGTGGCGGATGGAAGCGTTTTGGGCCAGCAAAGCTCAGCGGCGAAGCGCGCAGGCCAAAGACTGGGTCGGTCAGGATGCGCACATGGCCAAGCTCGATGAGCATGGTGCTGTGACCAAGCCAGGTGATACGAAGTCCGGTCGTCGGCTTGGTGGCCCAGGTTAGGAGTGGATTTTCTAGCGGCAGGGGCTGCTTTGGGACGCGTTCCGTACGGCTGAAAAAGTATTCACCCAGCAGCGGTAATGCACCACGGCGAACGATCTCATTGAGTGGCACGGAGTTGCGAAAGCGGCCCTGATGAAAACGTTGCGACGCCCGCATCCGCTCCCATTGCTCGCCGGCAAAGGTCAGGGGCGAGCGAAGGATCGCTGGTCCCGTGCGCGGCCGTTGGGACGCTTCGGAGGAGTGGTCGTTCCCGGAATCGGAGGTATCAGCCGCTGGCGTTGCCGCTGCCACATTGCCTTTTTTCTTCATCGGACCACCTGCTTTGCGTGGGCGCCTTGACAAGGAGCGCGATTGAGCCGAGCGAAACCAAAAGCTGGTGCTGATTAAATATGCGTGTCAACGGGCTCGGCGCATGGCCTGCTTGGGTCGGTTGCTCTCCCCGAGGACGTCGCAATAGTGCATGCTGGCTTCAGAATACGGGGTGCCTTGTTTGATCAACACGGGGTGATCAAAGACCGGTCCATCAAAAACGAAGGTGTGAAACTCACCATTTTCGCCGCATGGATCGACGCCCAAAGGGAGGTCCGACAGGAAGGCGCGATCGTAAAGGCGACCAACAAAGGAACGCGGCAAACTCTGCTCATCGACGCAGGTGACCACTGCTTTATACTTTGCGTGGACATAGGCCCACGCTAGCTCCTGGGTGTCCATGTGCCAAAGTGGGAAGATGGCCTCCATACCGATCATCTCAAGGCATTCCTCGCGGAAATCCCTCACATCATCGAGGTAGAGGTCGCCGAAGGCTATTTTGCTCACCCCTCGGTCGCGTTTCGCGGCCGCCGCCGCTGCCAAGCAGTCGTTGTAGGTATGCGGACAACAACCTTTTGGGACGATGACGATGTCGATCGGCAGGCCGAGCGCACGCGCCTGCTCTGCAACCACTTCGCGGCTCACGCCATGGGTTGTCACCCGTTGGTCACTATCGCTGATGGCGGTCACCAACCCACAGACGTCGAACTCCTTTTGCCGGCGTAGCTCGCGCAGAGCCATCAGGCTTTCCTTGCCGCCGCTCCACGCCAACAAAATGGGTTCCAACGACCTGACCATGTGCTCAGCTCCTGCATCTTTGGGAAGCAAATCTACGCGCGCTTGTTGAAGAATGCAGCTAAGAAGTAAACCTGTTCCTTTAAATTACCATTATTCCAGCTAAAAAAAGACCACCCGACGCTTTTAAGGGCGTTGGGTGGTCTTCAGCACTATTCGCAAATGAACAGAAAAATCAGATGCTTATTTGTGGAACTGGTCCTCTTCGGTAGAGCCTGCGTAGGCGCCCGTGGCGGCCTTGCCGCCGGTGGCCGTCATCAGGACTTTGTCGAAGTAACCGGTCCCGACCTCCCGCTGGTGCCGGGTGGCGGTGTAGCCGGCGCTTTCCTTTTTGAACTCTTTCGACTGCAGGTCGACGAAGGCGGTCATGCCGCTCGCTTTGTATCCCGCGGCCAAATCGTACATGTGGTAGTTGACCGAATGCCAGCCAGCCAAAGTAATAAATTGGAACTTATAACCCAGTTCACCTAAATCGCTTTGGAAGCTGGCGATCTGTTTGGCGTTTAACTTCTTCTCCCAATTGAAGGACGGAGAGCAGTTATAGGCCAAGTACTTGCCGGGGAACTTGTCATGAACCGCTTTGCTGAAGGCCTTGGCCTCGGCGATATCTGGCACCGAGGTTTCAAACCACAGGAGATCCGCGTAGGGTGCGTAGGCCAAAGCGCGTGATATCGCGGACTCGATGCCGGTCTTAACGCGGAAGTAGCCTTCGCTGGTGCGCTCTCCAGTGATGAACTGGCGGTCATAAGGATCGATATCCGAAGTCATCAGCGTGGCACCTAAAGCATCGGTCCGAGCGACGATGCAAGTCGGTACGCCGCAAACGTCGGCCGCCAAGCGAGCGGCGGTTAAGGTGCGGATAAATTGTGAGGTGGGCACTAGGACTTTGCCACCGAGGTGACCGCATTTCTTTTCTGAAGCGAGCTGGTCTTCGAAATGGACCGCGGCTGCTCCTGCCTCAATCATCGATTTCATCAGTTCAAAGGCGTGCAGCGGGCCGCCGAAACCGGCTTCGGCATCGGCCAGAATCGGCGCATACCAGTCCTCGACCGAGGCTTGGCCTTCGCTGCGTTCGACTAAGTCGGCCCTTGTCAGGGCGGCGTTGACGCGGCGAATCAATGCCGGCACGCTGTTAGACGGGTAGAGGCTTTGATCGGGATAGGTTTGGCCAGACAAATTGGCATCAGCCGCCACCTGCCAACCGCTCATGTAGATGGCTTTCAGTCCCGCCTTGACCATCTGCACCGCTTGCGCCCCAGTCATCGCACCGAGGGCGTTGACGAAGGCCTCGCTAGAAAGCTGGCGCCAAAAGCGATCAGCCCCGTGCTTGGCGAGGGTGTGTTCGATGTGCAGGGACGGCCTTAGATGGACGACTTCCTGGGCGCTGTAATCGCGGCGTATGCCTTTCCAGCGCGGCTGTGTGGCCCATTCCGTTTCGAGTGTTTTGGCTTGGGCGGTCACGTCTGTTTTCATAGTGCGAGGTTCCCTCTCAAAAAATGTTAAGTATCCAGCATTTCATAAGCAGGTATGGTCAGAAACTCAGCGAATTCAGTATCCAGCACTAAGCGATCTAAAATCTCGGTGGCGCGCCGAAGGGCCGCGACTCCGAGCTTGCCTAACTCATGGTCTCGCATCTCTTGGTATAGCTCGGCGGTGACGTTGTGACCGTCGTCCATGACGCTGCGGTGATGCACCCATTGCCATAACTGGGCTCGGGCAATCTCGGCGGTGGCGGCGTCCTCCATCAAATGATGCAGGGCAACGGCGCCGTTACCCTGCAGCCATTGCTCGATATATTGCAAGGCGACGTTGATATTGCTTTGGACGCCGGCTCGCGTGACGGTGCCGCCGGGTATGTTTAGGTCGATCAGGGCGGAGCCTTTGATCCGCACCTCACTGCGCATCTGATCCTTTTGATTGGGGCGCGAGCCGAGTACGGTGTTGAAGGCGGTTTGCGCCACCTCGATGAGGTCTGGATGGGCGATCCAGGTGCCGTCAAAACCGAGGCCCGCTTCCCGCTCCTTATCCGCTTTCACCTTGGACAAGGCCACCTCGTTGACGGCAGCATCTTTGCGGCTCGGGATAAATGCCGCCATGCCACCCATGGCGTGGGCATTGCGTTTGTGGCAGGTCTGGACGAGGAGATCGCAGTACGCGCGCATAAACGGGACGCTCATCGCGACCTGGGTGCGGTCGGGCAGGTCCCGGCCTTTGTCGGCGCTAAACTTCTTGATGATGCTAAAGATGTAGTCCCAGCGACCGGCATTCAAGCCAGTGATGTGATAGCGCAGTTCGTACAGGATCTCATCCATCTCGTAGGCGGCGAGGATGGTTTCGATCAGGACCGTGGCTTTGATCGTGCCGCGAGGCAACGACAGGACGTCCTGGGCATAGTTGAAGACGTCATTCCAGAGTCGGGCTTCGAGGTGGCTCTCCATCTTGGGTAGGTAGAAGTATGGGCCGGTGCCGCGAGCCAGCTGTTCTTTGGCATTGTGAAAGAGGGTAAGGCCAAAATCGACGAGGCTCGCCGATAGGCGCTCGCCTTGATAACTCAGATGCTTTTCACTCAAATGCCAGCCACGCGGGCGGACGAGCAAGGTCGCGATGTCGTCCTTGAGTCGGTACTCCTTACCGTTTTCATTGGTGAAGGATAACGTGCGGCGTACGGCCTCTTGGACATTGATCTGGCCTTGGATGATGTTGCTCCAAGTTGGTGACAACGAATCCTCAAAGTCGCACATGAAGGCCTTGGCGCCGCAGTTTAGTGCGTTGATCATCATCTTCGCTTCGGCTGGGCCGGTGATCTCCACGCGTCGATCGAGTAAGTCCTTTGGGGTCGGCGCGACTTGCCAGCTGTCTTCCCGCACATTCTTGGTCGACGCTAGGAAGTCGGGCAATAGGCCTTGGCGCAGCTGCTTTTGCCGCTGCTCGCGAGCGGCTAGCAGTTCAAGGCGGCGGCCGTTAAATTTAAGATGCAGGTCGCCAAGGAAGCGCAGGGCTTCAGGCGTCAGCACTTGGTCCACGTGGCGCGGCTTGACGGCGCCACTTAGAATCGTCACTTTGCTGGTTTGAGGGCTGTGAGCCGAGTGCATAGGGCCGCTCCCTTCAAGGTTAAACATCTTCATTGGCGCGCAGTGTCGCGAGCACCGAGAAATCTTCAAGAGACGTTGTGTCACCAACGCTGGCGCGACCCGCAGCAATATCTCGCAGCAGGCGGCGCATGATCTTGCCCGAGCGCGTCTTCGGTAGGGCCTGCGCAAAGCGCACGCTTTCGGGGCGAGCCAGGGCGCCAATTTGACGCACCACATGATCCATCAAGTCGCGCATGAGCGAATCGCTTGGTCGGTGGCTGCCTTCGAGTAAGACGAAGGCATGTAATCCTTCACCCTTTACCTCATGCGGTGCTCCGACGACGGCCGCCTCGGCGACCGAAGGGTGGCTGACCAAGGCACTTTCGACCTCCATCGTACTGAGGCGATGGCCAGCGACATTGATGACGTCGTCGATACGGCCCATAATCCAGTAATTGCCGGCCGCGTCTTGCCGGGCGCCGTCACCGGTGAAATAAACGCCCGGTGCTTGACTCCAATATTGCGCTTTGTAGCGCTCATCATCGCCCCAGATCGTGCGTAGCATCCCTGGCCACGGCTGGCGGATGACCAGGAAGCCACCCTTGCCGCGTGGTACGCTGTTGCCGCTTGCGTCGATGATATCTGGAACGACACCGAAAAACGGCCGCGTCGCTGAGCCTGGTACCGTCGCCATGGCTCCCGGCAAAGGCGTGATCATCATGCCGCCGGTTTCGGTCTGCCACCAAGTGTCAATGATCGGGCAGCGGCCGCCGCCGATGGTGTCGCGGTACCACATCCAGGCTTCGGGATTGATCGGCTCGCCAACGGAACCGAGCAGGCGCAGAGAGGTCAGGTCGCGCTGCTTTGGCCATTTGCTGCCTTCGCGGGCACAGGCGCGAATGGCGGTTGGTGCAGTATAGAAAACCGAGACTTTATTGCGCTCGATGATCTCCCACAGGCGTCCCCAGTCAGGGAAGTTTGGCGCGCCTTCATACATCACGGTCGTGGCCCCATTGGCTAGGGGACCGTAGACGACGTAGCTGTGTCCGGTGATCCAACCGACGTCCGCGGTACACCAATAGGTGTCGTCGTCCTTGAGATCTAAAACCACCTGACTGGTCAGCGTGGCGTGCAGCAGATAACCGGCCGTGGTGTGGAGAATACCCTTTGGTTTGCCGGTGCTCCCAGAGGTGTAGAGGAGGAACAATGGGTGCTCGCTGTCCAATTCCTCGGCCTGACAGGTTGCTGGTACCGTGGCCATTTCATCATGCCACCACAGGTCTCGTCCCGCCTGCATGGGGACTTCCCAGCCGGTGCGCTTTAGCACGATGACGCGCTCGACGCTTGGCGATTTGGCCATGGCGGCGTCGACATTGGCCTTGAGTGGGACGATCGCGCCGCGGCGCCAGCCACCATCGGCCGTGATGATCAGGCGTGCCTGCGAGTCGCGATTGCGATCGGCGATGGCCTCACTGCTGAAGCCGCCAAAGACGACATTGTGGACGGCACCGATGCGGGCGCAGGCGAGCATGGTGATGGCCAGCTCGGGCACCAAAGGCATATAGATGGTGACGCGGTCGCCGCTGACGATACCCTGCTTTTTAAGCATATTGGCGGCGCGGCAGACTTCATGGTGCAGGTCGTTGTAGGTCAAGACTCGGCGGTCACCGGGTTCGCCTTCCCAAATAATCGCGGCTTTGTTGCGCCGCCAGGTCAACAAGTGGCGGTCGAGGCAATTGTAGCTGACGTTCAACTTGCCGCCGGTAAACCACTTTGCGTGCGGCAGCTGCCAGTCGAGGACGCGGTCCCAACGCTTGAACCAGTTGAGACAGGTCGTGGCCTGCTCCGCCCAAAAGCGCTCGGGTTGCTCAGCAGCGTAGGACCATAGACGATCGTATTCTTCCATTGAACCAATCAAGGCCCGCTGCTGGAATGCGGTAGGCGGAGGAAAGGAACGGTCTTCCTTGAGGACGCTGGTGATGTCGTTGCTGCTCACGGGGGGGCCTCCGCTCGGCGTCAGGGTCGCTGCTCTAAATCTACCAATGCTGCCGATGCTCGGCAGGATCACTGCGAATCCTACCGCTCCAGCGACGCTGCAGCCAGTGAAAGTCGGTGTGCTTGCGAAAAGACTGCCGCAGACATGGGCCATGTCCTTCGACTTTAGTCGCTTCATTGCCTAGCTTTTGCCTCGCCGCAGTCACGGTGATGGCGGTTTATTTTCAACGTAAGGAGTGCGATAGATGATGCAGCAAGCAAAGGTGAGCCGGATCTTGGGTGTGTTCTTGGCCGCGTGGGCTTTGGGTACACCGGCTTTGGCCCAAGCCGAAGAGGCGGTTGAGGAGTTTGCCAACAGTGTGGAGAAAGACCTCGGTAGTCTAAGCGGTGACTGGCAGGGCCAGTCCAGCGACGGCGCGAAGGTTGGTATGCATTTTAGTGCTGCGCATGGCAGCTTGCCGCTGAGCGGGAAATGGAAGATCGATGGCGGCGCCTTCGCCAGTGAGACCGACGTCAGCGTCGTCCGTGCCGGCGGCTTCTTCTTTCTCGTGCCCGAAGCTTCGCCCTTTGTGCCCGGTGGTGCAGGCAAAGAGCTGAAGGAACCCTATACCATGGCCCGAGTCCCTGGCGGCGGCTTCCGCTTTGCCCGGTTGACGCGGCTTGAGGCCGGCGGCCAGGTATCGGTGCAGTCCGAGCAGATCCTGATCGGCAAGCAGCGCAGCGATGGTTCGCGAACCCTGAAGTTAGCTATGAGCGATAAGCTCTGTGCCGACACCGCCAATGCCACCGCAAAGGTCTGTGGCGAGGCCGTCAGCACGCAGATCTTGCTGCGCAAAGTCGGGCCAGCCTCCTAAGGTCAGATTGCCGGCCAGCTTGGATCTCCGGGTTGGCCGGCCCTTAGGGCCCTTATTTCCTGCTGATCTGTCTTGCTCGCATCCTTTGTACTTGCGGCCCAATCATCCTGTTATGTAAGTTCCAGGGACTTTTTGCGCAAGGAGACGAGCCATCGGAGCACAATGGAAACACGCGGGGCGGGTCGATTCGGCAGCCAAACGCGGCTTGGTTTTTGGTAAGTTAGCAAAAGAGATCGCCGTGGCGGCCCGACTGGGGGATCCCAACCCAGAAAACAACGCCCGACTGCGGGCCGCTGTCGAGGCCGCACGTAAGGCATCGGTGCCACGCGACACCATTGATCGCGCCATCAAGAAGGGGGCCGGCCTCACCGATGAGACGGTTAACTACGAACTGGTCACCTATGAGGGCTTTGCGCCGCATCAGGTGCCGCTCATCATCGAGTGCCTGACCGAAAACAAAAATCGCACGGCCGCTGATGTCCGGGTGTTTTTTCGCAAAGAAGGACAGCTCGGTGCGATCGGCTCGGTGGCTTGGATGTTCGACCGCCTCGGGCAGATCGAAGCCACCCACAAAGACGGCAAAATCGATAGCGAAGGTGCTGCCATTGAGGCTGGTGCTCAGGATGTGGAGCCCTTGCATGCCAGTGAAGTCGAGGCGGGCCATGTCGGTGCGGTGTTTTACACCGATCCGAGCGACCTCGACACGGTGAACAAGCAGCTGACCGAGGCGGGCTGGACCGTGTCCAAATCCGAGCTTGGCTACCGCGCCAAGAATTTTGTCGAATTGGCCGCCGAAGCACGCAAAGAGGTCGAGGAGTTCCTGAGCAAGATCGACGACAACGACGACGTGCACAGGGTTTACGCCGGTATCAAGTAAAGGAGACAGCGGATGGCGCGACAGTTTATCTTGGCGATCGATCAAGGCACGACCGGCTCGACGGTCCTCGTGGTCGACGTCACCGTGCCCGACGCGATCTCCATCATCGGCCGTCATACTATTGAGTTCTCTCAGTACTATCCGCAGACTGGCTGGGTTGAGCACGACTTAGAAGGGATCTGGAGTTCGGTCAGCGAAGCGGCGACTCAGGCGATGGCTCATGCCTCCGCGTCCGACCCAGGATTTAGCTCGGATCGCATCATTGCTTTAGGTCTGACCAACCAGCGCGAGACCCTTTGTGTGCTGGAACGAGGTACGTACCGGCCCTTGCACCGCGGCATTGTGTGGCAATGCAAGCGCAGCGCTGACATCGTTGCGCGCCTCCGCGCCCAGGGCCACGAAGAGCTGGTCCGGGAGCGCACCGGCTTGGTTCTCGATCCTTATTTTAGCGGCACCAAGATCACCTGGCTGCTAGAAAACCGGCCGGAGATTGCCGCCAAGCTGCGCCAAGGCCAGGCCGTGGTCGGGACCATCGATACCTTTTTGATCACGCGTCTGACCGCAGGCCGTTCCTTCGTCACCGAGGCCAGCAATGCATCGCGTACGTTGGCCTTTAACATCCACACCGGGAGCTGGGATCCGGACCTGCTGCGGCTGTTGGCCATTCCAAATGCCGATATTTTTCCGCAGGTTGCCGATAGTGCCGGTGAATTTGGTCGGACCAAGGGCCTCGGCTTTCTCCCTGATGGGATCCCGATCTGCGGTGTCTTAGGCGATCAGCAGGCTGCTCTCGCCGGACAAACCTGCTTTAGTCCCGGAGAGGCCAAGTGCACCTATGGCACCGGCGCCTTTCTCCTGGCAACGCAGGGCAGCAAGGCCCTGGCCTCACGCGCTGGCCTGTTGACGACCGTCGCTTGGTCACTTGGCGGCAAGCGCACCTACGCCTTTGAAGGCTCGGCTTTCATCGCCGGTGCCGCGGTGCAGTTTCTTCGCGACCAATTAAACTTGATCCATCATGCGAGTGAGACGGAATCCTTGGCGTCCAGTACCACGGCCGCTCCGGAGGTCTACTTTGTACCGGCCTTGGCCGGCCTAGGTGCTCCCTATTGGGATGCCAAGGCGCAGGGTGCTTTTTTTGGCCTAACCCGAGGGACGACACGCTCGCAGCTGATCCGCGCGGTGCTCGAGGGCATCACCCTGCAGGTTGCCGAGCTGACGGTCGCCGTGCAGCAGGATCTTGGCGCCCCCTTGCAGGTGCTCAGGGTCGACGGCGGCGCAGCGTCCAACAGCTTACTGATGCAAATGCAGGCCGACTACGGTGGCGTTCGTGTCGATCGTCCAGCCAACCTGGAGACGACCGCCTTTGGTGCGGCACTCTTCGCTGGCCTGGGAGTTGGTCTGTATGCGGACCTGGAGCATCTGCGTCGAGTGAGGCGCACGGAGCGGATCTTTAGTCCGGCCTCGTCTGCCGAAGATGGGGCTCGAGTGGCGGCGCACCTAGCTGGTTGGCACCGTGCGATTCGTGCTGTGAAGGTCTTTGCGGGTACGGCTTGAGTGCGCTGGTGGTCACTGCCGGATCCTCTCAAAAACGATGAGTGAATTTTTGTGGCAGCTGATCACCATTCCCTTCAGTCACTACTGCGAAAAGGCCCGATGGGCCTTAGATCTCTCCGGCCAGCCCTACCAAGAGCAGGGCTATTTTCCTGGTGCCCATTTAGCGGCGACCGCTCTTCGCCAACGCGGTAAGTCTGTACCTGTGCTGATGACGCCAACGCAATGCTTGACTGATTCCACGGATATTTTAGCATTTGTCGCTGGGCATCGGAGCAACTGCGGGCCGCGCTTGTTTGGTAACGATGCGGTGATGGCCAAGCAGATCGCCACTCTTGAAGAGCGCTTTGACGAGCACCTGGGGCCTGCCACGCGTCTGCTTGCTTATCACTACCTACTTGCGGCGCCGGCTCAACTTTCTGAGTTTGCCGGCCCGGGATTTGGCCCTTTTGGCAGAGTCTGTATCGGCGGTGTTATGCGGATCATCAAGCCGTTGATCGAGAAGTCATACCGGATCAATGAGCCGCGGGCGCGACAGGCTGAGGATGATATTGCCGCCATTTTTCGCGACACGGAGATCTTGCTTGATCAAAATAAAAACTTTCTCGTTAGTGGCCAGTTTTCGGCCGCCGATTTAACCCTGGCCGCATTGGCTTACCCTGTTCTCATGTGGCCTGAGATGATCTATCGCCGCGACCGGGGCGTGATGACCGATGATCCCATCGACC
>JAPLFX010000126.1 GCA_026390445.1 Pseudomonadota bacterium
GCGTAGATCCGGCCGCCGAGGAAATCCCCGGCGATGCCAGCGCCACCTTCGAGGCGGTGCATCAGCCAGGCATCGCCATCGCTGTCGAGCCGCCGTTCACTACCGATCGTCAAGGTCCAGGCAAAGGCACCCGTGACCCGGTCAAAGGCGGGAATCGACAGGATGCGAATCAGGGTCAAGGACTCAGGGACCACGGCGTAGCGGCCACCGCTTTGGCGGTGCGCGCGGAGCTGGAAGTCACCCATGGTGATCTCCTGATCCTTGGCGTAGCCGATGGTCGGCGAGGCTAGGTCGTGCAAGGCAAAACGGAAACCAAAGAGAGCATCCGTGCCTTGGCCAGCCACGCTGTCGACGCCGAGCATGACGCGCTGAGAACTGGGGCCATAGTCGGGGCGAGTCAGGTGGGGGTCCTCCGCAACCATCAGGGGCGAGCTGCCAGGCGTGGCCGCGCGGGACGCCAGAGTGTCCTCCCAGAGTTGCTGGTGCTTTTCGGAACGACGGGTGCCGGCCAGCTTCTCGTCGTAGGCGATCCATTCGAGGAGAGCGTCGAGGACGCGCGTGCGACTCGCTGGAGGAAGGGCGGCCACCTCGGGCAGAAGCGTTGCAGCGCCGATCTGCCGCACCAACAAGTTTGCTTCGTCCGCGCTTAGCGCCTGACGTCTGAGTGTGAGCCGCGAGTGCGCGCTGAGCCGCCGCTTGGGCTCACCAAGGGCCCCTTGGCGCCAGAGCGCCGCGACGGTGTCCTTCGGCGCCACCACCAAAGGAAACTCGTCTACCGCCGTGATGCTCGGATCGGCCGCGGCGATCACGGCGAGCAGCACGAACGAGCAGTTCTCGTCCAGATACCAGTAACGAATGCCATGTGGTCCGACCTCCCACAGGGTCGCCATGAGCGCATCGCGTCCAGCTCCGTCTAAGCGCAGTGGGTATTCCCACAAGTCACGACTCTCGGCGTTGGCGTACTCCTGCACCTTTAGGTAGTAGGGCATGAGCGAGAAACCGCCGAAAAAACGGCCACTGACACCGTAGGCCGCGTAGAGCAGGGGATTTGCCGTGTCCGGATTGGCGGCGAAGTTGACGGCGTAGTCGAGCAGATCCGAAGCGTGCTGGGAGGTGCCGTTGCCGCGCTGCAGGCGCAAAAAGGTGTGGCCATACATGGACGACGGGTTGTTGAGGTAGTTGGACGAGAAGACGAGGCTAGCGCCGTCGACCGGGAAGGCCTCGCGCCAGTCGCGGTAGGCGGTGCACGCCACGACCGGCCAACTAGTCACCAGTTCGGGCATGGCCGCGGCGATGAGCTGGCGCCGTCGCGGAAAGCGGCAGAGGGCGTGGTCATCGGCTTTAGTCGGGACCGGCGCGCGAAAGGCTGCGAGTGTCGCCACGAGTTCCTGCTGCGGATCGTCGCGACCCGTAGTTGCCACATAAAAACCGGGCGTGGCGACCAACCCAGCGGCACGTCCTAAGCTATGCGGCACATAGTAGAGCGCCCGGCGCCATGCGGGCGAAAGAGCCAACTCGGCCTCGCCAGCCAGCGCCGAGCCGCCCGCCATGATCACCAGACACAGCAGGCGCGCGACGACGCCTAGCGCCGCCCGCACGCATTTACGGCCCTTAGCCGCAGGACACGCTATCTTGGGAAAGTGCGCGTTCGAAGTTTGCTTGAACGACCTTTGCGTCGCTGGAATTGAACAAGCTCTCATGCCTACGCTGACTCATGGTTGCAAACCCGACATAGGAGCCGGTCAGCTGATTACGACACCCAAACAGGTCTGCCAATCCGGCGATGTACTCGCCGTCGCCACGGGCGGCATCGGCGCGGACTTGGGCCAGATTGTAATGTAAAAAGACCGTCCGTTCAGCCTTATTCTGGCCAAGGACTTTACCCCTCACGGTCGGCGAGGCAGCAGAGCCACAATTGGACGTGCCGCTGGTGATACCAAAGGTCTGGCTGCCCAAGGAGTTGTTGCTGGTCGCAACGAAAATCTGCACGAAATTATCGCTCCAGCGCAATTCACGCGCGACGATCGAGCCCAGTCCGCATCCAGCCATGCCATAGTCTGCCGCGGCAGCAGAGCCGCTAAGCATGACGCCCAAGATCAACGACGTTAGGATCTTCATCTCTATGCTCCTGTGTAAGTGGCGCCAGCCTCAAATGATATTGGTACAACCGGTCGTGACACCCTCGCTCGAGCGAAGGACCTTGTGCATGGAAAAGAGCACCCGGTCGACACCCGCTGCACGGAAGATCGCGGCGTGGTGCGCCTTTATCGCGCTGGTCACCTCTGGATAGGCCTGCTCGCTGCAGCCAAGCGTTGCGGCGAGGCCACGCAGCGTCTCGCCATCGCCCTGGGCGGCGTCCATGGCCACCGATGCGAAGTTTTGCTCGAGGAAGAGCCGCTGGCTGTTGAAGGCTGCTGCCTTCGCTGCCGGGACACAGTTGGACGTCCCCGAACTGATACCGAAGGTTTGGGTATACGATGTCCCGTTAGTCGTCGCGGCAAAAACCTGGGAAAAACCCGGCTCACCACCAAATACAACTGACCCGAGCCCGCAACCGGCGGTGCCGTATGTTCCGGCAACCGCCGGAGTCGCGACCCATGCCATCGCTACGCACCAAAGAACTGACAAGCTTCTTTTGTAGACCACTGGAGGCCTCCTGCAATTGCTGGAAAGATACTTTGCAAAAGGTAGCACACGCCGCTTCCGCATGTCACCACCTCATGCCTAGACATCGCCTCCACAAGTGCCAATCAGGACACCAGCGGCACGAACTAAAGTGCGCTGGTCGCAGCGGCACATAGGTTCCGGTCTACGCGACGTCCTCGGCTTTGCGCTCCGACTTTGCCTCATCCGTCACGGAGAGGACCTTGGTATCGGCTGCTTTAGCGTCCTGCTTTTTGGGTTTGGGCCGTGGGCTGGCCGAGGCTGAGGCCGTAAGTGTGATGCGATCTGAGAAGAAAGCCAGCCGCTCCTGCACAAACTCACTAAGCTGGCCGATGCTAAAGGGCTTACGGATGTAGCCGAGGACACTCCACCGCGACAGCTGCTTGAGCGCCAGGCCGCCGTAGCCATGCGACATGACGAAGATGGGTATACCGTGGTCCGCCTCCTCGATCACCTTTTTCACGGCAAAAAATCCGTAGCAGTTAGGAAGACGCACTTCCATCATGACGATGTCAATGGGTGAGTCGCTGTGCGCTGCCCCCCGGATCGATGCCGACCTTAGGACTGACCGAGACAAGCAACGTCCGTTTCTTCACATCTAAGAAACGTACTACGCAAAGATGACCCTCAGCGATCGCTGAGTCCTTGGCAAAACCAGGTCGAGATCACGTCGACACGAGCAACGAGACCCGTGCCGATTTGTATTAAATCTTCGTATAAGTACCAGACACGGCGCTACAGAACTGCGTGGACAGGTCCTGGGTCGCGGCCGTCCCGCTCATGACTATTTTTGCGCTGACGGTAGCACCGCTGGTTGTTGAAGAGAAAGCGCACTTACCTACTGCGCCAGTTTCCGAGCAAGTACCCGTTGCACTGTATACATAGGTTGCGGTGCTGGTGTTTGGACCACAGCCATCACTGATCGACTTGGCGACATCTTTGGACGGATCACTTTTAGTCTTTTCCTTCCACGTGTACTCGGTGCAGTAGATCAAAGTTTGCCCCGCACTAATCGTCTCGGTTTGAGTACAGATACCAGCGGTACCTGAGTAATCCTTGTCCTTCTTACCGCAGCCATTTATCAACGCTGCGACCACGACCAACGCACCGACGTATGCTAACCGCATGGCACCCCCCTTACAGGATATTTGTTTATGCTCTAAATATGATAATTTATCGGGTGATCCATTTCAAATGCCCGCAGGTGCTTGAAATTATTGTCGAAAGGGCATAGAATCTGCGCAGCGAACGCTCGTCCGACGTTTTAGTCAGAACTATCGGTTGTTTGCGTTTAGCGGGTGACCCATCAACTTGCTGTAGGACGACGCCATGCGCCTCACAAAAATCGTACCACTGAGCGTATTAGTTCTCGGCATTTGGCTGAGTATGGAATCAAGAGAGTCGAAGGAGCTAGGTGCCACCTCGCCAACAGACACCTCGCAGTCGCCCCCTATGGCCCCGTCACGAGCCCCGAATATAAAGCCCTCTACACCAGGTCAGACCAAGACACTGGGGTCAGATTCTATCCAGCCGACCCCGCCGCCATTAAGCGACCGAGACCTCTATCGCAAGCCGAGCCTGATTCTTCCCGTCGGAATGGTCGAGGATCGATGGGTCACTCAAGGCGACGTGCTTGTCGACCCGGCAGATGTGCAAGATGGCGTCGAAGGTACCGCATTCCGCATGGTCAAGATGGCCCAAGTGTCTTACTGGCGAGAAGGACGAGTACCCGTCGCGCTTGATCCTAACGTCAATACTACCACAGTGAAAGCTGCGATCGCTGAGATCGAAGCCCAGACCCGCGTTCGTTTTGTCGCGCACGAGGATGAGCCCGATTTCATCGTCTTTCGCCCCGCTCATGCGGACCTCTGCCAAAGCTACTTGGGACGGAAAGGCGGCGAGCAGGAAGTCGTCCTCGCCGCCTCGTGCAGCAAAGGTCAAGTCCTCCACGAGCTGATGCATGCCCTCGGCTTCGTTCACGAACACAGCCGCGAAGACCGCGATCGATACATAAAAATTGTTTGGGATGAGATTCTTCCAGCCTATAGGAATCAGTTCCAGAAGGTGCCCGCAGCGGTGTCGCAGCCGGTCGATGTGCCCTTTGACTTCGAGTCGATTCTACTCTACCCGTCCTACGCTTTTAGCGCAGGTGAAAGACCTACTATCACGGAGCCCGGTGGCTCGGCTTACTCGGTCAATCGGGCGATGCTTAGCTTACTCGATGTAGAAAAGGTCAACCTTCTATACGGTGGGGCAGCTGCTAAAGGTTAGGACCCGTGCATAAAAACTATGTCTTCGGCAAACTCGTCGACGGCGGCCGCTTAAATTGCAACTTACATGCCTTAGAAAAGGCGCTTAGATCCTCATAGCCAACGAGCAAAGCAACATCCGCGACTTGATACTCGCCGGTGCGAAGCAGCGCCTCCGCTTCGTCTAGACGCCGAGTACGGATGTAGGCAAAAGGTGTCATCTGCAAGTCGTCGCGAAAGGCGCGAAACAGTGTTGGCTGGCTGACTCGCGCCGCACGGCAAACAGCATCGATCGCCAGTGCTTCGAAGAGCTTTGACTCGATAAATTCGAGCGCCCGCGTCAGCGTTTGCCCGGCGCCTGAGGCTAAGGCCGTCGCCTTTACTTGCGGTGCTGGAATGAGCGCGCCTATCACCTCGGACAAGAGCTGCTGCTCTAGGCTAGTGAGCAAGGTATCGTCGGTGCTTTCAGCCACGACCCGGTAATAGAATAACCGGTCGCAAAGATCGGCAAGCAGCTGGCTGCGAGGGATCTTCACGGTCGTCGCCAAAAGCGTGGCGATCTGCGCCCTGGATACGCCGAGGGCCTGGGCCACTCCCTGGATCCGCGCCACCGTCGGATAGAGCGCCATCGTGTCGTAGACTGTGCTGAGCGCGCGATTTTGATGCGCTGTCCCGACGGCCAGCCAATGCACCGTGCTGGAATCCAGGCTATACGTGCAATCCGGGTCGTAAACAGTCGTTTCCGAGCGGCTCGACCCACGGGCAAAGGTGATGGTGACGCGGTCGTGGGTATGTATCGGCTTGAAAAAGCCGATACAGCGCTCATAGGCGATCCCAACGTCGCGGTCGAAGAAGGTGACCTGGCGCAGAAGGCGCCCTTGCGGCGGCTGTTCAAAACCCGTCACTGCAGTGGCCGGGGGCTTTGCTGCAGTGGGTCGCCCGAGGTTGTTGGGTGCTCTTTTTACCTTGACCATGGACCCTAGATTACGTGCCCGAAGGCGCCTGCGCAACCCGCGGCTAGGCGCAATGGCGCATGGTTTTTTGCTGCGAGCCGAGCAGACATTCTGCGGCAGCGACCTTTCCAAACCCCGCCATGCACGATCAGAGGAAGGATCAATCCTCGTAGAGTTCCAGCGGCAAGCCATCCGGATCGGCAAAAAAGGTATACCGCTTGCCGGTGTGCTCATCGATCCGCAGCGGTTCAAGAACCACGCCTTTCGCACTAACAACCTGTCCGAAAAGTCGATTCCACCTAAAATATTTAGGCTTGTCGACTTTCCACACTGTCCCGTGAGGGACTTGTTCCACGTCCAGCTGGTGTTTGCCTGGGCCGTGCTTCAAACC